>CALXTD010000015.1 GCA_944391315.1 uncultured Alphaproteobacteria bacterium | reverse complement strand
CTCCCATAGTTGTTTATTGTAAAGCAAAAATGTAAGTACTTGTTTTTCAAGGATTTAAAAAAATTAAAGAGCCTAGCTTTTCAGCCTTGGCTCGTGATTTAAGTGCTTGATTTTCAAGCAAAATAAATGGTGCGCTAGGCCGGAATCGAACCGGCACGGAGTTGCCTCCAACAGATTTTAAGTCTGCAGCGTCTACCTGTTCCGCCACAAGCGCAAAAATCATCAACAACAAATTTATACATACAAAATTTTATAATTGCAATATAAAACTTGTAATTTTTTTTAAAAGTCTTACTCTCAAAGAGTAAAACGTTTTAATTTGCTTCGGCGGCAGAGGCTTTGCGGCAGTTGACAGCGTCACGGCAGGCTTTCTCTCCGAGGCTTTTATAAAAGGATAAAATTATGAAAACAATAGATATTTCTTGGCGCAGATACCTTTTGCCCAATATCCATAACGAAGGTTGGAAGTTTGTCGGCTTATTTGCTGCAGTTACCGCTTTGCTCGCTTTAATTTGGGCTCCGCTTGGCTGGCTGGCCTGCGTTTTAACCGTATGGTGCTATTTCTTTTTCCGTGATCCGGAGCGTGTTACGCCTGAGATAAAAGATGTGGTTGTATCTCCGGCAGACGGTATTGTTCAAATGATTACCGAAGTAGAAGGCCCTGAAGAGCTCGGCTTGGAAAAAGAAAAATTTAACCGTGTAAGCGTGTTTATGAGCGTATTTAATGTACATGTAAACCGCGCACCAGCCGAAGGAAAAATCACCAAAGCCGTTTATGTCCCGGGCAAGTTTTTTAATGCCACTTTGGATAAAGCCAGCAAGGATAATGAACGTCAGCTCTTGGCAATGAAAACCTCTTGCGGCAAAGAAATAGCTTTTGTTCAAATCGCCGGCTTGGTTGCACGCCGCATTGTCTGCGATGCTGCTGCCGGTCAAGAATACAAAGCCGGAGAGAGATTCGGCATGATTCGTTTTGGCTCAAGACTTGATGTATATTTACCGCTTGATGTAGAGCCGCAAGTTGTTGTTGGTCAAACCATGGTTGCCGGTGAAACTGTTATTGCTAATTTGACCGCATCTGCCACAAAATTAGAGGGAGTCATCCGCTAATGGAAAAGCTGCAAAAGCACTTGAAACAGCAGCACCAAAAGCTAAAAGGTCTGCCGTTTCGCAAGATTGCGCCAAACATTGTGACCATGTTAGCACTGTGTGCCGGCGTAACCTCGATTCGCTATTCTGTTCAGGCCGAATGGGTAAAAGCGGTTATCTGCATTTTTCTGGCTGCTTTTTTTGATGGCTTGGATGGCCGCGTGGCTCGCATGTTAAAAGGTTCAACCAAGTTTGGTGCCGAGCTCGATTCTTTATCAGACTTCGTCAGCTTCGGTGTTGCTCCGGCGATTCTGATGTATCAGTGGACACTCTTTGACTTGCCGCGTTTTGGCTGGTTTTTCTGCCTGATGTTTGCTTGCGGCATGGCCATGCGTCTGGCACGTTTTAATACCATGCTTGACGGAGAAGAACAGCCCGAATACTGGCATCACTTCTTTGTCGGAGTTCCGGCACCTGCTGCGGCAGCCTTAGGGATAATGCCGGTTTTGCTCTCGTTTGATAATCCGGAATTACTCTGGCTCAAAGACAACACCTATTGCGCAATCTTGATGGCAGTTGTCACCTTTTTGATGGTAAGCCGAATTCCGACAATCTCAACCAAGAAATGGCGTGTGCCGGACTATATGTTTGTTCCGCTGATGATAATCGTCATTTTCTTTGTTAGCTTGATGATAACCAATCCATGGCTGACGTTGGGAACGATGGTTGCGCTTTATGCCTTGTCGATTCCTGTCGGAGTAATGTTCTTCTTAAAATTCCGTCGGGAAGCCCAAGAAAAGTAGCATTCCTAATAAAAAAAGGTGTTAGAACAAATCTAACACCTTTTTTTCTACTTTTTCAAAACCACATGCATCAAGCTAAGAATACCTCTTTTTGAAATCAGCCGATAATCCTGATTAATCCGTTCTCCAACCGAATAGGTTTTCAAAACTTGCTTGGCAGGAAATGTCAGAGCCTCTTTCCCGTTAATATTGACCCCATAAGCCAAATCATTTTTTATGACAGCCCAGTAATATCTTTTTCCTTTTTTGAAAAAACGCATAACCAAGCAAACATCGTGAATATCAGCATCTAAATCGTTAAAAGCCTTGTTCAAAGCATCGCGCGCTTCGGCAGCGTTTCTGGTCCGAACCAAAACCGTAATTCGCGGCAGCCCCATAATCGTATGCTCAAGCCGAGTAAATGGATCAATAAAATCGCTGTCTTCAAATTTTTTGATAATCTGCTCTTCGGAAAAAGAAACAAACACACCGGAAGAGATACGCAAACCATCAATCCGTCGACCGGATCGGATTAACACGCCTCCATAACGAGAAGCAGAAATCTTCACAGCCCACACAGACAGCCCATAGCGGCTTTTCCCGTTAGAAACAAAAACATTTTTCACAAGATAAACTTGCGGTGCATTGTCAGTAATCATTTTGGCGGCAGGATAATTTTGATACAAAATTTCAGCGGCCAAACACTGTGTTTCGATTAACAAATTTTTGGTGTCCATAATAGTAGAGATAATAAGTTATATTATCAACACTATAGGACACTCAATTACCTTAGGTCAACAAAGAAATCAAAAACAAATTAATTTTTCTTGTTTGCGTATGGGTTTCCGGTCTTCCGAACTGTAATACGCAAAGGAATCCCCCACATATCAAAAGTTTCTCGCAAACTGTTTGTCAGGTAGCGCAAGTAAGAGTCCGGCAGCCCTTCAGGATTGCTCGAAAAAATATAAAATGCGGGTGGTCTGGTTTTTGCTTGAGTAATATAACGCAGTTTAATGCGACGCTTGTTTTTTCCGAGCGGAGGTGGGCAATTCTCCATCATATCCTGAAACCAGTTATTAAGCGGCGCAGTCGGCACACGCATATTCCAACGGTCATAAACCTTAAAAATGGCCGACATCAGCTTGTCCAACCCTTCTTTTTTAAGCGCAGAAATCGTAACCGTAGGAACACCTTCAGCCTGAGCCAAAGATGTCTTTAGCTTGTAGTTAAGCTTATCAAGCGCTTCTTTTCGATTCGCAATGTCCCACTTATTAACGGCAATCACCAAAGCGCGTCCCTCATCAAGAACTTTGCGCGCAATGGTCAAATCCTGCTTGTCAAGAACGGCATCGGCGTCTAGCACCAAAACCGCAACTTGCGCCATAAAGGCCGCATGCTTGGTACTGGCGGCAGAAAGTTTTTCCAAAGAAGAATCAACTTTAGACGCGCGGCGCAAACCGGCAGTATCAACCAGTTTAAGCTTTCTTCCCTTCCACTCCCAATCAGTAGTAATTGCATCACGCGTAACGCCGGCTTCAGGTCCGGTCAGCATTCTCTCATCATTGAGCAATGCATTGACAAGGGTAGACTTGCCGACATTAGGACGCCCGACAAAGGCTATTTGGATTGGACGTTTACGATATTCTTCATCAATCTTGGCCTCAATTTCTTCGGCAGAAAGACCTTCATTTTCCGAACGAATAGCTTCATCTTGTTCTTCAAAGGAGGCTTCTTCTTTTTTATCAAAAGGAAGCAACGCTTGATAGAGAATATCAAGTCCCAAACCATGCTCTGCCGAAAACGGAATAGGCTGTCCTAATCCAAGCTTAAATGCTTCATGAATGCTGTTTTCTTGCTTTTTGCCTTCGCATTTGTTTGCAAGAAGAACAACCGGTTTACGGCTGCTTCTAACCAGCCCTGCCAGATGTTCATCATAAGGGTGAAGTCCGGCTCTTGCATCAAACAAAAAGAGGCAAACATCGGCATCTTCAATCGCTTTTTGCGTCTGTTTCCACATCCGTTGCTCAAGATTGTCTTGAGTAGAAAATTCATATCCTGCGGTATCAATAATCGTCAGCATTAGGTCATAAAGCTTTCCTTCGGTAATCTTTCGGTCACGCGTTACCCCTGGGTGGTCATGCACGATGGCCACTTTCCGACCGGCAAGACGGTTAAATAAAGTAGACTTACCGACGTTTGGTCTTCCGATAATTGCCGCTTTAATACTCATTTTCTTTGGGTTTCCTCCTGATTATTTATAAGCCACAAGGTCTGCGCCATTTGTGGTGAAAAATACTGTATTTTCAGCCACAACCGGTGCAACGGAAACTTCTTCATCAAGGTCTATAAAGCCAAGTATCTTTCCGCTGAACGGTGAAATTGCAAAGGCATAACCTTGAGAAGTTGTAACAATCAAACGATATCCTGTCAAAACCGGACCGGTAGCAAAAGCCCCGCTCAGCTCAGACGGTTTTTCTCCGAGAGGAATTTTTGTGTTCCAAACAATACGTCCGGAAGCCTTTTCAATCGCCATAAGCTCAGCCTCGTTAGAGAGAACATAAATTACTTTGCCGGCAACCCAAGGCTGATTAACGGCGCTGATTTCTCTTTCCCAAATCGGCATACCCGTACGCAGGTCAATCGCCATCATGATGTGATTATTTCCGACGGCATAAACAATCCCGTTGTCAATAATCGGGTTTGCTTTAATGGTGTTAATTGAAGACAGAGAGTTAAGCCTTTTTCTTGAAACCATCAGCACAGACCATAACGGTGTACCTGTGCTGGCTTTCAAAGCGCGTAACTCACCGTTTGAAAAAGCTGCAACCACAACGTCTAAATCAGCGTCATAGGCCGGACTGGCCCCGCCGACCAAAGTTGTGCTTTCCTGAATTGACCGATAGCGCCAAAGTTCCTCACCAGTCTGAGCATTAAGAGCAAAGAGCGTGTTATCCATTGTCTGCGCAAACACAAAATTATTTGCAACAGTCGGCGCAATTCTAAACGGCATATCAGCATCAAAACGCCACAACTCTTCACCGGAATTTATATCAAGAGCAAAAACGCTTCCAAATCCGGTTGACGCATAAACACGATTAAAGTCAACAGCCAAACCGGCTCCTTTCATAGAAGAGTCACTGTCTGTATCAAATTTTGGTTCAAGTTCATGCTCCCAAATATCCTCACCTTCATCGATTCTAAAGGCAGAAACAGTCGCTTCTGCATCAATAGTAAAAACGGTTTTGTTAAAGACAACCGGTGTCGCCAGCATAATTTCGCGCTTAGAACTTCCTTTTCCGAAATCAACATCCCAAGCTTCATTCAAAATCTCTGCACTGTCGAGATGTCCCATATCATGCAGAGGGTTTCCACCGTTTTGCGACCAGGCTGTATTCATAACCGGAGAGGGGAGGTCAATTTTTACCGTTCCGGGCTTAAAGTCGGGTTGAAGCAAACTTTCACCATCAAGAAAAGCGATTCTATCACCTTCTACAGTCACTTTGTCTTTAGATAAAATGCCGCAACCAGCCAAGGAGCAACAAGCCAAAACAAAAGCAAATGTCTTAAAATTTTTAGAAGCAACCATGGAACACTCCGCAAAAATTAAATTAAAAAGAAATAATAGATTATTGAGCCGTCTCTTCATTGAGAATGGCAATCATATCCTGAGCCCTTGTTTTCATTCCGTCTTGCAAATTGTCGGGATTATTAAGGATATCAAGATAAAGTTGTTTGGCTGATTGAAAATCTTTTTCACGAATAGCCAACATCGCCTGAATTTCTTTAGCAATATTAAACCACGGCCCTTTTTCGATGAGCAAAGGCTCAATCAAAGCATTAATTTGGTCGGCCGGAGCATTTTCAAGCAAATAAGAAGCGAGCTTAACACTTGCCGCATCACGCAAACTCTTATCCGCATCTTTATCATTTACAAAGTCTTGAAGGGCTTTAACGCCTTCACTGATATTGTCTTGTTCAAGGTAAGCATTTGCAATCTGTATACGAGCCAAATCTTTAAAAATACCGCTGTTTTTATCGGCAATATCCTGAAAAATAGCAATGCTTTTATCAAAATCACCTTGCACCTGCAGATTAAAAGCATAAGCATAAGCCTCTGACCAGGTCTGTGCTTTTTTGTTTTTCCAGGCGATAATACTTTCATAGCTAACGGCAAGAGTCAAAGCGACTACAACAATCAGCATGGCATAAAGGCCATACTTTTTCCAAAAGTTCATCATTTTTTCTTGCTTAAGTTCGTCATCAATCTCCTGAAACAAAACATCAGTACTGTCGAAAGGCGCTTTATTTTTAACCATAACCAAAACCTCGTAAAATAAATAGCAACAAATTTAGAATAGTTATAATCGAAAAAGAGGAATATTCCAAGTAAAATTTAATAAAATCATCACTTGATAATATCATTAATCAAAAAGGCTCTCACCCATTGCAAATCTTGTAAGGGGAGTTTTTTTCCGAAAATTACCATTTTAGAATTAGAATAGATAGAAAGAAAAGACCTACCCGTGGCCGGATTCTCAGTCACCTCGATTGCCTCAATATCTTTTTTGAACAGCTCATCATTTTTGAAGTTGCGCAATGGAAATTTATGAACAATAACAAGCTTGTCTTTTTTGACGGCAATTTTATCACGTCTAAAGTGCAGTGTAGTCAACCATAACAATACTGCTCCCAAAATAAAGCCGGACACAGGGCAAATTCTTCCTGATAGAATGAATGCAAACAGCCCGCACCAAAGCATAAACAAAAAAGCTAAAAGAATAATGTTATATGCATCCCAAATAACATGACTGACCTTTATCACTTTTTTATCACGTTTACGGACCAATACAGTTTCTTTTGGTAATGGAGAATTGATGTCAAACGTATTTGATATTTTTCCTTCTTTAGCAAGAGTTTGAAGGGGCTTATCAAGGTCTTCGATATCAATTTTGGTAATATCGCCGTTTTTGAATACGATAGCTGGCAGGTTAAGCTTTTTCGCATAATCTTTCCATATTTTGCGGATATTACGCCCATTCATAGAAATGTATAGCGGAGCAACTTTATGCAAATTTTTGTGGCGCAGTTCAATGATATAGCGATTTCTGTTCCAAAAACCAAACTGAAAAAACTCGATTCTCAGCTGCACCCCTTCATAATTTTCAAGCTTTTCTTTATAGGTTGTTTTTTTACCGCCGAATGCCCGATCAACAATGGTAATGTTTGTACCGTCAAAAAATATTTTTCTATAGCAAAGATAGCCGGCAAAAAGCTTAAAGACAATTCCGATTCCGACAGCAAAAATTACCAAGTCAAAAAAGATGGGAGAAAACCAAGTATCAACACCCTGCTGCGAAAAAGAAAGCGCACTTTTTTCATCCGGAAGATAAGCTGAAAATAAGTCAAAAACCCCAAGCGCGGCCAATAACAAGCCGAACAACATTCCGGGATAAAGGATTCGTAAAGCGATTCTATCTGAATTTTTTGTAGGCAGTTGGTCGATTTTCAACGCAAAGCAATGACTGTAATGTTGTGCTGTTTTAAGGTGAGCGCGCATACAAACCTCATAAAATAATCAAAAAAATTTTCTCCATACATTGCTATGCTATAATATTTTTTAATAAAAATCCATCTATAAATTTTTCAAAATTAAAATTACTTTTTAAGTTATATTAATAAAGTTGATTTAGATTAAAAGCAAAAACACGATATAGGAAGAAACAGGATGGGAAACATAGAAATTTTTGCACACACTTCAAACTGGATAATAACAATTTTATCCTTAGTAATTTTTTCTATAACCACTTTAGTGATTCGACAAGGAAAACTGCCGGCCAAAGAGGGTCTGACCTATATTTATATAGGATTATTGTTGGAGTTTATGACCATCTATACAACACATTTAATGACGGTAGAATATGCTCGCGGACAAGAGATAGATTTATTAGTTTTTGCTCAGCTATTTTTATTGTTGATATCAATGCTTTTTTTGGTCGAAGGAGCCATGAAGCTCATGATGGGAAGTCTTTCTTCCATGCTGATAATTATCGGTTTAGGAATAATAGGCTTTATTGCTTCGGTTTATTTTGTGTTTTTCTTCCCCGATAATAATGTCATAGCCAATATGCAGGCAATTTATACGATTGCAGGTTTCTTAACCATCACGATTGCCTTTTGGTCACAAACACACCTTCGCCATGCAACAGGGTATTTAACCGCAGCATTAAGCAGTAGTTTTGTGCTGGTGATAATCATATTAAAAAACTTTTCAGCAACGGCAGGCTGGATTTTAGTTGACAGTTGGTATATTACTCCTCTGTTTTATAATGTAATGGCAATAGCCTATATTGCGATGAATGCAGATTTTCTTGCCAATCGTCTAGAAAATGCCAAGAAAGAAATAATCAAATACAACCGCCGAATTGAAGAAATTATCAAGTCATCGCCATTCCCGATAATCTTGTCGCGCATCAGTGATGATAAAATCATTTTGGCTAATAACAATGCGATAAAACTTTTTGGAATAGATGAAAGAGAGCTTGACCATTACAGACTCAGAGATTTTTTTGCTGATGCCGAGAACAGGACTTTGTTAACAGAGCGTCTGGAAGAAGAAAAAGAAGTCAAAGACTTTGAGGTTCTGGTTAAAAGTTATAACGGCGATACACCGTTTTGGCTGTTAACGTCAGCAACTACGATTGATTATAACTATGATGTTGTACTTTATGCTGCATTCCAAGACATTACCTCCCGCAAAAACAGAGAAGCATTGTTAAAAAATCAGGCAACAAGAGATCCTTTGACATCATTGTACAATCGTCGTTATTTTGAGGATGAAGTCAAAAAGAGAATCAATCAGGCCAGAAAAAACAATCGAGTTTATAGTGTTTTAATGAGCGACGTTGACTTGTTCAAACGCGTAAATGACACCTATGGCCACAAAACCGGAGACAAGGTTTTGATTGAACTGGCGGCTGCTTGTGAAAGAGCATTAAGAGACGGTGATATTGTCGCCCGCTACGGTGGTGAGGAGTTCGTTATCTATCTGGCTGATGTTGATGCTGAAAAAGCAAAGGTCGTGGCCGAAAGATTAAGAACAACCATTTCTGAGCTCGAAATCCCCTCAGATGACGGACGTATTGTCAAATTCACAATCAGCATAGGCATATCTTCATCAAAGGTATCGGATAATATAGATACTTTGATAAAAACGGCGGATGAAGCTTTGTATAAAGCCAAGCAAAACGGACGCAATCGTGTCGAAATTTTTAGTCCTGAAGAGTTAAAACACATTGATATGGCCAATAAAGCGCTTCACAAAGACGAAGCCGCTAACCGTCACCCCATTTTTGAAAAAGAGGATAAGGAAGAAATTTCTTTGCTTGACGGGATTGCTGAAAATCAAATAATAGATAAAGCAATTACGATAGAACAACCCAATAAAGAGCCAAAGGAGTAGCTATGGAATGTCCCTATGCCGCAATTTGTGGCGGCTGTCGGTATCGAAATTTAAGCAAAGAAGCTTACCAAGAGCTGAAAGAAGCAGAGTTCAAACGACAACTTTCAGGATTAGTTGATGCGCCCGAAGAATATGGCCGACCGATATTTATAGAAGACGGACAGCGTAGGCGGGCGTCTTTAGCTTTTGAACGAAAAAAAGGCAAATTCATTCTGGGGTTTAACGCCCACCACAGCAAAGAGATTGTTGATATAGAGGCTTGTGCACTATTAACCCCGCAACTCAATCAAGTTTTATTGCCGATAAAAAATCTGCTCAATAACCTTTTTACGGAGCCGCAATCACCGCTTAAAGGACGTGCCGGAAAGAAAAAAACACAAAAATCCCCGATTCTCAGCGGCGATATTTGGCTAACTCAAGCCGATAACGGAATTGATATGGTTATAGAAACGGCAGCCGAATTTGGCTTGCAGCAAAGAGAAGCCATATCCGACTTTTTGCAGCAAGAACATAATATCATACGCATATCACACCGCGATGGTCCTAATTCTGCCGCCGAAACACTATTAGAAAAAACGCAACCAAAAATCACGATGGGTGGTGTAGATGTATATATACCGGCAGGCACCTTTCTTCAGGCCTCAAAATCGGCAGAAACAGCCATGATAAACTTGGTTCAGGGCTATATCGGTGAAGACAGCGGCTTAATAGCGGATTTGTTTTGTGGTGTCGGAACTTTTTCTTATCCTCTTTCCCGCCGCAAAGAAAACAAAATTTTGGCCGTTGATTCTAATGCCGAGGCTTTGAAAGCCTTTGCACGTACCGTCAATAAAAACGAAATCAGCAATATCAAAGTTCTTGAAAAAAACTTGTTTAAATATCCGCTGGATAAAGAAGAACTAAAAGGATTCGATATCATAGTTTTTGACCCGCCGCGTGCCGGAGCAAAAGCTCAAATCAAAGAAATTGCAAGCATGAATGATGATAAAAAACCGCGAAAAATAATCGGAATTTCTTGTAATCCGACGAGCTTTGTTGCAGATGCCAACGCTCTGATAAAAAGCGGCTATAAATTACAAACGGTAACAATGGTCGACCAGTTCACTTATTCTCAGCATACGGAGCTGACATCTCTTTTTATAAGGAATGATAAATGATAAAGAATAAAACACATGGCAAAGTTCTGCTTCTGGGCTGTTTATTAGGACTTTCTGCTTGCGGGCTTTTTGACAAGCCGCGACGCCCCAGCCCCGAAAATCCAAGCTTTTATGAACTGGGATATAAAGGTCCGGTAGAACCAACTCAAAAAAAAGATGAAAAGCAACCGGTGATTATATGTCCGGCCGTCAGCTTAGAAAATGCGTCTTATTCAAAATTAATTTTGAACGGAAACGATTATCAGGTTAATTTAGTTCGAGATGAAAGCTATTGCCATATTTCACAACAGGTTAATCATAGCTATATTGAGGTAAAACCGATATTCCAGTTAAGACAAAGCAAACTGGAACAATATGAAAGAAAAATTCCGTTTTCTTATTATATCAGAACGCCGGATGGCCGCACAAGAGTTTTCAAGCAAGAAGCTTATATTCCGAAAATGAAAACTGAGATATGCCACAGCGGCAAGTCAACCAAAATTGATATTCCCGAGAAGGAAAAGTTCTTTTACCCAATAACCATAGGGTTAATAATCGAACAGCAAGAGCTGGAATATAATAATAAATATTTTAACTATCATTACGAAAAATAAAAAAGGAGAAAAGCATGCTGATGAACGGATACAAAAAAGAGCAAAACATGGCAAATGCCATTAGGTTTTTGAGCGCCGACGCCATTGAAAAGTCAAAATCCGGTCACCCCGGTATGCCTTTGGGAATGGCCGATGTCGCTACGGTTTTGTTCAGCCGTTATATCAAAATTAACCCCCAAGACGGCAAATGGTTTAACCGTGACAGATTTGTTTTGTCCGCAGGACATGGTTCCATGCTTCTATATTCATTGCTCTATTTGCTGGGCTATAAAGATATAGATATTGAAGATATAAAAAACTTTCGCCAGTTGGACGCCAAAACTGCCGGCCATCCGGAATACGGCCATCTTGAAGGAATTGACATGACCACCGGCCCGTTAGGGCAGGGTATAACCACAGCGGTCGGTATGGCGCTGGCAGAAAGAGTTATGAATGCGCGTTATGGCGACAAACTCTGCAATCATTATACCTATGTTATAAACGGCGATGGCTGCCTTATGGAAGGGATTTCGGAGGAGGCCATATCTTTGGCCGGACATTGGGGCTTAAACAAGCTCATCGTGTTCTGGGATAATAACAATATCACGATTGACGGCAAGGTCTCTGACGCCAATTCAACTGATCAGATAAAAAGATTTAAGGCTTGCGGCTGGAACACAATCGAAATTGATGGTCATAATTTCCGTGAAATAAATTGTGCAATTAAAATGGGGCAAAAATCTCATAAGCCAACACTGATTGCTTGCAAAACCAAAATCGGCAAAGGTGCACCGACCAAATGCGGCACTTCAAAATGCCACGGCTCTCCGCTCGGAGAAGAAGAAGTAAAATTAATGCGCCAACAGTTAAATTGGAATTATGAGCCTTTTGAAGTTCCGCAAGAGATATTGTCCGATTGGCGCCAAGCCGGAAAAAGAAGCCTTGAAGAATATAACACATGGCAAGAGGCAGCCAAAAAAGCCGGCAAAGAATTTTTAGATGTCATAAACAATAAGCTACCGACCAATTGGGACAAAGAGCTTAATGCCTTGAAGGAAGAAAGCATCAAAAATAAAACCAAAGTAGCCACCAGAAAAGCATCAGAAATGTGCTTGGAAAAAATCGTTCCGCATATTCCGGAAATCATCGGTGGTTCGGCAGATTTAGCCGCCTCAAACCTCACCTTTGTCAAAGGCATGAAAACCATTACCGCAAAGGATTATAACGGCAATAACATCATGTACGGCATAAGAGAACATGCCATGGCTGCTATTATGAACGGACTTGCCTTGCATGGTGGAATCATCCCTTACGGCGGAACATTTTTCGTCTTTTCGGATTATATGCGTCCGTCCATGAGATTGTCTGCTTTAATGGGCTTGAGAGTAATTTATGTTTTAACCCACGATTCGATTGGCGTCGGCGAAGACGGCCCAACCCATCAGCCGATTGAACACTTGGCGTCTTATCGTGCCATGCCGAATATCTTAACCTTCCGTCCTTGTGATGTTGTTGAAACGGCCGAAGCATGGCAGTGTGCCTTAAACAGCGAACACGAGCCGAGCATTTTGGCGCTCAGTCGTCAAAATCTGCCTTTGCTGAGAACCGATAGCTCTGAAAACAAAACGGCTAAAGGCGGCTACGTCATTGCCGGTAATGACAAAAACAGACAAGCCACGATTTTAGCAACCGGTTCGGAAGTTTCTATCGCGGTTGAGGCAATGGAACAGCTCAAACAAGAGGGAATAGAAACAGCAGTCGTTTCTCTGCCTTGCTGGGAATTATTTGATGAACAAAGCCAAAGTTATAAAGATGAGGTCTTGGGGCAAGCGCCGCGTGTTGCCATCGAGGCGGCAACAGCCTTTGGCTGGGAACGCTATGTCGGAGAACATGGTGCAATCATCGCCATGAACGGATTCGGTGCTTCCGGACCTGCAAACAAACTTTATGAGCATTTTGGCCTGACTGCCGAGGCGATAGTTAAAGCTGTCAAAGCTAAAATCAATAAAAAATAATACCATAAAAAAAGCTCTGATATAAACATCAGAGCTTTTTTTGTAACCTATTGCAAAGGTGGAATATTAAATTGTCCGATTTCTCCCGGAGCGATTCTAACATTAGAATAACGCATATTTCCGGTCTCAATCACAAAGCGCTGGCGACCGGTCAGCTGAGAAGCAAGGTCATAAAAATCTCTTGCATACAAATCTTGCCTTTGCGGGTTCATAATGTATAAAACACAGCCTTGAGTCTTTTCGGCCACACCGCAACGCGCGCGCCCCTTCGGAACTTCCGGATTCGCAATCACGCCGGAAAGCCCGCTGCGAACAACCGTAGAGTTTGAGAACAAAAGCTTGCCGATAAAAAGCCCTAACATCAACATTCCGACAACGGCAAACACAAGAGCTTTCTTTGTGAACAAATTTCCTTCTTTAAAGCCATCAAGCACAGATTTTGTGTGGCTCTCTGCAATATCCGTATCATTGATAAAATTCGGCTGCGAAGGAGAAAAAGGTTGCGACGAAACTTCCGTAGAAGGCAACGCTGCATTGTCAAAAGACGGCTGTTCATCAAGCAAAGCATTAACACTATCGTCACTATAAGACGGAAAATTAATTGGCTCATTTACATCAGCCACCGGCTCCGGCTCAAAAGACGGTGCACTTGGCGACAAAGAAACCGGTTCAGGAGGCAATGGCGCAGACGTAATTGGTCTGACCAGCTTTTTAATTTTGCGCAAAGGCGGATTTTTGCCGTCCGGCGACAAAGGACGAATAACCGGTCTTTTAACCAGCTTTTTAATTTTTCTTAGCTTATTCGCCTCAGGGGAAAGAGGTTTGTTTGGATTATTATTAAAATTTTCAGCCATAACAACTTTTCCTAAATTTGATTAATGATATGTTTTGTTGTTTCCGTTGCCCGAATAATTTTCGGCACCATAAACACGATAGTCTCAGAAAAAGGTTTGTTCTTATCAAAAATTTCGTTAGGCAAACCAATAATCATCAGGTTTTCGCCCAGCTTACTTCTGACATTAAACTTAGCGATTTCACCATCTGTAACATCAAGCGTAATATCTGAAAAAATCCAGTTGTTTTTTTCAAGAGAAGCCTTTGCCAAAATAGAAAGGTCAGCTTCTATGGCTTGATCAATGCTGCATTTTCCGACATCAAAGCGCGACAACCACAAGTTCGGCACAACAAAACGCCCTTCCGAAACAGGAACAATAGTTGCTTGAGCTCCAAGGAACTGACGCAAAGTCGTTAAATTGAGCTCATTAGATGTCGTGAGGACACGACCGATAATTCCAGCCTGAGATGTATTAACGGTGCTAAAGTCAAAAGTATCAAGAGCGGCTTGCCAGTTAATAGATTCTTCTTTGTCGTTCGGATAAACACGAAAGACATTAACATCATAGGCAACAAGAACCGGACTCCCTTTGAAATAATCAACCAAATCCATAATTTTCTGCTTGGTTTCATAATCAGCCGTAAAAGTAATGGAATAATCACCCCAGTCAGTAACAATATCCGTAATTCCGGCCCCTCTGATAACGTCAAGCAACCCAAGAATAATCTGGCGAGATTTCGGCACATAAAGCGTAAAGCTGGCTCTGCGAGAAAGGCGCATAACTTTCTGTTCGCTGTTATAAGAATAAAAAATTTCAGCCGCATCAGTAATCATTTTAATAACATCGGAAAACTCACCGCTTAAATTTTCACCGGAAATACGCGCATAAGGCCCATCTTTTGCAATCAGATGAATGCCGGCTTCTTTATCGAGCTTGAGTAAAGCCTTTTGCGCTTCCAAAGACTTGAATGAAAACCCATTAACCTCAAAGCGCGGCAACATATCATTTCTGCCGTTTTGAATAAGGTTAAAAGAAGATGCGTTATAAGGAATAGCCGAGATAAGCTCTTGAGTATTCCATCTGACTCTACAACGCAAAGGTGTTTCCAAATCAAGCTCGGAAGCACCTTTCGTCGTTTTAATGATGTCCGGATTACGGGGCGCCACAAAATCAAAATCAAGCTCTTCTGCCGGTGCAACGGGCAAAGTATCTTGCGTGCCAAAATCAGAGTTTCTTGAACAAGCCGACAAAAGAACCCCAAACGCTAAAACTCCACAACAACATTTGCCGGCAATTTTGAACAAATACTTCATGCGACTAAGATTCCCCTGAAGGATTAAGGTTATTTTCTTTTAACAGTTTTTCCATAAGTTGATCCATATTCATGCCGGCCCCAACGGTAGGATCTTCGGTTTTTGAAACAGGGCCGAGCGCGTCTTTCATTTTATTAAGCTCAGAAGCATCTTCTTTAATCATGTCCGGAGACGAATTTTTCTGAAGCTCGAGCTGATATTCTTTTAAGTCTTTCTTAAAAGCGGCAAGTCCACCCTTAATTTTTTGTTCAACATAAGGATAAAGCTCTTTGTGCGAAAGAATAAAGTCGCCGACTTCGCTGATTTCTTCAAGAACATCAAGAATATAACTATAAAAAGGGTATTCTTCAATTGCAATATTACCCTTTCTGACGCATCTTGCCGCGATTCTCGAAACTGTACGATCATAATAATCGCGTAGCAAGATATAATTATTAAGATACCATAAAACCTCCGCAGAAACGGGAGGAAGATGAGCGGTATTATTCTGTTCCATGGAGCACTCCTTCACAAAACAGTTTAAAATAGGGATAAGTTTTTGTAAATTCTTTTATAGGCGCTTTTACACAACTATATCACGGCTATGCCGAAAAAAACGGATCAGAAGCCGAAGTATCATCACTTCCGCTCAATTTTATGGTCGGAACAAAAGGCGCTTCAGGCTCTTTTTCCATCTGTGGAAACTCTACTTTTTCTGCCAAGTCCGGATTAAAGCTGTTTTTAGATGTTTCAGGGACGATTTCCTGCGGAGCTTTTTCCGGCTCCAAATCAAAATAATCATCTTTTAAAACAGACGGGACTTCATCTTTTTCTTCTAAGGAAAAAGAAGGCTCGGAAATATCATTCAAAACAGGCTCTGTTTCAATATTTTGCTCAACATTTGTTTCTAACGGAGCTGAAGAAAATTCTACAGGCTCTTCATCAACTGCAGCAGGTTCGTTATTAAGGATGGCGTCATCGCTAGGGGAGGTCTCTTCAACATATTCCCATTCTTGACCATCGCCGGCAGAACCGTCATCTTCGACATATTCCCATTCTTGTCCGTCACCGGCAGAACCGTCATCTTCCACATATTCCCATTCCTGACCATCGCCGGCAGAACCGTCATCTTCAACATATTCCCATTCTTGTCCGTCATCGGCAGTTGCATCATCTTCCACATATTCCCACATCTGTCCGTCGCTGTCTGTATAAATATGAGGAGATGTCTGAGCAACTGATGTCTCATCATGATGTCTGATAGCATCCTCACCGGAAGAATAAGTCATCATATGAGAATAATCATCTGAATATCCGGCAGCTTCATCTTGGTACTCTGCCTCAAATCCTGAGGCATCATAGGCGGCAGCGGGAGAGACTGTTTCATCATTATTTTTTTTCTTTTTCTTTTTTTTCTTCTTCTTTTTAGGAAGTTCAACATCAAGATTTAATAACTCGTCAGCCATTTTTCCAAAGTCTGCTTCTTGAGCCGGCTGAGAAGAAAATTGAGTCGTAGCACTACTAACAACATTTGAATCATCGTTGTTTTGTTTAGCAAAGTTTTGCAAGTTTTTAGAATTCAAAAGCAACGCTTTTTGAATAGAAACCTGCATTTGCAAAATCTTTGAACTCTCTTTTTGAAAAGTCTCAAGCGCGTGATAAAACATCTCCATAGAAGAAGAATTTGTCTCTTTCAAAACATTAGACATCACATTTCCGAGAGCATCTGATTGTCTCTGGGAAAATTCTTTAAACATGTTTGTTTGTTTCTCAACAATATTATCAATAATGGATTCGACATCAACACTTGGCTGAACGATTGTCGGCACGCCATCTTCGCTCACGCGAGCAACATTAACAGACTTAAGGGCGCCGATAAGTTCGGCATTAGCTTTTCTGTTGGCCTCTGCATTTTTTTCAATAACATTAGCCAAGGCGTCGGCAATTTCTTTGCCGGAAGAAGAGCTCCCTTTGTCGTTAATAATTTGAGCCAGTTTTATTTG
This sequence comes from uncultured Alphaproteobacteria bacterium, assembly GCA_944391315.1. Taxonomy (GTDB): domain Bacteria; phylum Pseudomonadota; class Alphaproteobacteria; order RF32; family CAG-239; genus HGM16780. The sequence continues at coordinate 14,720 of CALXTD010000015.1, read as the reverse complement.
CGATTCGCTAATGATTTTTGCTAAGTCTTCTGTATTTTGTTTTTGATTTTGCTGGGTTGTTGCAAGAAACTTGTCAACAATCTGCTCAATACTATTCTTAAATTCAGGACTTGGCGAAACGACCAAAGATTCGGGAAAAGAAACACTTCCGCCTTTATTGACTTTATTTTCGATTGCTTTTTGAATGCTTTCAAGAACCGATGCATCAAGATTTTTAAGGTCAATTTCTTGGGTAGAAACAGACTTTTCTAAATCTCTTTTCATGGCATCAAATTTTTGGTTTAGCTCATCAGATAATCTTTTGATTTCAACTTGAGAAACCGCCGGAGATGTTGTCGAAATCTTAGATTGAGCCTCAGCCAAAGCATTAGCTAAAATTTTTGCCTGAGAAATATCATTGTTAAAACGAGAAGGTTGTGTTTCGGCTTCTGGGGCAGGGGTGTTTCCTTTATCAGAAACTTCCTTACCGGCCTTAAGTTCAAGCTCGTTAACAAACTCATGAAGAACCGAACCGCCCGGAAGTTGAGAAAAGGCTCTTTTTACCGATAACGGCAGATTGACCAAAGTATCTTCAAATTCTTTTCTTTTATGCTGAGAAAAAATGTGAAGCTGTCTAAAAATATTTAAATAGCGCTGAGCAGCCACAATGGGGTCTTCTTCCCCATGGTGCCTGTTGTAAACCTGCGTAAAATCCGCATTTTTTTCTAAATCACCCTCAGCCAATTTTACTCGCTCTATAAAATTCTGTATCAATTATGGGGGAATAATAGCGCAATCTCGTAAATTACAGGTTAATAAAAACAAAAAAAACTCCGCCGAAGCGGAGTTTTTTCAAAAATTATCTTACTAAAGATAAATTGCAACAACCTTATGAGCCTTAGTCAAATCATCGTTGCCGATTTTAATACGTTCATCAGGATTCCAACGCAAGCCATAAAGCTCACCATTTTCATCTTCACGAATACTAAGAATTTTAGCCTCTTTTTCGCTGGTATAATAAATTGCAATATCACCAACACTGACAACATCATTCGGGTTAGCAAACAAGACAGATCTTGTCGGCAACAACGTACCCAGTCTTCTTGTAGACAGGTTGACGGCATAAACGTCTTTCTTTCCAACGAGTTGCGGCGGACAAGGAACTTTTTTGGTCTCATTTTCAAAGTCGATGATAACGTCGCCATCTTTACCGGCTGTGCCATATACAGAAACTTTTTGAACTTCCTGTGTAGCGCTAACAAAAGAAGAGATAGCACCTCTAGGTGTTGACAACAGCTTATATTTTGAATCATTGCGCTGAATGATTTCTTCCAGCAAGCCTTTTTCATCAAGGCTTTTGATTTCTTCTTTAAGTTTCTCCGGTTCCATGCCAAGCGCTTTTGAAATATTCTTAAATTCTTTATCAGAAACTTCACGCTGGCCCATTTCGATACGATGATAAACAGACAAGGTCATATCGGAACCTTCAGCAACTTCGATTAAAGTAAGATTCTTTTCATTGCGGATCTGACGCAATCCGGCACCAAGAGTCTTAAGACCACTTTTTTCATTAATCTTATTTCTTCTTTCCTGCTCACGACGCCAAGATTGAACAACCTCAAGCTGAGAATTTTGTTCATTAACAAACAAATCTTGAAGAGGACAATCAAGAAATTCAGCCACTCTGACCAATTGTTCTTGATCAACTCTGCGATAACCTTTTTCGATTTTTGAAATAGCAGAAAGACTAACTGATAAATGGTCAGCAAGCTCTTGCATAGAGCGACCGCGCAGTCTTCTGTACATTCTTATTTGATTCGGGAAAATAATTTCTTCCATTTTGTTATACCTCGTCTGTTAATATAATAGCTATTCAAGCAATAACTGACTATATAATAATCAGAGAATATAAGAAATCAAGAAAATATAGTCCAAAAAAAGACAATATGTGTACAAATTCGAATTTTTTTTATTTAAAGCCGGCAAGAGGATTTGGGGTACCTTCATGAGCAACTTGGTTGCCAAAACTTGAAAAATGAGCATCGCTAAAAAGCGTTTCATTAATAGGAACGCCGCGAGCAATTTTGCCATTGCTATCAACCACTCTGCCACAAGTTTCATGATAGTATTTTGAAGCAGAATATTTAGCAACATAAGAATTTTCATCAATGGTGCCGTCTTGTTTATAATTATAATTTTCTTTAAGATTTAAAATACCATCAGAAGAGCGTTTGCTGGCTTTGCCGCTGGAGTCGATTTCTTCCCAGCTGGTCATGGCACGATTCCCTTTCTGATTAAATGTCATAGACATAACAGAAGTTGAGCCGTCAGAATTTTTCAACGTTACGCTAAAGAAAGAATTTCCGTTTTCATCAACACCTTGCTTGAATGATTTTGACTTATAAGAATTGTATTTTTTATTAGCATCATAGTCAGGAAATCTTTCACGCATAAGCTGCTGCAAAATAGCTTCTTGTGTTTCCGCATCAGAAAATCCTGAATTCTGCATAATATTATTAATGGCAACTTGGTTCAGAGAGCCGTCGTTTTTAATTAATCTTCTGCCGGCAGCCGTAGTCATTTTAATTTTTTCTCTTATATTTCCGTCTTTATCGGTTCTTGTTGTTTTTTTGATATAACCATCATTGGAAACAGATGTTATTTTACCGTTTTTATGCTTTCTTTCTCTGGTATAGACTTCAGCTCCGTTCTCATTTTTTGTCACCTTTTTAGTAACGGTTCGACCAAATATTGTTTTGTAAGAATAACCATCCTGAGTTTGTGTAAATTTACGCCCCCAACGATTTGTGTAAGAAACAGAGCCGTCAGCATTAACTTTACCTTTATTAGCAAATTGACTTTGTCGCTTATCCATGTGATTTTTGTTTCTTGCCAGCTTAAAATTGTTCATTTTTTCAGAAACGAGCGGAGAAGCTGATTTAGCAGCTTTTATTCCACCTTTGGCGCCCAACAAAGCAGCACTTTTAAGACCGCTGTTTGCCAAGGTGCCGACATTACTTCCTATGTTTCCTGGGGCTTTTAGGCCGCCACCGGCACCGATCCCGCTAGCAAATTTACCGGCAAAAGACTGAGCCTCACCAAGAACGGCCCATGCTAATAACAATGTAAACACAAGCTTTAAGAAGCTAATCGTCCACCAACCGAGATTTTGCAAAATGGCATTGATTCCCGTAGCATCATTTGTGAGTGTTCGGTTAAAGTTTTCTCCAACTGTAGATTCAATGCTCAGCAGCAAGATAGAGATAACAATTGCTAAAAAGACAAACATAAACATAGCCGACATAAAGGCGCCCCAAACCTTGCCGACAAACATCTGTCTGGTATACTTAAATGCATAAGCCCCTATCGCAATCGGCAAGAACATAACGGACAAACAAAGCTGGAGCATGGCATCAATCAAAAGCCACGGATAAATGAGCAACATCAGCAATCCAGCTATCCATATGATAAGGCCGCTTAGCAAATATCCCCAGTGAGGAAGTAGAGGAATTTCTTTCCACGATTCTACAAATAAACCAACGCACATAGAGGTTGATCCAAGGGCAATAACATCAGCGATTTTGTTTTGAATAGCGTCAATAACACACACAATACTTGTTCCGATAGAAACCGGCAAACCGCCGTCAGAAATAATTCCGGTAAGAACATCTGTACGACAAGTATTACCTGACGTATCAGCCAATACAATGTTAGCAAGAGAAATTCCGGTCTCAAAAATCGGTGAAATCACAAGGCTCATAAAGCTTATACTTGTTGTTCCCTGCAAAAGAAAAACGACCACAGCCACAACAAAGAGCTGATTAAAAATTTCTTTCATCATATTTCGAGGGTCTTTTGTCTCAAAAGATGAAACATATTTCAAAATAAGAAATGCAAGCCAAATAGCAGTACCAACTAATACCAGCACAATCACGCTGCCAGACAAAGTCGTATAAGCCATTTCGGCCAGTCTGCTGGCAGTATTAAACAATATTTTAAATATGTCGCAGAAAAAACAAGTATCAAAAGAAGAGCGATAAGAACTATACTTGCAATCACCATCATTTGTTGATGCTAATTCATTAGCTGCCGTTTGCGCACTAGTTCCTTCCCAAGATTGAGCTAAACTACCATCTGCAGGAACATAATCAGGAATACCGGCAGAAGCTTGGCAAGCCTCGGGGTTTGAAATGCAATCACGACATTGTCCCGGAGAATAACCTGAAGTCGACACTCCTTCATAAAATCTATTAGAAGATTGTGTTTCACATAAGGACTGAATATCACTGCATAGAGGATCAAGAACATTCCCTTTTCCGATACCGCCATCACCATCACGCATTTCAAAGTGAAGGTGGTCACCATAAGCATCTTCAACAATTTTTCCGCCCGAACAAGAAGATCCGCCAACAGTACCAATCTGCTGTCCTTTTTTGACTTGAGCGCCGTTTCCTACCGTAATTGAGGCCAAATGCATGTAAATAGTTGTGTAAAAACCATTAGAATTACTGCTTACAATGTCGATTCCATCAGAAGACGAAGAGGCTTTCATATGTGTAAGAACAACGGTACGTCCGCCGCCGCTGACACACATATTAACAGTCGCCACACCATCAGCAGCTGCAATAACCGGCGTTCCTTTTCCTGCCGCGTAGTCGATTCCGTTATGGTTTCTTTTATTGCTCCAACCAGCATTACGATAGCACACATCTTCAGGAATACGAGCCACATTTCCAGCCACAGGCATGGTATTTAGGCAAGAATTTTGGTTTTGATTGCGCACACACTGAACATTAATATCATTTCTCGCTATTTGCCCGTTAGGACATTCCGTTGTGTATTTTCCATTTGCAGAACTTGGAATACAGTTTGTATAACTACCGGCTAACGAAAGAGAAGGGTACAACAAAGCGTAACACCAGCAAAGCCAAAGCAAAACTAATGCTGTTTTTTTGTTAAAATATGTTACGTTACGTTGTTCCATTTTTTCCTTTTTTATTAATTATATCCAACAAATGTTGCCCAAAATTTAATAATTCTAAATTTTTACGAAGCACTGCTACCGCCGCTGTTTCCGCCACCGGAATTGTCAGCCTTATCAGAGCCATCTCCATCAGATTTTCCCTTAGGTTTAGGTTTGCCTTTTGATTTTTTTACCATAGAGCCGGCCCCTTGAGTTGCTTTTCCTGCGGCCTGAGTAGCATAACCACCGACAGTAACCGCTGCGCCGATAGCCATGAGCGGAACCCCGACAATTGCCCCCAATCCACTAGAGCTCAAGGCTTTACCCGCTTTCATCATGCCTTTACCGCCTTTAGCCATACCTTTACCGGCAGTGCTAACGCCTTTTCCTGCTTGCTTGATTGCTTTTCCGCCTTGTTCTCGAGCCACATCTTTAGCGTAACGTCCAGTCGCCATTACCGGACGTTTAGCCGCGTCAGTCATCATGGTAGCACCGCTATGCAACGGATTTGCACCGGAGAGAATACCACCGCTGAAGAACTTATTGACATAAGAGGTAACTGTTTTAGAAACCAATAAAAAGGCATAAACATAAGCAAACATGAGAATAAGGAAAAACGATCCTGTAATGTCAAAAGTCTCGGATACCCATTGGGAATCTCCGTTTTCGATTCTGGTATAAAATTCGGAAATATCGCGCAAAGCCACACTTATTAAAGACATTCCATAAGTTGTTGTAATAGCCAGAAAAGCAAATATTGCTGCAGATTTAAGGATTGTTCTGATACAAGAAATAACTTTGTCCGAGGTTGATGAAAACGGCCATAATCCCATCGTAATGGGGAACAAAACAATGGATATTCCGATTTTGAAGGACAAATCAAGCAGATAATAGCTAACGCCGAGCGTAAGCATAAAGCCAAAGAACCAAATAATAGCACCGCACAACCAAATCCAAATATCAGGAATTTTAATCTCAGTAACCAAAAGATTCCATTTCCATGCGCCGGCATTAACAGAATGACAAGTAAGCGCATGCCCGATAACCAGATTCGTTGACACAACACGGTCGATTCCTTCTGTTACACCAAGAATTTTATTGATTACATCATTAGAAAACAGACTTTCACCTTCATAATTATATTTACCTGAAGCCTGCATTCCTAAAGTATCATTCGCGCCCTCGATAATTGCCAAACCATAGTCCGCACCTGTTGCCAAAACAGGATTAACCACATAGTTAACAAAAGTATTTGTGCCGGAAACAATCACCACATAGGCAAACAAAACCTTAAAAAGTTGTTTAAGAAGCTGGTTGACAATCGAAATCGGTTCTACATTTGCTAAAGACGCTAAGTTTTTAAGAACAAAAAATGCCAACCAAAGACAAGAAGCAAGCAACAGTATTTTAACACCGGCATCAGAGCAAAGGGCATAAGTCCTGTTCCCGACAGTCATAAACTGCTCTAAAAGTGTTTTTACAATAATGCAAGAATAACAGGAAGATTGATATTTTTCTTGCATCGCTTTAATTTGACATTCAGCATTACTTTCCGCAAAAACATCTGATGAGATTAAAACACAGCCAAGCATAAAGAGGCAAAATACAAAATATTTTTTGTATTTATTAAAAAAGTCATATGTCAAAAGAGCCACCTTCATGACCTAATCCCCTTGTTGACGACCGGCGAGTTTATTCAACGCACCACCGATTTGGCCAGTAACGGCATCAACTTTACCTTTTGCTTTGCGAACTTTTCCAGACATCATTAAGAGTCTACCCAATCCAAAAGTAATTTTGGTGAAAACCCATTTACCAATCATAGCTGTAAGCTTACCAGCTTGTTTTTGGAATTTATCATTACCAGCATCTCCGATAAATTCACCAGTAAGATCTTTTGCAATACTCATAGTAGAAGCACATAAAAACGCCATGAGCAACAAACAGATAAGAACCACGCTAAATGATTTGAGATCAGCCCTATATGCATATTTATTTTCTACATTGAGCCCAAGCTCAGGCATTTGAATAAACGATTGCAAAGCCAATAAACAAATTGCAATGACAAAAGCAATTATCATCATATAGCCTGCGGTGGAGATTAAAGACGTAAACCCATTTTTTGCTAAAGATCGCGTTTTCTGAAAAGCGTATGACAGTACCAAAAGCGGCATTAAAGAAATCATAATCGTAAAGCGGAAGAGGGCGTCAACGATATAAAAAATAAAAGCGATTTTAACAAACCAGAAAATGCAATAAATAAGAAGACCAACAACCAAGGCCATGAAACCAGCTTGCCATAAAGAATCAAAAATAGAGCTCATTCCTAGCCCGAGTCGGCTGTTAATTGTACAGGTCAAACAAGACAAAAGTTGTAAAGGGGCTTGAGGGAAGGATTCGCTATCGGAACTAGTAACTAACTCACCTGCAGAACAAGTCATAACAGGCTCTAAAGTCGTTTTTTCACCAATGAACCAAACCTCAGAAGCACTTCCTCCGGCATTAACCCCAACATTAAGCATTTCACTACCAAACTCTAAAAATGCATAAAACAGCGGAAAAATAACATGGTTTAAGACCCAGATAATATTAGCTGAAGAATTTGCGATCATTCCACACACACCGCAAAGCATCAGTTGCTTAAGGATCTCGGTCCAAGTTTCACCGATATTTTCTTCTTGAAAAGAGCTGACATGACGCAACAGACGAAAACTCAACCAAATACAAAAACCAAGAAGCATCAGTGCCATAGAACCATCACAAATTTGTTTGTACATTCCCATGGCATAGACGCCCATCTGATTATACATCATCTCCAAAATGGAGCTTTGCCAACAGTTTCTCTGTTCTGCCGCGATAGATTCTGTTGTCTGCCCTTCAGAACCTTCTAACGGCCCGCTTCCTTTTCCGTCTTCATCAGCACAAGCGGTCAACAAAAGGCATATGGCTGCTATCATCAGCAACACGCGAAATATTTTGCCTATGTTGACCGACTTAAACATTATTTTGTTCCTTTCGGTTTAACAAATTTGTTATAGAAATCACGAGCTTTAGCCGCTTTTTGAGCCTCCTCTTTGAAATATTTTTCCATGTCAGTCAAAGCTGCCAACTTTGCAGTCATTTGTTTTTGTTGCTCATTTAAATTATCAAGATGACTTTGAGCTGATCTAAGTAACATATTTAAATTATTGAGCTGCTGATTTGTATTAATTTGCGAATTATCAAACTGCTTTCTCTGCTCAGTTATCTTATTTTTTAATTCGTTTATTTCTTTAAGTTTTTGCTCAATTTTATCTTTTCCTTTTTTTATCTCCTCCATAGCATTATTTTGTTCTTGCTGATTTTGGTTAAGACGATCATTATGAGTCTTCTCAGAAATAGAATCTTCATAAATCTGCTGTCCATTCTTTGTATCGGAAGAAGATTTATTCTTATTGTAATAGTCAATTTCATCATTAACTTGTTTTATTCTATCCTGATTTTCCTTAGAACCATCAATAAAGCTTTGAGCCTCAAAGTCAGCTTCTTTCTGTTTGGGTGATTGCAAACCACGCTTATCCATATAGCGATCGCTATTTGCAGGATCAGAATCTACAAATTTATTATAGAAAACACGGTCTCCAGCAGCTTTTTGGGCTTCTTGTTTAAGCTTTTGTTCTTGAGCTTTCAGCTTCTCATCATTTTTCCTATAATCTTGATCCTTTTGCTTCATCTGAGCGAGCTCCTGTTGGGCTTTGTTAATCATAGCCTCGCGTTCTTTTATCTGCTGTTCATACAAGGCCTTTGACTGAGCATCCGTAGCTTTTTTAGCTTGTTCTTGTTGCTGTTTAAGAAGTTGCTCATCTTTTTCAATTTGTTTTTGTGTAGCATCAATCAGATTTTGATTTTTACGCATATCATCACTGTTTTTCATCTGGTCTGATTGATTTTTATTCAAACGATCATTATGAACTTTTTCATCAATAGAATTTTCATAAGTTTCGCGTCCGCCCTTATTACCGAAGAACGCTTTATTTTTCTCTGCATAATCAATATTTCGTTGAACTTGAGCAATACGTTGTTTATTTTCTTGAGTTCCTGCAATGTTACTGAGAGATTCAAATTTCTCATCTCGAATCTTCTTTTCAATATCCATTGCTTTTTTCAATTTATCTTGTTCTGCCGCTACTTTTTGTTTGCGAGCCTGAGCCTGAGCGACAGCATTAGAATCTTTTGAAGTATTAATAGTATTATCAAGTTGTTGCATTTCTTGATGATAATTTGCATGCATAGCTGAATACATTGCAATATTATTATTTGCATTATCATAAGCTTGTTTATCTGCTTTTGCTTGAGGCGTATTATAAGGAGTGTTTCCTCCGAGTTGTTGTTCAGCACGTTGAGTGTTAGCATTAGCAGTTTGAGCTTGTCCTTGCATTGCTAACATATTTTGGTAGGCTGCGGCTTTTTCTGCATTACGTTGACCTTCCATAGATGACCCTTTTGCTGCATCTGCGCGTTCAGATGCGGCAGCATAATTTCCTTGTGCGGCAGCCAAATTTTGCTGAGCGGAGGCTTGCCTGCTCAGAGATTGTGCATAAGCCTGTTGCTGTCCGGTTGGATGTGTATGATCAGCGCTTCCGGAATCACCCATAGACGCTATTTGATTACTAATTCTCCTGTGATTTTCAACCAAAGTATTAACATCCGCTTTTAAAGTGGCAAGTTTTGCATTAAAAGCATCAAGCTGTTGTTTGATTTGTTCATTATCACCTTTAGAACTTTCAAGCTGTGTTTTCAAATCAGAGATTTTATCTTCTAAATCTTTTATTTCTTTGTTTTTATTTTCAATTTGTTCTTGCAGTTTCTTAAGTTCTTCAATTTGTTGCTGATTACCTCCATTATTACTGTTATTGCTATTACTATTGCTATTACTATTACTATTACTATTACTATTGCTATTACTATTACTATTACCGCCGCCGTTGCTACCGCCGGAAGACGCCGCTCTTCCTGCTTTTCCGGAATAACGTCCCAAGCCGATTGCGCTCAATGCCTTGTCTTTTACCTTATCTCCAACTTTTCTTGCTGCAGTTGTTACTCCTGTCGCCTGCATTGCTTTCTTACCAAGACCAAACGTTCCTTTGGCAGCACTGGTTGCACCAGAGTAAGCCAGTGTACCAATTTTCGTACCAATATTTTCACCGGCACCACCCGCAAACTGTTCTGCAATGGCATTAGCTTGTCCGGTCAGCTTAAAGGCAAACAAACAGCAAGCAATCAAAACCAAAAATCCAGAAAATCCAATATCCAGCAAGTCTTTTAATTTGTAAATATTATTGCCGTTGATTGCAGATTCAATTTCATCCAAACCACCTTCACCGGTAGACAACCCCTGAACAATCAGTTGTAAGTTGACACTAACTACCAAGCCCATCATGGCATAAACAAAGAAGGTGTTTAAGAAGAGTTCCCATCCTTTTTTAGTATAACCACGCGTCGGTTTAAACGGCCAGCTTGCAATGAAGAACGGCATAAGAGCGCCCAAAATTCCGATTCTCACAGTCGCATCAATTAGATAGAACGCAAACGCCAAAGACATGATTAACGACATAGCCCAAATAATAAATCCTTGGATCATCATGCTAAAGTCTGGGATTCCTCCCCAGTTTTCTTCTGCGGCAGAATTTCTGGATACGCACATTAATGTAGAGCCAATACTTTGCATTGTAGAAATCTCAGCCTGAACAGAGCGAATAAAACAGCTAATTTTAACATACAGATATGAAGGTATCAGCCCTTCCTTAAGCTGAGCGGAAGGATCGCCATCAACGCCCATAATAAATTCTTGCGTTTTGGATTCGATATTTTCTTCCACACTGCACCATTCCATATAGCCGCTACCTTCTTCAAATAAGAGCGCCCCACCCAACTCAGTACCGGCATCAAGCACCGGACCGATAAACTTGTCATATACAAAATTTGGATTCGTCAGCAAAAGATAAGCAAACAAAACCTTAAAGGCCTGAGCAAAAAGGTTGTTTAAAAACTTAGCAGAAGTCTGTGCCGACATTGAACTAACATGTTGCAAAACCAAAAAGGCGATATAAATGGCAAACCCAATCATAAGAACAGTGGCAATAGGGGTTGCCAATTTAGAAAAGGCGTTAGTCGACATAACCTGAGCAGCATTGAAAATCGTCAAAAATAGCGGACAGAAGAAACAGCTTCTGTTCTCAGCAATTTTTGCAGGCAAAGGCATACATCCTTTGGTAACACCGCTGATTGTCGTATAGGGCGACGATAGCATAGACATTTCATTTTTTACAAAATAGATTTGCTGCCCGTCTTCTGTTACATAAACGTAGACTTGTCCGTTGCCGTCGTCAATAATGTCATTAGATTCAGCCAGTTCTTTTAATGTCTTGGCTTCTTCACCGAGTTTTACTAATTCTTGACCGGCTTTCAGCAGTCCCTCATCATTGCCGTATTTGCTTTTAATTAAGTCATTTATATCCTTAGCAACGGTATTTTGACCATAGAGAAAGTTTTTCAAATTACTGGTGTACCATTCGGCTTTAGCAATATTTCCGAGAGAATCTAAAATATCAGAAGCAGAAGGAGTATTTTGAAGTGTTTTCTGAATATTATCTTTTACAATATCTAACAGGCTTTTTTCACCGCTAGCCAAATCAGAAGCATCTTGCTTGAGGGAACTTAATTGTGACTTAGCTTGATTAATAGCGTTATTAACAATATTTGTAACAGAGCTGTCACCGCCAATTTCGTGCAGCCACATTTTAACGACAACTTCTTCTTGTTTAAAACGAAACTCTAGCTGCTTTTTTGCAGCATCCAATTTTGCCACATCGCCGAGGTCTGCACTGGATTCGTTTGAAAGTTTTATAAAATCATCGGGCTCAAAAGGGTTTTTAGAACCTTCTTTGTGAACATAATTACCATAATTCGGATCATAATTTTGCATAACTTGGGCATGAGCAAAAGAAGCGGTCAAACAACAAGAAACCGCCACCGCAACAGAGGATAAGAAAGAAAGGAACTTGCTCATTTTCTGTTCTCCTTTCCGGGAAGTCCGATAATTTTCACGCCCAATAATAACAACAAGACAACAAGAGCAACAAGTACCCATAAGGTTGTTGAACTTGCAAGAAACTTAAAGAAGCCCACATAGTACAAAACGGCAGCTGCCGCAATAATAAGAATATTAACTAAAAAAGACTTCATCAGTTCTCACCTTATATATTAACATAAAAAACACCAAAAAAGTGTTACAGTTTTTTGATATTTTTAAAATTTTCCATGTTTCAAAAAGCGCAAACACTCATTGACAATATTTTCGTTGTTAAAAGGATTAAGATGAAAATTTCTTACATAAAAAATTTCTTTTACACCTTTAAACTTTACAACATCAGGCACATAAAAATACTTATGCCAGCTTTTAGGTAAAAAGAATAAGATTCCTCTCTCAGGGCGTTGCGTATAAATAGCGCCGATTTCTGTTTTAAGACGCAATTTATCCCAGCTAGGAGCTTCTTTGGGAGCAAAATCATTACAAGCCGGTCCCATAATTTTTCTCAAGAACTTAAAAGAGGCAAGCTTGGTCAATAAAGCCGAACCCTGATTCGGCGGACAAACTTGAACAGCACGATTTATTTTCAACTTTTGCGTCCATGGCTCTTTAGAGGCAAGCAACTTGCGCAAAACGATTCCGCCGATTCCCAAAGAAATAAAAGAAACTTCTTGCACATCTTCCAGATGATTAAGAAAAAAATTAAATTGTTTTACAAAGGAATTAAGATTTTTTTGCGTTGAAGGATAATTAACGGCCGCCGCCAGATAATTATCTTGCAAGGCCGCACGCCACATTGGTTTAAACACATTTTTAGAATCGCCAAAGCCATGGATCATAATAATCATATGTCCTTTTTGACGAGGCAGCTGATAAAGAGAAATGAATCGAACAAAAGCTTGGCGACATTCTTCAAAACCGCCTTCATAGCGCCGAATATCCCAAGGATCAAGCAGTCTAAACTCTTTTGTTTTGTGGTTTCTTTGGATTCGCCACTTCTGATAAAAGAAAACATCTTCCCAAAACTGGCTTCCGCCAAAAGTAAAAAAGCAGCGTTTCATTATTTAACAGTTCCTTTGCCGACCACATTTTCATTAGGAATCGCAGTAATTGTCACCATAGAAGAATCGGAAGAATCCATTTCTATAAGAATTTGCGCCGCTCTTCTTCCTTGAATATAAGTCATATGGCTTACTCTTGCACGCACGGTTGCAACCTCGATCCATCCGAGTTTAGGCATTTCAGACATATAAAAGTCAAAGACTTCGCTAGGAGAATAATCAACGGTAAATACAAGACTTCCGATCCAGTTGTTACCACTGCCTAAAGCCTTTGTCTCCTCTAAGTCAACATAAGCCGAAGCCGGAAACGGCATATCCGGAAAATTAGCAAAAGCCGGAGGAATTGCAGAACCATCGATTCCCACAATGGGTTGCTTTTCAGAACAAGAAGAAACAGAAATTAAAATAAATAAAGCAAAAACAAGCCTCTTAAACATGATAACTATCCCAAAATAAAACATAAGTTGGAAAAATTATACCTGCTTAAGGTTAAAAAAAAGAAAACAAATAACAAAAAAAAAGAGCGTGAGACTAAATCTCAGGCTCTTTTTTATTAAGTTAATCAAAGTGGATAATTCTCGCATCCTTAATCGTTCCGTCATTAACCAGTTGCTCTACATCTGCCGGAGTCGACAACTCTTCTTTGCCCAAAGGCAGAAAAATCGGCGATATAATTGCATCAGGGTCAGATGCTAGCGCAACATTAACATTAATGATAGGCAATTCCTTCTTATTGGTAAGGATTAAAGGCAAATGCCTAACTCTGACTGTCGCCACGTCCAGCATCTTTTTATCATACAAAAAAGGTGCGACAATGGTCAGCATTTTGTCATTAGGTAAGCGGAACGTCATTCCTGCGCCGTCATAAGGGCGAACGTTACCTTTCATGTAAAAGCCGTCATCCTTTTTGAACAATTGTCCGGCATTGAGCTGCAATTCTTCAAAAGTACCATTCGCTGTAAGGTATCTTTCCTTATAATGGTCCAAATCATATTGAACCGGAATCAGGAAGGATTGTTTGCCGACCTTAGTCTTAAATGTTATCAAGCAACCTTTGTCTGTGTTTTCCACATCACAGGTCGTAGAGCTTGTTAACAAAAGTACAGTATTTTCATTAGCTGTAATGCAAACCGGCTCAGAAGAACCGCCAAACAAACTAGAAGATCCTGACTTGGATTTAGAACCACCACAAGCTGACAACAAAAAAATGACAGCACTACATAAACACAAAATAGTAAAAATCTTTTTCATACTAAAAAAAATTTAAGGGTTAATAATAAGTATACTAATAAGGTTACGCTGGACAAAATAGCACAATTTTCTTAAATGTAAACAAAAAAATGAACTGAAGCCACTAAATAAAAAGAATATAAAAAAATCACAATAAAATTACTTGAAAAATCAAACAGATGTAAAAAAGTTCAAAAAAAATCACATTTTTTTTATTTTTTTATGTTGACATTTGCTTCAAGCTAGAATATAAAGCTCTTCGTCACCTGATGAGGCGACAGGTTATAAAGACAGAGATTGAATACGGAAAATAAGAGGGGATACGCAGACGGTATGTCTTAAAAAGATATAATAAAGTCTGTGATATTTCTAAGAAAAGGAACCAAGAGATTCTTTTGAAGTGAAGTAATGACAGACA
>CALXTD010000014.1 GCA_944391315.1 uncultured Alphaproteobacteria bacterium | reverse complement strand
GCTCCGTTAAAGATCTTTCTTATCTTAATTGCTTTCTTATCTTAGGGGTTTTCTGTTATGGCTTCTTCTGACTGCGTTCTTTCATTTAGCCCCTTGGCTATGTTCATATTTATATCTATCAATATATTCAATAGTTCCGGCTTGGGGTCTTCTGCTCCCAATATCATGTTTATTCTCTTAAATATAAATATTGATAAATTTATTATATTTATTTTTATTGCCTTGTCTTGCGGACAATCCGGCTCTCCCATTGCGGTCGCTAATATGCTCCACAAACGGCGATTTTTTTCGAGTGCTTGAGGTAACTCTGTTTTTTTCTCTTCCCAATGTTCTTTTATGTCGTTTAAAGCTGAGGCCGTTTTTATCAGCGCTCGGCTTTCCAACTCACTTTCTGTAAGCCCTGATACCTGCGTTTGCACATAGGCTTGATTAGAATCCATTTTCCTTCCTTTTTATCATCATCTTGTTTTACCTTTTTTAACATTTTTTATTATATACTATCTTTATTAAAATTGTATAAATTTTTGGGAGCCGCTTATGCTTAAATATTTTCTTGCTCTTCTGTTGATGATAACTACTCCTACCGCTGTTTTGGCTCAGGTTGAGTTTGATATTGACAGAAACTCTACAACTCAGCCTCTGCGCGGAACCGGCTTTCCTAATTATCGTCCTTTTGGTTATCCTTCTGATGACAGAGAGACAAATTATTTTGGGTCAATCTTTAACTTTGTTCTTGCAGATTATGCTAAACAGGCAAATTTTTCGATACGCTATGAAACGCAAAAAAATTATCCTCAAACTCTTAGAGAACTTCGTGGTGGTCAGTTTGATTTTATTCTTGGGGCTTATAGTGCATCTAAAGATTATGCTGGTATCGAACTGATTTATCCTGCACTTATCAACAATCCTGTCGTGGTTATCACCCCCCTTTATTCTACCGTTAAAATCTCTTCTGTTGCTGATTTGAAAAATCTTAAAGGCGGAATGGGCTCTTATGAATATTTCAGTGATTATGTTAATCAGCAAATTGCTGAGCTAAACATTGAAAAAATCGACAACCCTTATGAGCTCTATAAAAAGCTTTTTTCTAAAGAGTTTGATTATGTTCTTGCTTCTGAATATAATGCTCGGATTTTATTATCCGAAATTGGATTAAGGTCTCAGATATCTATGTCTTCTCCAGTTTGGAGTATTCCGGTATTTATCGGGATTTCAAAAGTTTCTCGTTATAGAAACAAACTTAAACGCGGATTAACAAAAATTTCTTCTGACCCAGCTACCAGAGAAAAACTTATTTCTGTCTTGCAAGACTATATTAATAAAATTGAAGAAAAAAATATTGGCATTGTGGCTCCTGACTTCATTAATGATAAATAACTTTATTTATCCTATTGACCTCATCTTTCCTTGCTGATAAAATTCTGTTTAGTTTTTTAGAGGGAGGTTTTATGGTTTTATTGGTTCATCATCCGGTTTCTCCTTTTTCAAGGAAAGTGCGAATTATTCTTGCTGAGAAAAAAATGCTGTTCGTACTCAGAGAAGAGCAACCATGGCAGCCCTCAGAACAGTTGCTTAATTTGAATCCGGCAGGATCTCTTCCCGTGTTTGTTTATGACGGAAATGTTGTGGCCGGAAATTATGCTATTACTGAGTTTTTGGAAGAGGCTTGTCCTGATGTGTCCCTGTTGCCCAAAACAGCACAAGCTCGCGCCGAAGTGCGCAGAATTTGCGAATGGTTTGATGACAAGTTTTATGCCGAAGTTTATAAAAATATTGTTGCTGAAAAAATTTATAAGCGCTTTTTGGAAAATCAGGCCCCGAATTCTAAACTCTTGAAAATCGGGTTATCAAACCTCTCCTTCCATCTTGAATATATTGATTGGTTGGCTGAACGCAGAAATTATCTGGCAGGAGATGATTTCTCTTTGGCGGATATTGCTGCCGCTGCTCAGCTCTCTGTCATTGACTATTTGGGCGACATTCCTTGGGAAGGATATAAAAATGCTAAAATTTGGTATTCTAAAATAAAATCTCGACCCAGCTTTAAGGATATTCTTAAAGATAATATCAAGGGTATTCTTCCCTCAAAACATTATGCTAATTTGGACTTCTAGAGTGAAATTATCATGAAAAAATTTGTTCTTGCTTCAGTGTTTGCTTCTTTTTGTCTTTCCGGATGCTCTTGGATGGTGACCGGCAGAGGGCAAGTCGTTTATCACTGGGAGAGAGAAAATACCGGCGTTGAAAAATTTGCCAGAGATCACTCCGAATGTTTGCGTAAAGCTGAATATTTTCAAATTATCCCAGATATGAGAAACTGGTTCTTTTCAGAAGAAGAAAAACTTGATATTCGCGCTGATTGGCATAGCGAACGTGGTATTTGGGCCTCATATATACCTTATCCGGGAGCGCAGCCTATTATTGTTAACTCCCTCCGTGATGATGCAAATATAGATCCCGGTGATTATCGCGAATGTATGGAAAACCGCGGCTATTGGAACAGAACTTATAATATTCCTACAACGACAAATATCTTTATTTATCATCCGCAGAAAAAGTCGCAGAACCAGCCATTTTTCCAGAGCCCTTACTAAGGCTCTCTTTTTTTTCTTATTTATCCAAATTGGCTTTACGGACAACACCTGATGAGATTGTTGTCAGATTTTCCGGTCGTACAAATTTTGGCATTTTCGGAGCATTGACCTCTGTCTTTACCTCAAACTTTTTCTCTTTAGGAAGTGATATTTCCGGTTTGGCCTGATAAAGGCATTTCATGCCTTTTACATGATCATAATATTTGTCAATACCATATAGCTCTTCACCCATACCAAGATATAAAAAGCCGCCATTAACCTGATTGCGATAAATTGATTCTAACATTTCTACTTGTTTGTCTTTTGAGAAAAATCTTAAAACATTGCGGCAGAAAATAACATCAAATGGCTCGGTAAAGGTAACATTATCCAACAAATTGTAGCGGCGAAATTCTATCATATTTTTAATTTCGTTATTTACCTGCCACTGGTCTCCTTCTTGGTGGAAGTTATCTATGATAGTACGCGCATTTAACCCCATTTGTATTTCAAACTGATTATACAATCCTTTTTGCGCTTTTCCGATTGACGGAGTTGAGATATCTGTTCCAATTATTTTAATGTCCCAATCGCTTATTGCAAACATTCTGTTCTTTATAGAAATGGCGATGGAATAGGTCTCTTGCCCCGATGAACAACCAAGACTCCAGACTCTTAGCTTTCGGCTTCCGCGGTTGGCTTCTCTTAGATGCGGAAGTATGCGGCTTTCGAAGGTGCTGAATACTTTATAATCACGATAAAAGCATGTATCTGATAAAGCTAGAGCCTCTATCACCTGCCAAAGCAAAGGCTTTTGACCTTGATGCAAATCTGCAATTAAGTCTTCTACCGATGCATAGTCTTTTTCTCTTACAAAATTGTATATTTTTCTATCTAAAATAAAAAACTTATCTTCGCCTAGGTCCCAGCCTGCATGCTGTTTTAGCAATCCTAAAAGATATTCAAAATCGTCTTTTTTCATCGGCTGCTCCTATACTAAATTTAATATATCTAATTTGCTGACGATTATTTCTTCATCAAACGGCTTCATTATATAATCATCGGCTCCGCCATCAAGGGCTTCTTTTATTCTTTCAGGATCATTTACTGAAGAGCAAAATATTATTTTTGGTTGATTTATGCGGAGCATATCTCTTATTTTGTACATTGCATCAAGACCATCCAAGATAGGTAGCTTGGTATCCATTATAATTAAATCTGGCTCTTCTCTTTCGCATAATTCGACAACTTCTTCGCCGTCTTCGGCCTCAAGGATTTCGTATCCCAAATTTCCCATGATTTTTGAGATTAACATACATATTATTTTTGAGTCATCGGCTATAATACATTTTTTCATTGCTCGTTCCTTATCTGTATGTTTAGTTCAAAACCTTCTGCCTCTTTTTGTGCTATTTTATAACTCCGAGATTTTACTCTTTCGTTAAGATATATTGCTGCTGCATATATGGCTTTATTTTCGGGATATGTATTCTCCCAGATTTTTTGTATTGTTGCTATTTTTTCTGCAGACAATTCTCTTTCTGAGCGCAGCTTTGCCTCCAATTGGTTTGAATCGCAAGAAATTGTTATTTCGCCGCCGCGAATAATGGTATCAACAAGTATCATAACCGTTAACATCGCTTCTCGATATAATTTTTTTCCGGCTAAATTCATGGTCAAGCTTATGCCGTTATTGGCTCCGCTGCCGATGGTTTTTATGTAGAACTGAGAGATTTTGTTTACTTGCTCTTCATCCTCTATATTGCTGTTGTCTAGGCCAAATGCCATTCTGAAAAACTTCATGCGGCTATTTAAAACCCCTGAACTGATTTTTAGAATCGATTTTATATCATCAAGAAAGTCCATATCCCCTTCTTCAAGCAACTCTACCGCATTACCAACTGCTCCGATATTTCCTATCAGATCATGGCTAATGCGTGTACTTATTATTTCTGCTATTTCTGTTGCCTGAGCGTTCATTCCTTTTCCTTCTTAAAAACTATATAAATTTGTATTCATAAATAATTGGTCTTCTCGCGACATACGTGTATAATCCAACTCTCTGAGCATCGGGTCTTCAAGATGCAGAAATCCGGTTGAGGCGCGCATAAAGGGTTTATTATTTCCCAGTCCCCAAGTGACTTCTTCTTTATTGTCCGGAGCACCATATTTACGGTTTATGAGCTTCCAGAAATCATACACTTTTATGTTTCTTAAATAGATGGCTTTTGCGCCACTGCTGGTCAGTGTGGCCGCCATACTTTTATATATAACCTGATAAACTTTATTATTAGTAAAATTACTGGTATATCTTACCGTAATTTCTTCTTTTGTTTTATATTTTACATATTTGGTCAGGTATATATATTGGTAGTTATTTTTCTTTGCCATTTCCACAACGCAACTTTCAAGGCGTTCATATCCGACAACACCGTTATTGCGGCAGGCTTCTTCGTTGCGCCAGCGGATAAAATTGGGAATCTCGTACTCTTGATTGACTTTCTGAAAGCCTCTTTTTTTCATGGCGTCATCAACCTGAAGAGGAGACATTCTCAGCATTATTCCAGATATGTCAAACACGGAGGCATTGGAACGCTCTTTATTGACTTGAGAATCGGTCATTAAATTTTCGAGTGTGTTTTTGGCGCCCTCTCCGGAAACAATACTGCTACCGATTGCACTCAGCGGTTGTTTGAGCTTGCTTATCCAGGATCCTTCTTCTTTTGAGGCGTTTTCTTGGGGGATTTCGTCCTCTTTATTTTTTAAGGCGTCGGTTAAGCTTGTGCCTTCTTCTATTTTTTCTACGGATACTTCGGCTTCAGTAAAGTCTGGATTTTCGCCGCCTTTTATCGGGCTGGGCGGAGGAATTATTCCTTGTATTTTAGGAGCAGATGCCGGAGTGTTTTCTTTTTTATCACTAGTTTGTGCCGGAGATGATTGTGCTTTAGCTGTTGAGGGAAGAAGCTCGCCATTTTCATCAAACTCCAGATTATCAAAGCTCAAAACGCTATCATCAATTTTGCCGTTTGCTATTATTTCAGCCTCTGAGGCCATTGACGGAGAATATAAAACAGCGCGGCCTTCTTGAGCATTTCCACTGCCCGAGAAAGCTAAACCGACTATTATTCCCCCTATCAAGCGGCTTATATTCATCTTTTTCTTTTCGATAACCTTTTATCCTTTTGTTTACTATATACCTTTTTATTTAAGAATAAACTGTTTCATAATACTTATCCGCACCTACAATTAAAGCCGCCTTTTTTCATAGGCGGCTTTAATCTTTTTTTATCAGCTTTAGAAGTTGGCTATTCTTTCAAGCGCGGCTTCAACCTTAGCTTTGTTTTCCTTAGCTTCGCTTTGACGGCGGCGTTCTTCTTCAACAACCGCGGCAGGAGCTCTTTTAACAAAGCTTGGATTGCTCAACTTGCGCTCATAACCTTCCAAATATTTGTTCAGGTTATCCAGCTCTTTTTTAAGGCGTTCTTTTTCAGCCTTAAAGTCAACAACGCCTTTTAACGGCAAAAGCAATGTGCTTTCTTTGAAAACACTCTGGACCATATCCGGTGTTATCTCGCCTTCATAAGCGGCAATGCTCTCTAATCTTGCCAAAGTGCAGATGATTTTATCAAGCTGAGACAAATGCTGTTTGCTCTTTTCTTCAGCGCCTTTCAGATAAACCGTCAACTTAGCCGAGGCTGGAATGTTCATTTCCGAACGGAGCGAACGAATCTCTGAAATCAGGTCTATGGCCCAGTCAATTTCTTTCATGGCTTGTTCATTAATCTGTTCATTTTCCGGCCAAGCAGCGTGAATCAACTTAACGCTTCTTTCTGACGTATTGTTCCAAAGCTCGGTGGTAATAAACGGCATAAACGGATGAAGAATGATCAGAATTCTATCCAAAACCCAAGCAAAGGTTGCTCTGGTTTCGGCCTTATCTGCCTCATTTTCGCCATAGAGAATCGGTTTTATCATCTCAATATACCAATCGCAGAATGAGCCCCAAACAAATTGGTAAACAGCATTTGCCGCATCAGAGAAACGGAAACTGTTTAAATTTTCGGTGACTTCTTTGCTGGCTTCTTGAGCCTTGGCGATTATCCATTTATTTACAGCCAATTTTGCATTTTGCGGATTATATGATGCGTCCAAACGGCATTCGTTCATCTCACCGAATCGAGCGGCGTTCCACAGTTTGGTTGCAAAATTACGATAACCGGCAATACGCGCTTCTGATAAGTTAATGTCACGTCCTTGTGTTTCCATCGCGGCCATGAAGAATCTCAAAGCATCGGCACCATATTTTTCAATCGTGGCCATCGGGTCAACCGTGTTGCCTTTTGACTTTGACATCTTTTGGCCTTTTTCATCACGAACCAAGCCATGAATATAACATTTTTTGAACGGAACTTGTTTCATCTTGTACATGCTCATCATCATCATACGAGCAACCCAGAAAAAGATGATGTCAAAGCCTGTTACCAAAACTGATGTCGGGTAAAAGGTATCAAGATACTCCGTTTTATCCGGCCAGCCCAAAGTTGAAAAAGCCCACAAGCCTGAAGAGAACCAGGTGTCCAAAACATCTGTTTCGCGACGAAGTTCAACTTTTTTGCCATAATGTTTTTCGGCGGCAGCAAGGGCTTCTTCCTCGTTTTCTTCACAGAAAATTGTGTCATCCGGACCATACCATATCGGCATTTGGTGGCCCCACCAAAGCTGGCGTGAAATACACCATGGCTGAATGTTTCTCATCCACTCAAAGTATGTTTTTTCATAGCTCTTCGGAACAAATTCCATTTCGCCGTTTTCAACAACTCTCATGGCTTCTTTTGCCAAAGTCGGCGCATCAACAAACCACTGGTCAGTCATCAAAGGCTCAATGACAACGCCTGAGCGATCGCCGTAAGGAATAACCATCGGGTGATCTTCAATCTTGTCCATTAACCCCAGCTTGGTTAATTCTTCAATCGTTTTAGCTCTGGCTTCCTGTGTGGTCATGCCTTCATAAGGGGTATTTTCATTCAAGGTTGCATCCGGATTTAAGATATTAACCAACGGGAGGTTATGTCTTTTGCCGACTTCAAAGTCATTGAAGTCATGAGCCGGCGTAATTTTAACCGCACCGGTTCCTTTTTCAGGATCTGCATGTTCATCAGCAATAATCGGGATGACCTTATTGATTATCGGAATAATACAATTCTTGCCGATTAAATGTTTCAACTTTTCGTTATCCTTAGATATCGCAACAGCCGTATCACCAAACATGGTTTCCGGTCTGGTGGTAGCGATTGTAACATATTCACTGTCACTGCCTTCAATCGGATAGCGGTAGTAATACATTTTTCCGAGTGTGTCTTTTTGAACAACTTCCAAGTCAGAAACAGCTGTTCCTAATTTCGGATCCCAGTTTACTAATTTTTTGGCCTTAAAAATCAGACCATCTTTATACAAGCTGACAAAGATTTTGCGAACGGCACGAGACAAGCCTTCATCCATGGTAAATCTTTCACGGCTCCAATCGCAAGAAGCTCCCAAGCGGCGAAGCTGTTTGGTAATCGTGCCGCCGGACTGTTCTTTCCACTTCCAGACTGTTTCGATAAATTTTTCACGCCCTAAATCATGCTTGGTCTTTCCTTCCTTGGACAGATTTCTTTCAACAACCATTTGGGTTGCGATACCGGCGTGGTCTGTTCCCGGCTGCCACAAAACTTTTTTGCCAAGCATGCGGTTATAGCGAATTAAAATATCCTGCAAGGTATTATCCAAAGCATGTCCCATGTGCAGAATACCGGTAACATTGGGCGGCGGAATAACAATTGCAAAAGCGTCTTTATTTGAACGCATATCCGGCTTAAAGTCGCCCGAAGTTTCCCAATCCGCATAAATTTTTTCTTCAAAATCTTTAGGGGTATAATTTTTTTCTAACATTTTGTTCTATTCCTCTAATTTTTAGTTAATTGTTTATTAACACTTAATTTTAAACATGTAAACACAAAAATGCTCTCAGTTTCAGATGAATTGAGAGCATTTTTAAAAAGGTCAGGTCAGGCTGTTGCCTTTCTCTTAAGACCCAACCTTTGCCATCACTCGTTTTACTTCTTCGCGGATTACAGATTCAACAACCTCGGTCAAATTCTTATCAACCCAAATTTTTGCCTCTTTTGAGACTTGTTCTTTGGCAAGTTCCATGATGTCTTTATCTACCGAAGCTAAAGCTTGTTCAATAGCCGGTTTTAGGCTTTCGGCCATAACGGCTTTGATTAAGTCTTCTACCGTTTGCGCACCATTGCCTATTTGAGCAGGAGCCGGTGCAACGGCAACAGCTGCAGGTTCTGCTTTTTTGTTATTTTCAGAGAACATCTGAGCAAAATTATCAATTATTGCATCAGAAACGTCTTCCGGTTTTTCGAGCTCTTTTTCTTCAGCATGAGGAGCTTCTTCGGGAATTTCTTTTTCGAGCACCGAATCGACATTATTATCATCTATTGACTGAATGAGTTTATCTAACTGTTCTTCAGAAATAGCCTCTTCTTTGGCTTCAGGTTCCGGCTCGTTTTGCGGCGCAGCAGAAATTGAAATATCTTCATCTTCGACCTTTACCTGAGGTGCAAAAACAGGCTCTTCTGGAATATCTATATCCTCATCTTCTCCCAGCTTTATATCAGGAAGATCGTCATCCAAAGCAGCGGTTATGTCGTCTTCCGGCTTATGGGATTCTGGCTTTGACGGGGTGTTGATAATCATAGAAGATGACAAATCAAAAATTTCGTCGTCTTCTTTTTTATCATTTTGTTCAAGAGCGGCGGGACTGCCTTGTTCATCTTCAGACAATATCCCCTTTATGGAAGACAGGATATCTTCCATTGAGGGATTATCTTGAGGGATTTCATTTTCTGCCATAATAGCGTCCTCTCGTTAAATTTGGTTAATCATCGATTGAAAGCGTCAACCATTTGCCTTTGGTTTCGTCATAGTATTTTTGAGCATCATAAAGTTCGACGTTCAAAGCCAAATCTTTTGCTGTCAGCTTGCCCATGGCCATCAGCAGCTGCATTGAAGAAACATAGTAGTCTCTTTTGGCTTTTACTTCTTCTACATTTGAGTTCAAAAGTTCCTGATAAGCGTTTAACACATCGAGAATCGTACGGTTACCAAGGGCTTCTTCTTTTTGAACACCATCAAGAGCGACTTCATTAGCTTTGACCTGATCTTTAATTGAAGAAATTCTGGCTTTATTCGTGACCATAAATTCCCAAGCATTTTTTATATCATAGCGAACCTGTCTTTCTGCTGCCAAAACGTTTTCCTGAGCTTGCCATTTTTGGTATTTGCTTTGGCGAATCTTGGCTCTGGTTTCTCCGGCATTATACAAAGGAACAGACATATTTACGCCCCACTCAACGTTATCTGTCGTGTGTTCACCGTCATAACCATAAGGGTCACTATTGTTTTTAGAAACACTACCGGTCAAATTTACGACAGGGAGTAATGCGCCTGTTTGTGCGGCAACATTATATGTTTGAGAATCGAGTTGATGACGTGCTTGTTGTATTGAATAATTGTGCTCTTTTGCATATTCATAAGCTGAGCGAAAATCTTTCGGAAGGTATTTGTTTATATCTCCCGGTTCGGTTAAATCTTTTGGTTCATTACCAATGATGCGGACATATTCGGCAATTGAGGACTCCAGCGTGCCTTCCGAATCGATACGGTCAGCCTGTGCGCTTGAATATCTGGCTCTTGCTTGAGAGACGTCGGTTCTGGTTACCTCACCAACCTTAAAGCGTTCCAAAGTTTCATCAAGGCGTTTTTTAAGAAGTTTTTCGTTGTTTTTTTGCAAATCAACAATTGCTTTGTTTTGAATAACATCAAAATATGCCGTTGATGCACTCAGCAAAGTTTCTTGCTCAACATTCATCAAGCTGTTTTGAGCAGCGCGAATGGCACTATCCGTTGACTTTACGGTATTTACTGTTGAGAATCCTGAGAAAATCGGTTGAGTAACATCTGCGGATATGGTTGTTCCGTTCTGACCTTCATTGTTTGAGCCTTCTAAATCATCATTCGTTTTAAGGTCATTGTAACCACCGTTCAAAGAGATTGTTGGGCGGAAGCCAGAGCGTGCGATTGCGGCGTTTTCATCTATTGAACGCAGATATGCTCTTTGTGACTGTAAGGTCGGATTGTTTTCATAGGCTGACTCCATAGCCTCAAAAATTGTTTCTGCCTGCGCTGTGCCTGACAACATGCTTGCCAACATCAGTGCCGATAAAAAACTCTTTTTCATACTTCTTTTTTTCCTCAAATTTAAAATCTTTTCTTAATGCAGTATATTAAACTGGTTGAATTATGCAATGAAATTTCTAAATAAAACAATAACAAATTGCACCTTGTTATAAAAATAATCCATATTAACTATATTTCAAACAATTCTCCTTTATCCTTGGGATAATCTTGTAGGTTTAACTTTTTCAGGAGTAGTTTTCGTGAAGAAAAAAGATAATACCGCCGCTATCATCAGTGAAATTGATAAGGCTCGTTTGAAACTTTCTATTGAGCATTATATCAAATATTTTATCGGAAAGAGAACTTGTGAAATTAATAAAGACGAGGCTCTTGAGGCGATTGCTCTGGCTGTGCGTGAGTTTGCCATGGATAAAATGTATGATACCATTGCTCGTTATAATCAGGAAAATGCTAAAAGAGTTTATTATCTTTCTATTGAATATCTTATTGGTCGCTCGCTGGAAAACAACCTGCATAACCTCGGCTTATTTGATATTCTTAAAGATATTAAAATCGAAGGATTTCCGGATATTTCTTTGCAAGAAATTTTTGATGCAGAATATGATCCTGCGCTTGGAAACGGTGGCTTAGGACGCTTAGCTGCATGTTATCTGGACTCTATGGCCTCTCTCGGTATTCCGGGATTTGGTTATGGCATAAACTATCAATTCGGTTTGTTTAAACAAAAGTTTGAAAACGGGTATCAAATAGAACAAGCTGATAGTTGGCAAGGTGAGGACTCTCCTTGGCAGTTTGCAAGAAATGACCGCAAAGTTACCATTCCTATTAACGGAAATGTGGAAGTTATTAAAAACGCTAACGGCCAAGATACCTTTATTTGGATGAACACGCAACATGTATATGGTATTCCTTATGACTTTCCGATTGTCGGATATAAGGGGAAAGCCGTTAACTATCTGCGTTTATTCTCTGCAAAAACCGACGATGAACTTGATATTAACATCTTTAATGAAGGTGGTTATATGGAAGCTGTTAAGGATAAAATCAGCACAGAGACCATCTCTCGTGTTTTATATCCTTCAGATGCCGTCGAATCGGGAAAAGCTTTGCGCCTTGTTCAGCAATATTTCTTTGTCTCTTGCGCCGTGCAAGATATTATTCGTCGCTTTTTGGAAAAGAGTAATGACTTCCACAAATTGCCGGATTATGTTTGTATTCAACTGAATGATACTCACCCTGCTCTTGCTATTGTGGAAATGATGCGCTTATTGATGGATGTATATGGACAAGAATGGGATACTGCATGGGAAATTGTTACTAAAGTTTTTGCTTATACAAACCATACTTTATTGCCTGAGGCTCTCGAAACTTGGCCGACACGAATCCTTGGCAAAATT
Source organism: uncultured Alphaproteobacteria bacterium (assembly GCA_944391315.1). Lineage (GTDB taxonomy): Bacteria > Pseudomonadota > Alphaproteobacteria > RF32 > CAG-239 > HGM16780. The sequence goes on along the minus strand of CALXTD010000014.1, from coordinate 23,851 downwards.
TTGCCGCGACACTTGCAGATTATTTATGAAATCAATCGTCGCTTTATGGATTTTGCTCGTTCTAAATTCGGTGAAGATAATGCTAAGCTCGGTCGTCTCTCGATCGTGGTCGGTGATGGCGATAGCCAAATCATCAGAATGGCAAATCTTTCTATCGTCGGTTCTTTCTCGGTCAATGGTGTTGCCAGACTGCACTCTGAGCTTATTAAAACAAATCTTGTTCCTGATTTTTATGAGCTTTGGCCTGAAAAGTTTATCAATATCACAAACGGTATTACACCTCGTCGTTGGCTCTTGCATGCTAACACCGCTTTGTCTGACCTTATCAGCGATAAAATCGGAGAAGGCTGGATTATTGATCTTGATGAGCTTGAAAAGCTTAATAAGTTTATCAATGATAAAGAATTTGTTGATGATTTCTCTCGTGTTAAACGCGAAAATAAAAAGCGTTTAATTAAGGTGATTTCAAAGACATCAGGTATCTTAATTGATCCTGACAGTATGTTTATTGTTCATGCGAAACGTATTCATGAATATAAACGTCAGTTGATGACAATTTTGCAAGTTATTGGTGATTATCTTGCCATCATTAAAGACAATAAGAAGTTTGCTACCTCAAAAACATATATTTTTGCAGGAAAGGCAGCTCCGTCTTATAACTTTGCAAAGCTTATCATCAAGCTGATTAACAATGTGGCTGACGTAGTCAACAACGACCCGAGAGTTAACGACATGCTTAAGGTTGTTTTTGTGCCGGATTATAAGGTTTCTTTGGCTGAAGTTATTATTCCTGCAGCCGATGTTAGCTTGCAAACTTCTACCGCAGGCTTTGAGGCCTCCGGTACCGGAAACATGAAGTTTGCTCTTAACGGAGCCTTGACTGTCGGAACTCTTGATGGTGCAAATATCGAAATCAGAGAAGAAGTCGGTGATGAAAACTTCTATCTATTTGGATTGACTGCTGAAGAAATTCAGGAGCGCCGCAGCTCTTATAATCCGCGTGAAATATACGAAAACAGCGATTATATAAAACGTATTCTTAATTCATTGAACTCAAATATGTTCTGTGAAAAAGATTATGTATTGCTGTTTAAGCCTATTTTTGAAGAGCTGCTTAATCGTGATTACTTCTTTGTTTTGGCTGATTTGGAAGCCTTTGATAAAACTATCAAACAAGCTGCCGATGATTTTCAAGACAAAGAAAAATGGGCTAAAAAAGCTATCGCCAATGTGGCTAATATCGGTAAGTTCTCTTCAGACCGTGCTGTGCTTGAATATGATAAATATATTTGGCATACGGCTGAAAGTCGCAAGCAGGCTAAAAAAGTCGCACGCGAAGCAAAAAACGAAAAAGTTAAACAATCTGCTTAGTTTTGTTGGGCTTTTATTTGAAACTGCGGAGAAAATACTCCGCAGTTTTCTTTTTTCCTCCACTTTCTGGGGGACAGATCATTTTTTAGACTGAGGGATTTTTGTTTGTTGAGATAAAAACCTAAAACTCAATGACGGGACGGACCTCGTGGTAGTCGTTCTTACTGTAGTAGTCGTAGTCCAAACCGTAGCTAAAGCTAAAGTCCGAGTGATACGCGCTGTCGTTGATGTAGTGCTCGTCCGACGACCAAGCCTTGGTGCTGGTTGTGAATTTTGTCCCATTTGCTCGGCTGAATCCCGTGTTTATGGTGCTTTGATTGTTATAATATGTGGTAAATATTCCTGCTGCCGGTAGGCACCAATCTCCGACCTTTGTTCCTGTTGTTGTATAGTTATATGCTGCCCATACCGCTGGATAGGTACTGCTATTCCCTTCTGCTCTTATCTTTGCACTATTCTCACAACTTGCAAAGTCTTGTGAGGCTCCTGAGTTTGATGCATGGTCCGGCAAGCTTGAGATATTCGTACCATACCCACCCCACTCATAGCTTCCTATCGACTTTAACGCCATCGCCTGTCCGCAGTTGCCCGATTTATAGACCACAACCGCTATCGGTGTTTTTCCTGATACCGTATTTGCGCTACAAGTACCGTCACTGAATAAGATATCACCAAGCGAACACTGTGCCGCATAACCATTACACTGTCCAAATTCTGCTTTGTTTTCTACACAGCTTCCGTTCTCCCACTTATACCCGCTTGCGCAAGTGCATGACGTATATTTTCCGCCGCAGGCCGTGCCTGCACCGCCGGCGTAGCCGGTACCAGAACAGGTGTATTTATAGTTTGTTGGACAAGCACAAGCCGAACCATTCCATGCATACGGACTACTGCAAGTACAAGAAGCATATTTGCCTCCGCAGGCTGTTCCACTACCACCAGAATACCCTGTGCCGGTGCAGGTGTATTTAAAGCCATATTTTGAACAGATTTCTGTTTCACTTGAGGAACAGAACCATTTATCACCCCACGGACAGCGTACACCGTTATTATCGGGGCATGAACTCTGTGTATAGCCCAAACTTGCACAATCCGGTGTTGCCGTACAAGTCGGGGTTTGCGCTATGGCGCTCATCGGCGCGATAACTGCCGCACTTGTCATTAATATGATTTTTCTCATCTGCTTTCTCCTTCTAGTTGACGCACAGCATAAACGCGCTGTTATATGGGCATCTCAAAGCTCTGCCGCTGCAACTCGTAGACTTATAGCCCAATGTCGCACAATCGGTTATCGGGGTGGTGCAATAATTGTCATAATTGACATCGCAGCCGGTGATATACCATTTGCCCGAGCAATCTTCGAATGCACAGTCATAACCTTCGGGACAAGTTGTTAATGTACCGTTGTTGTCGCAGGTTTTACATTCTCTATAAAGGGTGGTGGTGTCGGACAAACAAGTTTCCGTCCCCGTTATCGGTCCTAAATCGCCGCAAATTTGAAAACCATCGCAAGCTGCTGCCACGACTTGATATTTGGTTTGTCCGTCACAATCCAAACAAGGCTCGCCAAGCTGCTCATATCCTGCCGGAATCTCGGTTTCGGTATATTCCGAACCGCAAGGGGTACAGGTGCAAGACGCATATTTGCCGTCACAAGCCTCGCCTTCTCCGTGATAAGGCTCTTCGCAACTTTCATATCCCGCACAGCGATATACACATTCCGAATAATATGCGCCATACGGACATTTTTTTCCCCCTGGGGTATACCATTCGGGGCATTCGCTGACCGTATAGCCCTCATTAAAGCAACGCTCTTGTGCATTCATATCAAAGTTCGGCATATCCATATCGCCCGTTCCGCCAAACATGCCGTCCGCACAAGCTGAGGTATCATTAATAAAACATACCGCTGCGGTTTGAAATTCATCAGAAGAAGGCAAACTTGGTGACGAAGCATAAAGGTGTGTGTGAAGTGTGTAGACAAGCTGCTCGTCACTCATGATAATAGAATTATCTGCTCTCGCGCCAGTCGGCGATATTCCTACAGCCAAACAAAACGCCGCGGTTAGAACCGCCTTTTGTCGTGAGATAAACATAATACTTCTCCTATCTCGTTTGCCTTCACGACTCGATTATAGCATAAATCAATTAATCATACAAGACTATTTTTATTTTGAGGAGAAATTTATGTGAAAAAATAAAGGCACTGAAATGAATCAGTGCCTTCTCTCATAAGACTAAAAGCAATTAATAGCTTCTGGCGTAGATAACGTCCATTGTAGCCGGTTTGCCGGTTAAAAGGCAAACACCTTCGGTTCCGCTTTGATCAAACGGAATGCAACGAATGGTGATTTTCATTGCTTTCAAAAGTTCTTCGCTGTTTGCATCGCCGGACCATTTGCCGCGAACAAAAGCAACTTTTCCTTGCTTGCCGTCTTCAATCCAAACATTAGAGGCTTCAAAATATTTTTTGAACTCTTCCGGAGTTTTGATGTCGGTGCGGATATTCTGTTCAAGACGTTCTTTGGCTTTGTTGAACAAATGTTTTTGAATCGAGTCAATTCTTGTAGCCAAAGTATCAATAAACTCTTTTGCGGAAACAATTTGCTTGCCTTCCGGAGTGCCGAGCTTGATACGCTCTTTAACCATAACATTTTGAGCTTCGACATCACGCATTCCGATTTCACAAATAATCGGAGCGCCTTTGCGTGTCCATTCCCAAAACTTATCAACCGAAGACTTATCACGCTTATCAATCTTGATACGGATTTTTTCACCAAACGGCATAACTTTTTTAGCTTCATTGGCAATGTTGGTAATATAAGCCATAATCGAGTCAGCATCTTCGGGCTTTTTAATCACCGGAACAAACACAACCTGATAAGGAGCAATTTTCGGCGGAACAACCATCCCTTCATCATCGGCATGAGTCATGATAACGCCGCCGATTAAGCGGGTAGAAACACCCCAAGAAGTCGTGTAAGCATATTCAGATTCATTGTTTTTATTAACAAAAGTGATGTTTGCGGATTTTGCAAAATTCTGCCCGAGGAAGTGAGATGTGCCGGCTTGCAAAGCTTTTCCGTCTTGCATCATGGCTTCAACGCAATAGGTGTCAACCGCACCGGGGAATTTTTCATGTTCAGGTTTACGACCAACCAAAACCGGCATTGCAAGAGTGTTTTCGCATAAGTCGCGATAAGCTTCAAGCATACGTTTAGTTTCTTCTTCGGCTTCAGCGGCAGAAGCATGAGCCGTATGGCCTTCTTGCCACAAAAATTCACGCGTACGCAAGAACAGGCGAGGACGCATTTCCCAACGCACAACATTGGCCCATTGGTTGACCAAAACCGGAAGGTCACGATAAGATTTGACCCATTTTGAAAAAGAGTCGGCAATAATAGCCTCAGAGGTTGGGCGAACAATCAACGGCTCTTCAAGTTTTCCTTCTGGAACAAGCTTGCCGTCTTTCATAGACAAGCGAGAGTGGGTGACAACTGCCATTTCTTTGGCAAAGCCGTCGACATGTTCCGCTTCTTTTTGAAAAAACGAGAGCGGAATAAATAACGGAAAGTAACAATTTTCGTGGTCGGTTTCTTTAATCTTTTCATCAAAAACGTCGCGAATTCTCTCCCAAATACCATATCCCCAGTGTTTAATAACCATACACCCCGGAGAAGAAGAATTCTCAGCCATATCAGCTTCATTAACAACGTTTTGGTACCATTCAGGATAATTTCCTGCTCTTGTATTTTTCAATCCCATAATTTAAATCCTTTTTTTAATATCGCAATTAAAAACCCGCCGCCCCGATGCGGCAGGAATGATTTTGTATAAAAATCGCCTTAACATAACAGAAAAAATCAAATTTGTGAAGTATAAATTTCATGGTAACAAAATGAAAATAATTGTGAATTTACAAGAGCGGGAAAGACTGATAAAAAGAATACCATGTTTAACAAATTATTTAAGGAGAAAAAATGTCTATACATCCGTCCGCCGTTGTCGAAAAAGGTGCTGAAATTGCCGCTAGTGCTGAGATTGGACCATTTTGCTATATCAGCTCAGAGGCCAAGATTGGCGAGAATGTCCGCTTAATCGCGCGCGTCAGCGTTTTGGGCAAAACCACAATCGGAGAAGGTACGGTTGTGTTTCCGGGAGCATGCTTGGGCGGTGGTCCACAAGATCACGGCAACGAGTTTCAGCCGGATGCAAAGTTGATTATCGGTAAAAGAAACGTCATACGTGAAAACGTCACCATGCATGCCGGAACACCGAAAGAGCATTTAACCACGGTTGTCGGTGATGACGGTATGTTTATGGTCAATTCTCACGTAGCTCACGACTGTGTTGTCGGTAATAATGTGATTATGACCAATAACGCCGTTATCGGCGGACACGTTCATTTGGGCGATGGAGTTATCTTGGGCGGAAACGCCGCGGTTCACCAATTCTGCCACATTGGGCGCAAAGCAATGATTGGAGGCTTGACCGGTATCGGACGCGATGTTATTCCGTTTGCCATGGTCACCGGAGACAGAGGTAAACTGCGTGGCTTAAACGTTATTGGCTTAAAGAGAAGCGGCCTTGACGAACATACAATTAAATCCGTTACCAGAGCTTATATGTATCTGTTCAAGGGCAAAGAAGACACCTTTGAGGTTCGCGTTCAAAAGGCTAAAGAAAAATTTGCTGATAATCCGATGGTTATGGAGCAAATTGCCTTTATTGAAGAATCTTTAAGCGGAAAGCGTAATCTTTTAACCGCTGAATAAGAAAATTAAGAAAAAATATAGGAAGTTAGGTTTAAGATACAACAACGATAACTTCCTATTTTTTTATGGACGCAAGGAAAAATAATGACAAATAAGCACAGAAAGCTCGGAATTATAGCCGGCGGCGGATCTATTCCTAAAAAACTGATAGATTTTTGCAAAGAAAATGGCCGTGACTATTTTGTTTTAGCCATCGAGGGCAATGCTGATAAAAATTTAATTGATGAGAGCATTCCGCACCAATGGATAAGAATAGGTCAGGCAGGCACGGGCTTTAAGCGCTTTCATGAAGAAAAAGTTGAAGATGTGGTTATGATTGGCACAATCCGCCGCCCAAGCTTTTTTGATTTGGTACCGGATTTCAGAACCGCCGCATTTTTTGCTAAAATTGGCATGAAGTCAATTGGTGATGATGGTATTTTGCGCGCTTTGGTCAAAGAGATTGAAAGCGAAGGCATGTTGGTTAAGGGCGTGCATGAAGTCTTGCCCGAGATTTTGGTTAAAGAAGGAATTATGGGCAAACATAAGCCTGATAAACAAGCAATAGAAGATATCAAGCGCGGAATAGAAGTTGCCGAAACTTTGGGCCGTTTGGATGTCGGGCAAGCGGTTGTCGTCCAACAAGGATTAGTCTTGGGAGTTGAAGGCATTGAAGGAACCGATGAGCTGATACGCCGTTGCGGAGAATATCGCCGCAAAGGAGATGGCGGCGTTTTGGTTAAGCTCAGAAAGCCGCAACAAGATATGCGCATTGACTTGCCGACGATCGGCCCGCGCTCGGTTTATCGTGCCAAAGAAAGCGGCTTAAGGGGTATCGCAGTTCATGCCGGAAACGGATTAATCGTTGATGAGGAAGAAACCATCAAAGCCGCAGACAAAGAAGGTTTGTTTATCATAGGAGTAAACCCAGGTGAATTCGCAAAATAATCAAAAGAAAAAAATATATCTGATAGCCGGAGAACCTTCTGGTGACTTGCTTGGTTCAAGACTGATGAAAGCCATGAAGGCAAAATACGGCAATGAGGTTTTGTTTTACGGCGTTGGCGGCGAAACCATGGAAGCCGAAGGCTTAAAGTCACTGTTTGATATTTCGGACTTGGCGGTAATGGGCTTGGCCGAAGTGATACCGAGTATTCCAAAAATTTTGGGCTTAATTAAGCAAACTGTAAAAAATATAGAAGAAATAAAGCCGGATGTGGTCATAACTATTGACAGTTGGAGTTTTTCAAGCCGGATTCATAAGGCTTTGCGCAAGAAAAAATTAGGTATTCCACAAGTTCATTACGTTGCGCCGCAAGTCTGGGCATGGAAGAAAAAAAGAGCCAGAACCATGTATAAATACATCGACTTGCTGCTAACGTTGTTCCCCTATGAGCCGAAATATTTTACGCCATATAATTTGCAAACCGAGTTTGTCGGACATCCGGTAATCGAAAGTCCGGTTGTTCATGCAAACGCCGAAGAATTTCGTAAAAAATATAATATCAATCCGAAAGAAAGAGTTGTTACGGTTTTGCCGGGGTCAAGAAAAACCGAGGTATCAAAACTCTTGCCGACATTTTTAGAAACAATCAAAAAATTAAAAGCCGAAGAAAAAGATTTGTTCTTTGTAATACCGACGGTAAAAACCGTTGCTAAGCAAGTTAAAGAAATGGTAAAGCAAAGCGGCGAAAAGATTCTGATTGTTGAAACACAAAACGACCGCTACGGCGCTTTTCGAGCATCATCAACCGCAATCGCCGCTTCAGGTACGGTTGCCTTAGAATTGGCTATTTGCGATGTGCCGCATATTATTGCTTATAAGGTATCACCGCTGACAGCTCTACTCGCTAAAAAGTTTTTAAAAATTCAGTTTGTAAATTTATCAAACATCTTGTTAGGGCGAGAGATTGTGCCTGAGTTATTGCAAGAGCGTTGCGTTCCGGCAAGCATTTGCAGCTACATAAAACCTTTTTTGAACAAAGAGGGCGAATGGTATGACCGCCAAATGGAAGGCTTTAAAAAAGTTCGTGAGATTTTGGGGCAAGGCGAACACACACCGAGTGAAAATGCGGCCGAAATAATATGGAATTTAATCAACCCTAGAAAAGAATGATAGGCGAAGAATTAAAAGAGAGATTGTATCAAGAGCGGGAACGCTGGTTTCCGTGGCTGGCGGTTTTGTTTGCCAGCGGAATAGGTCTGTATTTTGTTCTGCCGCAAGAGCCGTCACTATGGCTGACACTAGGCGGATGGGAAGCTTTAGTATTCGCCGCCATAATCTTAAGACACCACCGAAGCGCGCTGATAATCATCGGCTTAATCAGCCTCATTGCTTTCGGCTTTGGCTATATGCAGTTAAAGGCCGTTTACCTTTCAAAACAGGTGCAGGTAAAAACAGAGCAAGATTTATATATTTCCGGCACGGTTGAAGAGCTTGACTATAACAGCAAAGGCAAGCAACGACTTGTTCTGACTCAGATGAAAGACTTTGACGGAAACGAAATAAAAGGCCGATATAAAATAACCCTCCAGTCCAAGAAAGAAAGCTTTAATATCGGCGATGAGGTTGAATTAGCGGCAAGAGTAAGCGCACCGTCTCCGGCCGTGATGGTTGGCGGCTATCAGTTTGATAGAAAAACCTTTTTTGACGGCATAAACGGCACGGGCTTTGCCTTGAGCCGAACCTTTAAGCTTGGCGAAGATAAGTCGGGAGAAAACAAGCCTCTCATTGAAAAGATAAGAAGCAAAATCGTAAACAGGATTGAAAGCGTTTTACCTGCAGATGAAGCCGGCATTGCAACCGCCTTAATCGCCGGCGAACGCTTTGGTATTAGCGATAAAATTACCGAAGATTATCAAAATTCGGGCTTGGCGCATTTCTTGTCCATATCAGGCTTGCACATGAGCATGCTGGCCGGATTTATGTTTTTGCTGGTGCGCTCAATTATCGCGGCCATTCCGCCTTTAGCGCTAAGGGTAGATTCAAAGAAAATATCGGCGATTATAGCGGTCATATTGAGCGCGATTTATTTGGCCATATCCGGCGGCGCCATTCCGACACAACGAGCTTTTATCATGACTTTTATAGTCTTGCTCGGAATCATGTTTAGCCGGCAAGCTATTTCCATGAGAACAATCAGCTGGGCAGCTATCATCGTCTTGTTGATAACGCCGCAGGCCTTGATTGGCGCCAGTTTTCAAATGTCTTTTGCCGCGGTTGTAGCTTTAATTGCTTTTTATGAAAGCAGCTGGAAAGGCTTGATTCATAGAGAACAAAAAAGTGGATTTTTTGCCTTATGCAAAGCCTATATCATCGGAATCTTGGTTTCGGATTTTATCGCCAGCGTTGCGACGTTGCCTTTTTCAATATATCATTTTAACAAGATTGCAATATATACGACAATCGGAAATTTATTGGCCGGTCCGATAATCGGCTTGTGGATTATGCCCTCCATTTTGGTTGTCATGCTGCTGATGCCATTGGGGCTTGATTATTACGCTCTGATTGTTCTAGGGAAGGGGATAGGGCTGGTGAACGACATCACCGCCAAGGTCGCCTCTTTGCCGCACGCGGGCTTGCCGGTTTTATCCATGCCGCTATGGGGATTAGTCGCGATTGTTTATGGCGGCTTGTGGCTATGTGTATGGCAAAAGAAATGGCGTCATTTCGGCTGGATAGCAATTATCATCGGCGCCATGAGTATGATAACCACCAAAGTTCCCGATGTCTTGGTTGATGCCAGCGGCAAAGCTGTTGCGGTTAAAGCCGAGCAAGGAGATATGGTGGTTCTGCCGAGCCGCGGAAAATATTTTGTGAAGCAAATATGGCTTGATAAGACCTCAAGTCCCGAACTCAGCAAACAACAAAAGAAAGAGCTGACCAAAATCACCAAGGGCAAAGCAGAGAATAAAAATTGGCTGAATATGACTTGTGCAGACAATCAATGCCTTTATAAAAATAAAGTAAATATCATCAAAAATAAGGGAATTGAAATCGACGGCAAACCGTTTGACAGCCAACAATCATTAGGTGCTTCAATTTATATCAACGCAGATAAAATAAAGATTGATACAGTAAGGGAATACATCGGCCACCGCCTGTGGAATGAATAAAAAAGAGGGCATTAAGCCCTCTAATAAAAGTTTTACTTAAACATTTCTCGCGTTTTCATAAATTTCAGATGAGGAAAATCCTCTTGAGTTTTGTTCAGGTGCCAAGCATTGCGTGCCAAAAAGACAAGCGCATTGTCATGGTCCTGAGCCAAAGAAATTTGGTTGGTGTTTTGGAATTTTTCCAACTGAGCCTTGTCGTCGGAATCAACCCACCTTGCGGTGTAATATTGTGTCGGTTCAAATAGAACGGGGATGTTAAACTCGTTTTTGATACGGTCAGCCATAACTTCAAATTGCAAGGCACCGACCACACCGACAATCCATTCGCCGCCGCTCATCGGCTTAAAGACAGACGCACCACCTTCTTCGGCAATCTGCATTAAGGCGTTGCCGAGATGTTTTGATTTAAGCGGGTCAAGCGCGCGAACGGATTTCAACAGTTCCGGCGCAAAACTCGGAATTCCGGTAAAGTTGAGCTTTTCGCCTTCGGTGAGAGTGTCACCGATACGCAGCTGACCATGGTTAGGAATACCGATAATATCGCCTGCATAAGCATCTTCGGCCAGCTCGCGATCTTGTGCCATAAACATAACCGGTGTCGGAATTTTAATCCCTTTTCCGGTACGAACCTGAGTCAACGTCATTCCGCGTTTGAAATGACCAGAACAAAGACGCATAAAGGCAATACGGTCGCGGTGCTTAGGATCCATATTCGCTTGAATTTTGAAGACAAAGCCCGAAACTTTTTTCTCATCGGGAGAAACCATGCGCTCAAGGGCAGGGTGTGGACGCGGCAAAGGCGCAATTTCATGCAAACCTTCCAAGATTTCGCGTACACCGAAGTTATTGATGGCACTGCCGAAAAAGACAGGTGTAAGTGCACCGGCCAGATAAAGGTCCAAATCAAACGCCGGACAAAGCTCGCGAACCATAGTGACGTCTTCACGAAGCTTAGCCACGGCATAATCGGGCAGAAGCTTATCAAGTTTTGGGTCGTCAAGCCCTTCGCAAGTTTCAATAGTTGCGTTTATGGTTGATTTGTCACCGGTCTTGTTCATCAGGATAAGGCGGTCGTTAAAGAGGTCGTAACAACCAAGAAAATCTTTGCCCATTCCGATAGGCCAGCTTGCGGGAGTGACGTCTAAGGCAAGTGTTTTTTCAATATCATCAAGCAAAACAAAAGGATCAAGCCCTTCGCGGTCAAGTTTGTTGATAAAGGTGAGAATAGGCACATTGCGCAAACGACAAACTTCAAATAATTTCTTTGTTTGCGTTTCAATACCTTTTGCCGAATCAAGCACCATAACGGCCGAGTCAACCGCAGTTAAAACACGATAGGTGTCTTCTGAAAAGTCCTCGTGACCCGGTGTATCAAGAAGATTAAAAGTAACGCCGTTATAATCAAAGTTCATGACCGAAGAAGCCACGGAAATACCACGCTCTTGCTCAACTTTCATCCAGTCGGAACGAGCATGACGTGCTTCACCGCGGGCTTTAACCGCGCCGGCTTGTTGAATAGCGCCACCAAACAGCAACAACTTTTCGGTCAAGGTAGTCTTACCGGCATCAGGGTGAGAAATAATCGCAAAACATTTGCGCGGATTTACTTTATTATCAGCCATTTATAAAAACTCATTAAGATAAAAGATTAAGATTTAGAGCCTTTTTAACGCAAAAGAAACAAGATTGCAAGCAAAAAGAAAACAAAAAAAGGCAGTCCCAAAACTGCCTTAAATAAAAAATCTTCTTAAAGAAGATAGCAACGATACTTGCGCCCACGAGAACGAATAACAACTTTTTTCCCGCTATAAGCTTTTTTCCATGTAGATAAAGTTGTCTTAAAAGCACCTTCTTTTATGCCATTTTTATAAATCCGACCTTTGTCAGACATAGGCTCGTTTGATTTGAGGTCTTTTTTTATGTCTTCCAAAACCACCACACGCCCGTCTTCCAAAAGAAAATTAATATATCTCCTTCCTCCAGCAATATTTCCGCGTTTGACAATAATCTCTCTGGAAATTTTAACGATGGCTAAAGTGTCATTAACCTTTTTCGCCGAAAGACAAAATGGCATAGAAAAGAGCAAAGCCGTTAAAATAAAAATATGCTTCATAATTATAAAATTAAAATAATTCATAAACTGAAGCAAAAATAGCATGGTCGAAGCAAAGAGTCAATTTGCTTGCCATGTTTTTTTTCAAAGAAAAAACGACAGGGTAAAACCTGTCGTTTAAGAATATAGACTATCTCTTTAGAATAAGGGAAGCATAAAATTTTCCAAACCCAACCATATCTTCAAAAAAGAAGTACCCATCATCAAATCTTGTACATACAGGAAAACCTTCTCTTGAGTTGCACCAAAAACGAAATTTACCTAATGGCTCATCTCCAGCCTTTACGCGCAAGGCAGAAACCGCTTTCCAGTTATTAAAAAGAGTCATGACTTCGTCAGGAGATAATAATTTTCCGCCCAATCGTCGAATATAGTTTGCAAGAACAGGCGGATTGACTCCATATTGCACTCGGCTATGAATAACGAGATTAGGGCTGATACGATATCCGATAATTCTTCCGTTTTGGGGCAAATAATCGGTGCTCTCTACCAGATTTTCATAAACATAGCGAGGTTGATGATAATCATCAACTTTGAGAGGCAATTCACCATTCCAACGAGGTTCACCGGCAGGACCTTTGTAAACGCCGCTTTTTCCCGATAACTCTTTGTTTGTCTTATTGTTGCCCCATATTGCAACAATGACAACAAAACAGAATAAGAAGACATTAATCCCAATCAAGATAAAAATAACGGTTATTTCATCCATAATTATACCGGAATATTTTAAGAGGCTTATATGACCGGATCCTCATTGATAAAACATAATAATAATTAATTAGGGGCAGAGTATATTTTCTCTCAAGAAGAGTCAAGAGATAAAAAAAGCGGCATAATGCCGCTTATAAGAAAATGAAAGAAAAAACTATTCTGCAAAAGGAGATAAAACTTCCGGGATAAGAACTTGAACTTCTTCAACGGTTTCAATATCTTCGGAAACCGAAGCAGGGGAGGTCTTGCTTGTCGCCGGAGTCGATTCCGTTGCCGCAGGCTTTGCTGTTTCCTTTACCGGAGTTTCAACCTTTTGCAGAACAACTTTTTTAGGAGAAGCCGCCGACTGAGAAATACCGAGAGATTTTTCAATAGCAGACTGCTCAGTAGCTTTTTCTTTGTCTGTAATTAAGCCAAGTTCGGAAATAACTTCAACCTTGCGCAAATCTTTTGCCGCAGAGAGAATATCCTTTGCCGGAGCTTTGGGCTTCATGCGCTGACGAGGCTTGGGCGGAAGAATGGCCTTAACAATAACGTCGCGCTCAGCCGAAAATTCTTGCGGGGTAATTGCACGAGCCTCAACAGCTTCTTTGAGAGAGTTGATTCTCTCAATGATTAAATCAGGAGAAGGGACGGGCGCATCAATTCCCAAAGCCGGTGGCTGGTTTGATAAAGGCAACAACCCGCCGATATTTGCTTCGCGTGCTTCCAAAAATTCTTGCTTGGTAATCATGTCGTTTTCAGCCAATTCATTCATGATAAGGAAGCGAGAAACAATATTTTTTTCGCCTTCATCAAAAAGAACTTCGACAGCTTTAATATCGGCTTGAGAATCAGCTTGGTTATTAGCAATCAAGCGCTGTGTGCGAACAAAAAGCGCTTCTTCCATCGCTGATTTTCCCTGACGCTCAGCAGCTTCTTTTGAGATATTAAAGGTCATGGTGCCATTATGATTTTCAACCATAAAATCTGTAATTTGCATATTAAGCAAGCGCAAACGCTTACGAGCAACTTCTGTCATTTTTTCGGGAGTTGAGCCATCTGTGCCAAGAAGAGTCATTTCATCACCGCCGATGATGATAATGTCTTCATAATATTGACGCGCGCGGTTAAGGCGGCCGAGCTTTTCATAAACCAAAGCGCCGACCATCAAAGCCTGAGTGTTTTTGGGGTTAACGGTCAAAGCCTGAATAACATAATTTTCGGCCTCGGCAAAATTTCCTTGAGAATAAGCCACGGTCGCCAAATCAGCATCATTTTGCCCTTCGGTGCCATAAGATTTATCAGCAAACCAACTGTGATTAGGTCTTTCTAATGACAATTCGGAACAAGCGCAGAGCAGGCTTGAAAACATAAAAGTGCAAACGGCTGATTTTGCAAGACTATTAAAAGACACAGGTCTCTCCTTTCTGACAGAATGGAAATAATAAGAGTAATTACTGGAAGATATAATAATAAATAAAGGTAAATAATACAATAATTTTGAAAGGGGTTGTTAATTTTGCTTGATTTTAATAAAAAAATATGTACTATTCAGACAATAACAAACACCGCAGGCGTGGTGAAATTGGTAGACACGCCAGACTTAGGATCTGGTGGCGAAAGCTGTGAGAGTTCGAGTCTCTCCGCCTGCACCATTTTGCTGTAAGAGGCAAAATGTCGGATAATAACAAAAGGAAAGAGTACAGATTCATGAATGTAACCGAGTTAAAATCAGAAGGCCTGAAAAAAGAATATAAAGTATCGATTCCGGCCGCAGATGTCGCCGCAAAGGTTGATGAAAAGATTAATCAGGTATCAAAAAACATAAAATTGCCGGGTTTCCGCCCCGGAAAAGCACCGAAAGCTATGTTAAAGCAAAAATATAAAGCTTCGGTTATGGGTGAGGTTTTGGACGATATGGTCCGTGAAGCTTCTGAAAAAGTTGTTTTGGATAAAAAACTCCGTCCGGCTATGATGCCTGCCGTAAAGATTACGGCTTATGGCGAAGACAAAGACATTGAGTTTGAAATGTCTCTTGAAGTTCTGCCTGAGTTTAAGCTTGGTGATATCAGCAAAATGAACTTAGAAAAGTTTATGGCTGAAGTTCCGGCAGAAGAAGTTGATAAGGCTTTGGATTATATGGCAAAATCTCGCCGTGAAACGGTTAAAGTTGAAAAAGACCGCGCCGCAAAGAAGGGTGAGACTGTAGTTATTGACTTTGTTGGTTCAATTGATGGAGTCGAATTCAAGGGCGGCAAGGGCAATGCTTATCCGTTAGAGTTAGGTTCAGGCGCCTTTATTCCAGGATTTGAAGACCAGCTGGTTGGCAAAAAGGTAGGGGATAAAGTTGATGTTAAAGTAACCTTCCCAGAAAACTATCATGCCAAAGATTTGGCCGGTAAAGACGCTGTTTTTGCTGTAGAAATCAAAGAACTTCGTGAAAAGAAGGAAACCAAGGTTGACGATGAATTGGCAAAATCTATGGGCGAAGAAAACCTTGAAGAATTGAAAAAGAAAATTGCTGAGAGAATCAAGGTTGATTACGAAGCCGCTTCTCGTATGAAGTTAAAACGCCAACTCCTTGATATTCTTGATAATGAATATGACTTTGAAGTTCCGCAAGGCTTGGTCGATGCTGAATATAAAGGCATTGTATCTCAGTATGAACAGGCTAAAAAATATAATCAGCTTGATGAAAGTGAAAAAGCTAAGTCTGAAGAAGAGCTCTTGGCTGAATACAAAGACATTGCCGTTCGCCGCGTAAAACTCGGCTTGGTCTTGTCTGAAATCGGAAAAGACGCTAAAATCAATATCGAAGCTGATGATATTAATAAAGCTATTATGAACGAGGCTAGAAGATATCCTGGACAAGAAAAAGCTGTGTTTGACTATTATTTGAAGAACAAACAGGCTGTTGAAGCTTTGAAAGCTCCGATTTTTGAAGAAAAGATAATTGATCATATTATCTCTAAAGCAAATGTTTCTGAAAAAATCATTTCAGTAACTGAGTTGTATAACTTTGAAGAAGAAGAAAAGACGGCTAAGAAGACCGCTAAGAAGGCTACTAAAGCCGCAAAAGCAGAATCTTCTGAAGAAGAAACTGAAGAGAAAAAATCTTCAAGAAAAACAACAAAGAAGAGCGCTTAGTTCATAAAATGAGCAACAAAAAAGAAATCCGCCGCAAGGCGGTTTCTTTTTGTTTAAAATCAACAAATTAGATACCCAAAGGTAGAAAAATACAAAAAAAATAAGGTTACCGCAAAGGCAACCTTATTTTTTTAAAGCAAGGGCACTGTTTTCAACCGCGTAATTTCATCTTGAATATTTTTTCTGGCGCGTTGTTCAAACTTGTCATAGAACAACTCAGTCTGAAAGATTCGAGGCCACTGCAAAAATTTTTCTAACGTAGCAATACGCCCACCGCGATAATAATCATCACAAACATTTGAAAACTCTTTGCGAATATTATGGTTATACCATCGCCAAGAGGCTTCAGAAAATGTGCCCAAAATACTCAAATCCAAGTCGGCGATTAAAGCTTCATCTTCATTAGCAGCAAGTTTGTCATGCTTTGTCGCCAAAATGAGATTTTCAATCTTTTCACGGTTAGCAATATTGTGAAAATAAGATTGCTCAAACTGCTGCAAAGCTTCGATGGATTTTTCTTCATTATCAACAGCCAAAGAATCATGCACATAATCATGCATAAAAATCGCTAGAACAAGTTCGCTAAGACTACTCAAATCATTGCTTACTGTCATATAATGTCGATAGATAAGCAACATATTCAGCATATAGCCAATATGAGAAAGGTTGTGGTAAGCTCTGTCTTTGTAGGCTTCAACAAGTTTAGCGTAAAAAGCGCCACGTTTTTCTTCACGTTCAAAAACGGATAAGTACCTCAAATAAGGCTTGAGGTATATTTCCATCAGTTTTTGATGAACAAAAGAAGAAACATTTGATTGTACGGCAATAAATTCGCCAAGCTGACATAAACTATGAACGCCGGACGATGAAATAACAGAATCTTTAACAATAAAGTGTGTTTTAAGATTGATACCGCGAATTTTTCCAAGCTGTTCATTAATCTCAGCCAAAGTCAGTTCTTCTTGTAAATCACTTGAATTGTTACGAATACCGCGAACCAAAGAAAAAACTTTTTCTTTTAGTGCAACATCAGCAGTCAATCCATTGTCGGCAATAAGTTCTACTTTATTACGTAAACCAAATTCGCTAAAGGTTTCTTCTATCATTTTCAAACGCTCTTCAACGCTGAAAAGAGGAAGCTTACTCGAGTTCTTTCCGACATTAATGATAATTTTATCATAAGATTGTAAAGCCTCATTAACAACTTCCCAATGCCCAAGCGTAAAAGGATCAAAAGACCCTGTAAAAATTGCTTTTTTCATAATAGTAAAATATAAAATAAGTGAATAATAATAAAAAAATAACGGCTAAGATATAGAAGAAATTTGTCTATAAGTCAAGATTTAAATAAGAAAAAGGCTCTGAAATACAGAGCCTTAAGGGTTAATTGAAAAGAAAAATTAGAATTTTTCCTGCAATTCAAAGAAATAAGCTTGCGGATGATCGCAAACAG
Organism: uncultured Alphaproteobacteria bacterium; assembly: GCA_944391315.1. Lineage (GTDB taxonomy): Bacteria > Pseudomonadota > Alphaproteobacteria > RF32 > CAG-239 > HGM16780. The sequence continues at coordinate 6,204 of CALXTD010000014.1, read as the reverse complement.
GGCATTTTTCAGGAGCCATCGGGCTTTCAACACGGTGACCGCAGTTAGCGCATTCCCAAATAACTTTTGTCGGACGTTCAAAAACTTTGCCGTCAACAAGAGCGGTGAGGAGAGCCTGATATCTTTCTTCATGGCCTTTTTCGATTTTAGCAACAGCTTCAAAGAGGAATGCGATTTTAGTAAAGCCTTCTTCCTTAGCTTCTTCGGCCATGCGCTTATACATATCGGTCCATTCATAATTTTCGCCGGCAGCAGCATCTTTAAGGTTTGTAATCGTGTCAGCGATAGCACCACCGTTTAAGAGTTTGAACCAAATTTTAGCATGCTCTTTTTCATTATTAGCGGTTTGCTCAAACTTGTCGGCAATAATATTATAACCTTCTTTTTTAGCTTTAGAAGCATAGTAGGTATACTTATTGCGAGCCATAGATTCGCCAGCAAAAGCTTCTTTAAGATTTTTTTCGGTTTTAGAACCTTTTAATTCCATAATTCAATCTCCTTTTTTAGATTTTTGACAGACGGAACAAATACCCTTGAATGTCAGGTCAGAGGATTGCGCCTCCAAACCGGTCAAAGACTTGAGCTTTTGCTCTAAATCTTGAGCGACATCGTAAGGTACATCATATACTTTATTGCAGCAAGTGCAAATAAAATGATAGTGTTTTTCAACACAATGATCATAATGGACAGAGCCATCAAGACCTGAAATTTTGCGGATAATACCGTTATCAACAAGCTGATTAAGATTTCGATAAACGGTAGCAAGGCTGATGGTAGGCATAAACGGCCGAATAAGCTCATAGAGTTTATCAGCTGTCGGATGAATAGGATTTTGCGTTAAAGCGTGAAGAATAAGCTCACGTTGTTTAGAAAAATTCATACCTACCTCATAAAATTGATAATAATTATTATTATCAGTTAAAATTTATGTTGTCAATTATAAAATTACATATTATGTATAAAAGCAGAATAATCTAATGAAGGAGAAAAAAATGAACGGAGTAGAGATTAAAAAAGGGATTTATTGGGTCGGGGTTAAAGACTGGAATTTAACCGAATTCCATGGTTATTCAACACCTTATGGCTCAACCTATAACTCTTATTTGATTATGGATGACAAAATCACCTTGGTCGATGGCGTTAAGCATTACTTGACCGATGAGCAAGTCGCCAGAATAAAGAGTATAACAGACTTTTCAAAGATTGATTATATTGTTGTCAACCACGTTGAAATGGACCACTCAGGCAGCATTCCTCAGTTAATGAAATTAGCGCCGCAGGCAAAAATTATTACAAACTCCGCTGGAAAAATGGCTTTGGAAGCTCATTTTGACACCACCGGCTGGGAATACGAAATTATCAAAATGGGAGACAGCATCTCGATTGGTAAAAGAAGCCTGACTTTCATGACCACGCCGATGTTGCACTGGCCGGATTCGATGATGACTTACGTTAAGGAAGAAAAATTGCTGTTGCCGAATGACGGCTTTGGACAACACTATTGCAGCGATGCCTTGTTTGTAAAAGACGCCCCGAGAGATATCGTTTTGAAAGAGGCTCAGAGCTATTTTGCAAATATTTTATATCCTTACGTTGCTCAAGCCGAAAAAGCTTTGCAGACAGCAGCTTCTTTAGGGCTGGATATTGAGATGATTGCGCCGTCTCATGGTCTGATTTGGAGCGGCAAAGAAGAAGTTCAAACCATTTTAGGATTATATGACCGCTGGGCATCGGGCAAGAATGATGGTAAGGCAATAATTGTTTATGATACCATGTGGGGCGCAACCGCAAAATTGGCCGAGACCGCAATGGGGGTTTTCCAAGATGCCGGCATTCCGGTCATGAAATATTGCTTGAAGGATAAGCAAACTTCAGAGATTATTGCGGCCTTTCCAGAGGCAGAATATGTCTTGATAGGAAACCCAACATTAAACAATCAGCTGTTTCCGAGAGTTGCCGGCTTTGTCACTTATGTCAGAGGCTTAGCACCGAAAAACAAAAAAGGTTTGGCGTTTGGCTCTTATGGCTGGAAACCGGGAGTTGTCAATCAAATTCAAGACGTGTTTAATGAATTAGGTTGGAAGACGGTTGCTCCGTTTGATGAAAAATACACACCAAAATCAGATGTTTTGGAGCGCTTTAAGGAAAGAGTGAAAGAACTGATTGCCTTGAAGTAAGAAAGAAAAAAAACGGCTGAGTTAAATCTCAGTCGTTTTTTTGTGCGAACCATAATCATGACCGATTGTCCTCCCGATGGATTCTATTTTTTCTTTCAAGTCAAGAAGAGCATCATCAGAAGCAAGATTTGTGTTAGACTTTCCTGGGTAGAGTTCATAATGTTGACGTACAGAATTTAAGGTAACATTTGGCATAATAACGTTTGCTCCGGATTGAAGTGCTTTGACTTGTCCGTTAGGTTCAAGCGTTTCCATGGCGGTTGTTGCCGGAATATTAATATCAGGAAGCAACAAACGTGTTAGTGCCATAACTTTGCAGGCGAGGGTAAAAGTCCCGCCTTTTGCCTGCGCCAACGGTGTATCAGGGTGAGGAATCAAAGGACCGATTCCAATCATATCGGCGCCGATTTCCTTAAAAAAGAGAATGTCATCGGCAAGGGATTCGAGTGTTTGCTCCGGTAATCCGACCAAGCAACCGGTTCCGGTTTCGATTCCGACAGATTTTATATCAAGCAGACATTGTTTACGCTTTTCCCAACTCATCTGTGGGTCATATTTTTCATAAAGAGCTTTGTCTGTAGTCTCTATACGGAGTAAAAAGCGGTCGCAACCGGCTTGTTTGTATGCTAAGTAATCATCATAAGACTTTTCACCAATACTTAAGGTGAGGGCGGTATCAAGTGTTTTTATGCGTCTGATAAGAGAGCAAAGTCGCTCTTGGTTAAACCATAAATCTTCACCCGATTGCAGAACGATAGTTTTAAGTCCGAGTTTTTTGACGGCATATTCTGCTAACTGAAAGATTGTGCCTTCATCAAGTCGGTAACGCGTGATATTTTTATTATCACGCCGCAAGCCGCAGTAACAGCAGTTGTTTTGACAGATGTTTGAAAACTCAATAAGCGCACGTAAATGAATGTCATTACCGACAAATTTTTGCCGCATCAAATCAGCGGCTTGAAACAGGTCAGTATCAAAAGAAGATTCTTTAAGAAGATAAATCAACTCATCTCTTTCAAGAGAATGAGTTTCCATAGCTTTACTAATCAAATTATGCACAACAAAAAACCTCCGAAAAACAAGAAAAAACTATAATGAAAAATTGCAAAAAGCAACTAAAAACAGCAGCTTGGAAAAAGAAAAAAATCATAGATAAAAAATAATGCTGAAGATAAAGCTCAGCAAGCGTTTGACAATAAAAAAGCAACAGCTATATTGAGGCTATTAAGTATAATTTTAAATGACGAAAGTTAAGTCAATATGATTTTGGATGATAAAATTTGCCGCTTGGCAGATCTTTACGGAATAGAGCTCCATGCAACGATAGAAAATAAAGTCTATCTGTTGCAGGCCATGGGCGTGTTGCCTAAAGAATTTGATGTTAATGACAAAGATAATGTTTTTAATAACGCCAAGACACTAGATAATATTATAACTCAAAGAATTGATGCCGAATATGTAGATATCGTCCATCAAGTCTCTATTTTAAGAAAAAATAAGGTAAAAGAATTAACCATATCCATACCTGATGGCGTTGATGAAATAAAATGGAATTTAAAAGAAGAAGACGGTAATACCTATATGGGAAAAACCGATGTTTCTCATTTGGAGCCTATTAGAGATTGGAATGGAGAACATTGCAATCGTACGATTGACGGTGTCACTTATCGCAAGTACAAATTTGCCTTTCCGTTTGACGTAAATTTGGGCTACCACAATGTAGAGTTTTCATATCGCCACCCTGAGACGGATAGATTAGTCGTGCATAATTCACGGCTGATATCAGGTCCTGAGAAATGCTATGACCGCATTGGCATAAACGAAGGCAAAAAGACCTGGGGTGTTCCAGTTCAGTTATATGAACAAGTGTCAGAAAACAATTTAGGAATAGGCAATTACAGCGATTTGGCTCAATTAGGAAATATGCTGGGCAGAAACGGTGCCGGTATCATAGGTGTAAATCCACTTCATGCCATGAGAGATGATTATCCCGAAAACGCCAGCCCCTATAGTCCGGATAGCCGAATGTTTTATAACTATCTGTATTTGGATGTTACAGCTTTAAAAGAATTCAAGGAAAGTCCAGAGATAAAAAGCTATTATCACAGTGATGAATTTCAGGAAAGAATAAATAAAAATCGTCGTAAGGGTTATGTTGATTACGCAGTCACACAGGAACTTGTCGATGATATTTTAAGCCGCTGTTTTGATAAATTTGCATCAAATACCAGAAGCGAGGAGTATAAACGCTTTTGTGTTTATTGTGATGATAAGGGTGAGGATTTAGAAAATTATGCCACCTTCCGCGCTTTGTGCAAGGTCATGTCACAGCAAGATCCCGCTCCGATAAATTGGAGACAGTGGCCAAAAGAATATCGTCATCCGGATTCCGAGGCGGTTAAAAGATTTCAAAGAGAAAATCGCCACTTGATAAATTACTATAAATATAATCAGTGGCAGTGTGAACACCAGTTAAAACGCGTACAGGAAACCTGCCAAAGCTCAGGTATGAAAATCGGCTTATACACGGACATGGCCGTTGGCTGCTCATGCCGTGGGTTTGAGGCATGGAACTATCGCGACCTGTATCTAAAAGCTTCCGCTGGCGCTCCACCGGATATTTTGAGCCAAAACGGTCAAAATTGGCAGTTATTAGGTTTTAATCCGATTAAACTGAGAGAAAAGGGCTACGAGCCTTATATCAAGATTATTGAAGCCAGCATGAAGTTTGCCGGCTGCACCAGAATAGACCACGTTTTGCAACTTCAGCGGCTATATATGATTCCGGAAGGAAAAACAACGGATAAGGGCGCCTTTATATACTATAATTTTGATGAGTTGATGACAATTGTTGCGCTGGAAAGCCATCGCCATAAGACTATGGTTATTGGCGAGGACTTAGGTATCTTGCCAAATGGTTTCCGTCCCAAGCTGGAAGAATACGGCATTTTATCTTATAGAGTATTGCCGTTTGAAAGAGAGTGGGGCTATAAGAGCGGTTATGGCACAAATGCCATGAAACACCCGAATGAATATCCGGTTGTTTCGGTTTGCGCTACTTCAACACACGATACGCCGCCGCTTGCTTGCCAGTGGAATGTCCAAGACATTTATCAAAAGAGGATGCTGGGAATGATAAGTGAAGAGCAAGCCAACGATAAGTTTGAGCAATACGCCACACAAAGAGAAGCGCTCAATTATGCTCTGACCGAAAAAGGAAGCTGGTACAAGGTAGGAGGAGAACCTTGCAAATCTCCCCGCCAAGATGCGGAAAAATTACCGGATAAATATGTTCCAGCGGTCATGGATTATTTAGGGCAGAGCAATTCAGCCATAATGTTAATACCTTTTTCAGATATCTTCGGTGCGAATGAAATGGGTAACATTCCTGGAATTACGGAACTAGCCATGTCTGAAAAACAAACATTAGTTGATATAAACATGGATAAGGCTTATCCCAACTGGCGCAAGAAGATGCATATTCCGGTTGAGAATATCGAACAAGTTCCGATATTTAAGGAGGTAGTTAATATCGTAAACAGCTACCGACCGGATGGCAACGATGGCAAAGGTCAGTATTATCAGTTCAGCCGCATGGGAGAAGAAAAAGCACCTGTTATAGACTTTGATCATTACTATGGCTGGTACGAAAAAATTAAAAACAATAAGGAATTTGAGCAAAGAAACATGCTTCAAGTTCGTTATGGCGACCGCTATCGCAATCAGTTAGACAGAAAGACTGAGGCTACCAAGGTCTATTATACGACTCAGAAGGAAAAATACGAACAGTATAAGCAAGCGCTGGCAAAAGTATCCCAAGGTCGTTAGATCAGAAGAGGCTTCAACCATCTAAAGAGTTCAGTTTCAAGACTGAGCTCTTTTTTTCGCCACACTCCCACCTTCCTTAAAAATCAATCTTGCAAATAAATTAAAATTATGATATAATCGAGTCGTGAAGGCAAGCTATGAAAGGTAAATATTATGAAAAACTCACGACAAGAGGCGGTATTGACCGCAATATTAGTGG
>CALXTD010000013.1 GCA_944391315.1 uncultured Alphaproteobacteria bacterium | reverse complement strand
TCTTACTATACTGCACAGAGCTTGACCAACCGCGCAGGCGACTTGGAGGCTTTGTTGGATAGTATGGGACAGGCTGTCCAGACCATTAAAGCCGCTAACGAGGGTATCGAGTCTATTACCTCTTTCGTTGAACAGGCTAAAGCTATTGCGAACTCTGCTCGCGATACTTCTGTTACTGAAACTGTTTCATCTGGTACAAACACTGTCTCTGTTGCCGATGATGCAACTATTGAAGTTAAAATCGGTGATAAAACTTATACCTATACAAATGACTCAGGTGGTGAGCTTGATACTGTTGCTGGACTTGCTTCTGATATGAATGGAGATACTACAGATGGTCTAGCTGCTGCATTGACTGATGCAAACTTAGAATTTGCTGCTGATGATGACGGAAATCTTGTTCTGAAGGCAAAAGATTCTAAAAAACCCGTTGATAAAACTGTTATCAGTGTTTCTGGTTCAGGAATAGAAATGAGTGGTACGATTAACCCGAATGCTCGTGACACTTATGTTGAGCAATTTAACTCTATCTTGACTCAGATTGACCAGTTGGCTTCTGATGCTTCTTATAAAGGTGTCAACCTCTTGAAGGGTGAAAACCTGAAAGTTGTCTTCAACGAAGACCGCTCTTCTTTCTTGGAAGTTGAAGGAGACCATGCCGACGCTAGCCATCTTGGCTTGGTCGAAGCAACCGCAACCATTTGGAACGACAATACGGGTCTTGATGGTGCTATCACCTCCATTGACGGCGCTATCAACAAGTTGCGTGACATGGCTACCAAGTTTGGTAATAACTATTCTATTGTCCAGACGCGTCAAGACTTCACCGAGAACTTGATTAACGTTCTTGAAGAAGGTGCTGATGACCTGACCTTGGCCGACATGAACGAAGAATCTGCTAATATGCTTGCTCTGCAGACCAGACAGCAATTGGCTACTAACTCTTTGTCTTTGGCTTCTCAGGCTGCTCAATCTGTTTTGAGCTTGTTCTAGGAGGAACTTGGCTTTATTTGCCGGAGAGCCGCTTGTCGCGGCTCTCTTTTTTGTGTTTGTTATATTTTTTTAACTTCCGGAAACGGCGCGATTACACGCGGCAAAGCTCCGTTTAGGGCCGATAGACATACACCATAATTGGTTATCGGCACACCTGCCTGTTCGCAGCGGTTTATGCGGCCTAAAATCAGACGTCTGGGGCTCATGCAGCCGCCGCACTGAATGACTAATTTATAGCTTGATAAATCACTCGGAAAATCACAACCGGCAATATGCACAAACTCAAGTTGTTTTCCGGTCTTTTGGCGGATTAAATTTGGGATTTTAACACGGCCAATATCGTTTTTATCCGCATGATGGGTGCAAGACTCAGCTACCAAAATCTTATCCCCGTCTTGTAATTTTGCAATCTGTTCTACACCTTCAACCAGCTTTTGCAAATCACCTTTCAAGCGAGCAAAAATGATTGAAAATGTGGTTAATTTGACATCTGCCGGTGTTTGCTCTGCTATCTGCTTTATCACGCTGGAATCGGTTATGACTAAATCCGGCTTATTTTTTAAAAGGTTCAAAGTTTGCAGATATTCGGTTTCTTTGGTTTCAATCACGCTGCAGGCGTTATCCAAACAGTCTCTTATGACATGGACTTGAAGAGGCAATAATCTTGCCTTGGGAGCTTGGTCGTCCAAAGGAATGACTAAAACAACGCTTGAATTTTGTTTTACTAAATCACCAATCAAAGTCGGCGTATTAATTATTTCTTCCGGTGCTTTTTTTATCAGCTCAGCCTTAAAGGCTGTCAAAACTTTGTCACGAGAGCTTAAATCACTCGAATTTGCAATTATTGCACCTTCTTCGGGCTTAATATTCGGGTATTTATCGGCTTTGTTAAATATCTTTATCAGCGGCAGATTTCTGGCCTCTGCCTCATTGATGATTTGTTGCTCAACGTCTTCGATTTTATCACCTTCGCAAACCAGCACAATGATGTCGGCCTTATCCAGCGCTTTTAGGCTCTTTGACATGCGTTTTTGCCCAAGTTCGGTGTCATCGCCAAAGCCTGCCGTATCCAACCAAACAACCGGTCCCAAGGGTATCAGCTCTTGCGTCTTTTCTACCGTATCGGTCGTAGTGCCGGCCAATGGCGAAGTTATCGCAACATCTTGACCGCTAACAAGATTCAAAAAACTTGATTTGCCCGAATTAACACGTCCAACTAGAGCAATATGCAGCCTTAAAGACTTTTGCACTTTTTCCATTTTTCTTACTACTCCTCAATAATTTCTCTGATAACCTCATTGGCAATTGTAAGACCAAAAATCGCCGTGATTGTTGGCAATGAGCCTAAAGGCTGACGCTCGGTGCTATTTATCCTCTGTGCCTCTTCGGTTGAGGAAACGCACTTGACCTGAGCTAAATCAACGCCTTTGTCTTTTAAGCGATGTCTTAGTTGTTTTGCCAGGCCGTCAACGCTTGTTTGATTTAAGCGGCAAATTTTTATCTTGCTCGGGTCTGTTTTGAGTGCTGCGCCCATTGATGATATAAACTTTTTGTTTCTCTTGACTAATTCGGCAATCAAGCTGGCTTTTGAATCAAGCGAATCTATCGCGTCAACCACATAATCAACCTCATCAAACGGCAGCTCATTGATGTTTTCAGGAGATACAAACATATCCTTTGGCATTACTTGGCAAGCGGGGTTTATCTCCTTTACTCTTTGTGCGGCAATAACTGTTTTTTTCTGCCCAAGTGTTGAGCTCAAGGCTAAAATTTGACGATTGATGTTGCTTAATTCAAAGCTGTCAAAATCAACCAAAACCAAGCGCCCTATTCCCGCGCGGGCCAAGCCCTCTAAGGCATAGCCCCCAACAGCCCCCAAACCGACAACCATCACGCGCGCGTTTTTTAATTTTTGCAGTTTTTCGGCGCCGATTAAGGCTCTTGTTCGTTGAAAGCGGTCATCATTATTTTGTGGTTCAGCCATTTATAAACTCCTCTGAATTTTTGTACACCCGCGCGGCAAAATCTTCAAGCTTTTCTCCTGTTAAATTTGCCAATTCTGATGCTAAAAACGGCAAATTTAACGGCGTGTTTTCTTGGCCTTTTTCCAGTCCTTGCCACGGGCTGTCGGTTTCAATCAGCAAGCGGTCTTGCGGGATTTGCTTTAGCAATTCGGCAGCATCTTTGTTACGCAAAATTGATAATGAAAAAGAAATATATCCACCTATTTTTATGGCTTGTTTCAATATCTCTTGCTTGCCGTTATATGAATGAAGCACAAATCTGGTTTTAGCCAGCTCCTTCCAATGTTTTTCCAGCCATTTGCCGCAATGAACGCTATGGACAAGCAAAGCGCGCTCGTATTTTTGCGCCAGTTCTATCTGCGCCGCAAACACGCTGTTTTGGGGCTCTTCTTCCTTGTCTTTTATGCCATCTAATCCACATTCTCCGACGAGTGCGGTTTTATCTTGTTGTAACTTTGTTTCAAGCTTGCCCAACCATCCGGCTTCTGTGTTTTTTGCCTCCCATGGGTGAAAGCCATAAGCCGCAATAATCTTCCCTTCATATTGTTTTTTGAGCGCCGCTATCTTGGCCCAATCAGCAAGATTTATGCCCGCGCATATCATCTTTTTTATCCCTGCTTTTTCTGCCATGGCTAAAAGCTCAGGGGTATAGTTTGAATTATAGGCTTGCAAATGGACGTGGGTGTCGATAAAATTCATTTAATTATTGCTCCTTATTTATTGTTTGAAAGTGTATGTCGTGATGAGCGTTTTGACAAGACCTATCTTTGAAATCAACCTTAAAAATCTGTTAGATAACTACCTTACTCTCAAAAAAATTGCCCCTCATGCTCAGGCGGCGGCCGTGGTTAAAGATGATGCTTATGGCTTGGGCGCCGCTATTGTGGCAAAAAAACTCTATCAAGACGGGAAATGCCGTATTTTCTTTGTGGCTCATGCCGTGGAAGGCGAAAAAATCCGCCCGGTTGTTCCCGATGCGGATATTTATGTGTTGCAGGGAATCGGTGAAGACAGTCTTTCTCTGTTCAAATCCGCGAACTTGATTCCGGTTATCAGCTCGCCGCAAATGCTGGCCTTTTGGAAAGCGCATAAGCCTAATTCTCTCAAACCAATGATTAATATTGAAACCGGCCTTAACCGTCTTGGATTTCGTGAACATGAGCTTGAGGCATTATCAACTGTAGACCGACAAATTTTTGGTGCCGTTATGTCGCATTTGGCCTGTGGCGATGAAAAAGACCATTTTATGAATCAGCATCAGCTTGAGAATTTTACACGTCTCAAAGAAAAATATTTTCCATCGCTTCCGGCGTCGCTCTCGGCTTCGGACGGAACATTTCTCGGTGAAAAATTTCAGTTCGATATTGTTCGTCTCGGGGCGGCTCTTTATGGCATTAACACCGCGCCTTACCGTCAAAATCAGATGAAGCCCGTGGTTACGCTTAAAGCGCCAGTTTTGCAGGTTGAGCCGCTACCTAAAGGTGAATTTGTCGGCTATTCGGCCACATACCGTGCCGCTTCGGAACGCAAAATTGCTATTGTTTCCATCGGCTATGGCGACGGTGTTCCTCGTGCCTTGTCAAACGTTGGAAAACTGTTTTTCCCACGTGGGAAAAAACTCTATGAAGCGCGTATTCTCGGTCGTGTTTCCATGGACAATATTATTTGCGATATTACCGATATTCCTGATGTGAGTGTTGGCGAATATGCCTATTTGCTCAATGACTTTTATACTCTTGATGATATGGGGCGTGATGCCGATACTATCTCTTATGAAATTCTGTCTCGAATTGGAAAAAATCCACGCAAAATTTTGAATATTATCGACTCTTGATTATTTTGTTTTACGGATTATTTCTTCTTTAAGCTTATCTTTTCCGTGAGGTATTTTATGCGTAAGTCATTTCTTTTTATTGCAGCGGCTTTTGTTTTTTTGACATCGGTGGCTTTGGCTCAATATAATCCTTATGATAGCGGCTATTACGGGCAGACGGGGCAAGATAATGAGCCCTATTCTCCTAACGGTCAGCCGATTATTTATGTCTTTTTTAATAACGAGCCTTGTGATTCCTGCCTTGAGGCTATTCAAAACATTGAGCAATCTTATAATAACAACGGCTGGCAAGGGCAATATAACTTCTCGATGATTAATTATGAGGAAGAAGAAGCTGCCGGAAATTATGCCAATGTTGATAACTATAATCTCTATCAACCTCTTTCCATCGTCTTGCAAGATGTTAATGAAAACGGGTTAAAAACAAAGTTTCTGAAAATCCCTTATGATGAAAACTTTAACCCTTATACCTATCAAGAAGTGTTTATGACCGAAGTGTCAACCTTCTTTACCGATTATAATGACCCTTACGCTCCTTACTAAAAAATCCCCTTTGATGAACTGTCCAACTTTCGGGGGACAGTTCACATTGAAAGGGGATTTTTTTATTTCTACTTTCTTTGACGGCGGAGTTTTAAGGCGGTCAGTTTATCGCTCACGATTGAGGTATCTCTGCCGGTTTTGGCCAAGCGTTCATACATTCTCTCAATCTCTTTCTCAAGATAAGCCTGATCAATTTCTTCCGAGAGGTTGCTCTTTTCCTCTTCTGTTCCTTGTTTATTGACTTTATCCATCTCGGCCATGATATCTTCAATATGAATCTTTTTTTCTTGTTTTTGTTTTAAGAAGTAAGGTAATTCATAAGCGACTTGTCGAGCATTCGCATAAGCCTGCGCCGTGGTTTGATTCTTATTATAACGCAGTTTTAGCAAGCGGAAGACAACACTTAATTCCAGACTGTCATCAACAACGATAAAAGGAATCGGATCGGCAAAGCCCTTTAAGGCAATCTCTTTCAAAAACTCAAGCAAATGGTGGAAAAAGCCGTTTACATTATAAAACACAAAAGGTTTTATCGGCAGCAAGCCATCTTGCATGGCCACACAATCATAAGCCAGCTCATCTAGCGTTCCGACACCTCCGGGAGCAAATACCACAAAATCAGCGTTTAAGAGCTTTTGTTTTCTTTCTTCCAGCGTGGTTGCCAAAATCACATTTTCAATCTGCTTTACCAGCTCATCATCTTGCTGATAAAGGCTGTAATATTCGGGCGTGGTTATGGCTTGAATCGGAACTTCAGGCGCGCTGCTTTGTTTCTTATTCCAGCCGTCAATCACACCACGAGCAACGGCTCCCATAATCCCCGAATTTGACAGTCCAAAATCAAGTTTAAAGTCCATTTTTATGATTTGGCGTCCCAGCTCATAAGCGGCCGCAACATACATCGGATCATTACCGCCACGGTGTCCGCCGGCGACAAAGACTCTCATGCCTTTCTTTTTGTTTTCGGCAACGAAAGAATCGACAACTTTTTGTTCAAGCTTTTGTTCACTCATGCTTTTATCTCCTCTATATCACCACGCGCTTGGTCTTTATAAAATTCGTCAGCAAACTCTTGCAAGCGGTCTTGTTCAATGGCGGTTCTCAAGCCCTGCATTAATCTTTGATAATAGCGGATATTATGCCATGTCAGAAGCATAACCGCCAAAATTTCGTTGCATTTTTGCAAGTGGTGGATATAAGCACGGCTGTAATGGCTGCACAGCGGGCAATCGCACCCGGCTTCCAACGGACGAGGATCTTCACGATGGCGGGCGTTACGAATGTTTATTGTGCCATAGCGGGTGAAAGCCTGTGCCGTACGTCCCGAACGGGTAGGCATGACGCAGTCAAACATATCTACGCCTCTTAACACAGCGCCGACAATATCATCAGGACGTCCAACGCCCATTAAATAACGCGGCTTGTCTTCCGGCAACATTCCAGGGGCATAGTCAAGCACTTCAAACATTTTTTCTTGCCCCTCACCTACGGCCAAACCGCCGATAGCGTAGCCATCAAAGCCGATTTTTTTAAGCTTTTGGGCAGATTCTTCGCGCAAGTCTTTGAAAACGCTGCCTTGCTGAATTCCAAAAATACCATAGCCTTCGCGGTCAACAAAAGCATCACGGCTGCGCTTGGCCCACCGCATGGAGCGCTGCATGGAAACTTCCGCCTCTTTATGTGTGGCCGGAAAAGGTGTGCATTCATCTAAGGCCATCGTGATATTTGAATCCAGCTTATGCTGAATGCTCATTGATTCTTCCGGGCTGAGAAAATATTTTTTGCCGTCGACATGAGAGCTAAAAGTTACGCCCTCCTCAGTTAATTTGCGCAGGCCGGTTAGGCTCATGACCTGAAAGCCGCCCGAATCGGTTAAAATCGGTTTATCCCAATTCATAAACTTGTGCAAACCGCCCATTTTTGCGACCAAATCTGCTCCGGGGCGAAGCATCAGGTGATAGGTATTGCCGAGCAAAATCTCAGCTCCCGTTGCGGCAACAGATTCCGGCATCATCGCCTTAACCGTGCCACAAGTTCCGACCGGCATAAAGGCCGGTGTGTTGACAACACCATGCTTGGTATAAAGTTTGCCGCGGCGCGTCTTGCCGATTGTTTTTAATATCTCAAATTTTAGTGCCATATTCTTTTCCTTATTTATTTTTTTGATAATGCACTCATTATACCGATTTGGCAAGGATTTTTATTCTTCCCACGCAAAAAGAAAGGACCGGAAATTCTTTCCGGCCCTTAGTTAAACAAGGAGCTTTTTTTATTATTTTATCTATTATGGCTCATCTCGGATTTTATTTTTTCGAGAACAGAGCTATATTCACGGGCACCTTCCTTCGGATTGGTCGGTTCGGCCGGTGTATCAAGGCAATTATTCTCGCCTTTTACCGTGTTCCATAAATCCTTAGCCAAAGCATCAAGTTCTTTGCTGTTTGACTTTTGTTGGTCGTACCACAAACCATCTTGATTATCGTGAACAATACCTTTTTCGGCATTATCATTCATTAATTCATAAATATCATCAAAATCACGAACACCATTGGCCGGTACTTTTACTTCCGGTTCTGCCGGCGCTATCGGGGTTGTCGGTTTTACAGGCTCTGGTTTAACAGGTTCGGGTTTAACCGGTTCGGGTTTTACAGGTTCGGGTTTAACAGGCTCTGGTTTAACAGGCTCTGGTTTAACAGGCTCTGGTTTAACAGGCTCTGGTTTAACCGGCTCTGGTTTAACCGGTTCGGGTTTAACCGGTTCGGGTTTAACCGGCTCTTCAGGAACATTCGGATTGTCATAAACAACCTCTTCACAATCGCAACAGTTATCAATATAGATATTGTCGCCGTTATGAATATTTACATCACCGTTAATCGTGATTCCGCCGTGGCCTTCATTTCCGCCGGCAATATTACCATGATCGCCGTGTTCGACAATGTCATAATTTTCGCGTGCGCCGGCCATAAGACCAAACAAGGCCAATGATAATGCGGCTTTGCCGACGGCTTGTCCAACATTTTCGTTATTATCAAAGGCTTTCTTAACGTCAGCACTTTGCTTAACCGCAACAGCTGTTCCACCGGCAATGATTTTTCCGGTTGAGGCATATTTGGTAACAGCGTCAACCGTTGTGGCTCCGGCGTTGGTTACAACATTGTGTGCAGCCATTAAACCAGCACTTACGGCGGTTAAACCTGATGTTACCGTATATAATCCGGCAAGGAATGCGTCTTTTTTGTGCGCTTTGTTATAGTCACTAAAGCTGATACCTGTTTCTTGGTTGGCTTTTTGATATGCGCTCAAGTGAGGCACAACGTTCTTCTTAAAGGTATAAAGTGAATATACACCCAAGCCGACAGGTCCGCAAGCACCGGCAACCATAACCAAGCCTAAGTCAGTGACAACACCGCTGACACCTTGAACAACAGCTTTGGTTTTGGTGTAGGTCTTGCCATATTTCTTGGTTAATTTGTCATCTAACTTGCTCAAGCGACTCTTTAAGCCTTTTACTGCCGGAATTTCACCGAATTTGGCTTTCAGCTTGTTGGCAAACTTATCAACCTGCTGAGAAGCATCGGTAATAACGGCAATCGCGTTGTTCACGCTGACTTGTCTTTTGTTCTTCTTGCCGCCTTCGTTATATTGGGTCAACATGGTGTCCAGTTCTTGGCGAACAGACTTCATGTCTTTCTTTTGTGCCATTTTGGCGGCATTATCAACGTTCAAAATGCTGAAAACAGCTTTATCAATATTATCTCTTAAGCGTGCGCGAAATTCTTCCGGTGTTACTTTTTCTTTGGAGGTTACTAACTCTGAGATGGTTTGGAGTCTGGCAGATTCTACAATTTCAGAATTCATATCGACCGGATTGCCGTTTTCATCACGAATGTCCAGCATTTCCAGTCCGGCACGGCTCTGCTTGAAGAACTCATCTTTTTCATCAAGCGGATTTTCGGCATTATCAAAATTTTCAAGCGCTATATAGTTGCGGTTGATTTCGCTGGCGTTGGTTTCTTCTTTTATTTCTACCGGATGTTCATATTGCTCTTGGTTCGGGGCAATATTGGTCGGGTTTTCTTTTTTAAGTTCAACAATGCGGTCTTCAATGCTGCCCAAAACTTTTTCAAAATCTTCGCTTTTGCGCTCTTCCGGTGTGCTGAATTCCTTCATGGCATAAACAGCAGCCATAGATTCTTGCAAATCCATCTCCGGCATTTTTTCTTTTAAGCCACTGATTTTTTTGCGCGCTTGTTGTTTTAATCTTATAAACTCGGCACTGTTTGTATTTTTGTGTTCTTTAAATACATCAAGCACATCTTTGATTTCTGCAAAGCTCATTTCTTTGCCTGACTGAACGAGTTTGATTGCTTCTAAATTTTCCATAATTTGGATACTCCTGTTTGTTTAACTTTCAGTAATATAGCACAAAAAAAGAATCGTTGCAAGTGTTATTTTGACAAATTTTGTATTTTTCTGGCATTATTTTGTTGTTTTTGTATAATTGTAGGCGTATTGCATTGTTTTTTCTACAAAAGCCCATTTTTACAAATGGGCTTTTTTCTTTTTAATTTATTTTATCTGCTGTTGTTGCGCTCTTTCAAAACGTATTTCCCTAAGTTGTTCTTAACATACTTTTCTTTGCCGTCAACGACCTCGGTTTTAACATCTTTGCGATCAACATGGTAAGTTGTGCCGTTTATGGTTTGTCTTAAGCTTGCTTCCTGTTTTTTTCCGTCTTTGGTAAATTCACCACGATGGCGGGTGCCGTCTTTGACTTCTTGGTGCATTTTTTGCAAAGATTTTACTCTTCTTTCATGCATATCAAAGGCATCTTCCTTAACTGCGGTTTTATCTCTTACGCCGTCTATAACCTTGCGCGCTCTTTCAATCTCTTGCTTCTTTTCAGGATTTTTCTGCTCATCATATATCAACTCATCATTGGCAAGGTTGTTTATTTTTACGCCGGTTTCTTTGGCTGCCGTATAGGCAATTAATCTTTCTGTCGGATCTTTAATCTGAGCGAAATCAAGTTCTCCCTTGCTCTCTTTGAGTTTTTTTAATTCCTCAACCTTGGCTTTATACTTATCTTCGATTTTGTTCTTTTCATTAAAGTCATTAATCTTGGCCTTGGTTGCATCGTCCAAATTCTTAAAACATTCCATGTTCAAATCAATATAACGCGGGCCTTTTTTGAACTTCATATCCTCTTGAACGCAGGCAGCGGCTAGTTTGGCTTTATAGTCATCGCTCTTTATATCACCAAAATTTATAACTTCGGTTTTATCCTTTTTTTCAATCTGAACAAGGGTCAAGAACTGATCATATTCTCCATTGCTCATATTAACGTTAGAACTGTCTTGGTAATGAATATTATCAGCGCCAACCTTTAGGCCTAAGTCAGGTGCTTGGGCTTCTGTGGTTTCGGCAAACTCTTTGCCTTTTTTCTCCGCAAACTTTTTCCATTCTTCACGGCGCAAAGCTTTCCAGTCTTGGTTTGTATTTTCTGCGTTTGGCTGAGGTTTGTCGTCGCTATTTTCGCTGACGTTCACTTCTTTTTTGTTTTCTTCACCTTCGGCCACAGGCTCATCAATCACAACCTGATTATTGTCCTTGGGCTTGTTTTCTCCCTGATTGCCATTATCGGCTGCGGCTGATTTATTTTTATCTTTTTGTTTATCTCCATTTTGATTTTCTTTATCAGAATCTTCTTTTTTTAATTTTTCGATATAGCCGTCTCTTTTATCCTCTGGCATTCTTTGAAGCTTTGCAAGCTCTTTTTTCAATCTTTCATCTGACCACTTTTTGTCTTTAGCGATTTCTTTGATTTGGTCTTCATAATCTTTTATATCAGCCATTGTCGTTCTCCGAAAACTTTATTTATAGACAATATATCATATTTTTTTGGTTTTGTCTAATTTTATTTTTATATTTTAGTTTAATCATTATAATTTTTTCTTAATTTTTTGATTTAAAACAAAAAACGGAGAGGTTTTGTCCTCCCCGTTTGTTTTCCTTGTGCCTTATTTACGCAACCTTAGCGTTGCAGACTTTGGCGTCATATTTGAGCTTGGCTCCTTCAATATCCGCCTCGGTACCGTTCGGGCAGCCTTTTTCAACCTTCAAGGCCAAAACCTGCTCGGCTATATAATCCTTGTTTTCTTCCAAAGCTTTTGCCAACTCAGTGTCAGAGGTTTCATAGCAGAGCTCTATTCTGTCTGAGATGTTAAAGTCTTTGTCTTTTCTCAAGGTTTGTACCATGCGGACGAAGTCACGCGCCATACCTTCACGTTTGAGGTCATCGGTTACAACCGTGTCCAGCGTGACAACAGCTTTATTATCAGCAAAAGCCTTGCCGGCGACGCCTTGCTTCATCTCCAAGCGAACTTCAAACAAATCTGTTCCGAGTTCTTTGCCGGCGATTTGCAAGGTACCGTCTTCTTTAAGCTGCCACTGGCCTTGCTTGTAGGCTGCCATAACGGCGCCCATATCTTTGCCCAAAGTTTTACCTAAAAGCGGCGTATAAAGATAAACTTTCTTCTCGGCATAGTTCTCTAAGGCGCTATCAAACAAGACTTCTTTGACGTTTAATTCGTCTTTGACAATCTCTTGATAGGCCGGAGACAATTCAGCACCAACAACTGTCAAGCTTCTTAACGGCAAGCGGTTGCGGAGGTTCTTTTCCTCACGAATAAACTTACCGGTTGAGCAGAGGTCTTGGACAAAGTCCATCTTCTCAACAAGGTCTTTGTCTTCCGTAATCTCGCTCAAAGTCGGATAATCGGTCAGATGTACAGACTCGCCGCCGGTTAGGGTTTTGTATACATATTCGCTGACAAAAGGCATAAGCGGTGCAATTATCTTGGCAACATTTACCAAAACCGTATACAGCGTATCAAAGGCCTGAGAATCGCCTTCCCAGAAGCGGTCACGAGTGCGGCGAATATACCAGTTGTTCAAAATCTCCATGAAGGTTGCGGTTTCGTTCGTGGCCTGTGCAACATCATAGCTTTCAAGCCCAGATTTAACGACATCTCTTAATCTCTTGAGTTTTGACAAGATGTAATTGTCAATCGCCTCAGAAGAATAAGATATCTCCTTAGCCTGATATTCTTCGGCATTCGCATAAAGCGTGAAGAAATAAAAGGCGTTCCACAGTGGGATTTGAGCAATTCTTGAGGCTTTGGCAATTTCTTTGCCCTCTTTATCAACGGCTAAGTTTCCGCCCTTTAATACCGGAGAAGATACCAAGAACCAACGCAGCGCGTCTGAACCAATATTTTCCAAAATCTCGTTCGGGTCCGGATAGTTCTTTAAGCGTTTTGAAAGCTTTTGCCCTCCTTCGGCCATCAACAGACCGGTGCAGATACAATTCTTAAAGGCCGGACGGTTGTGCAAAGCGGTTGAAAGTACCGTCAAGGTATAGAACCAACCACGGGTTTGATCCATCGCCTCAACAATAAAGTCAGCCGGAAAATGGCTTTCAAACCATTCTTTATTTTCAAACGGATAATGAACTTGAGCGTAAGGCATTGAGCCAGATTCAAACCAGCAGTCAAAAACATCACTCACGCGGCGCATCATGGTTTGGCCCGACGGATCATCCGGATTGGGATAAACAACATCGTCAATATAAGGTTTGTGCAAGTCGGTCACCTTGTGTCCAGTTTTGGCTTGTATCTCCTCAATTGAGCCAAAAACATCTATTCTCGGGAATTTTGGATTATCAGACTTCCAGACCGGAATCGGCGTTCCCCAAAAACGGTTACGAGAAATCGACCAATCTCTTGCGCCTTCAAGCCATTTGCCGAAGCGGCCGTCTTTAATATGCTCCGGAATCCAGTTGATCTGCTGATTGTTCTTAACCATTTCATCGCGGAAATCCGTTACCTTAACAAACCAGCTTGACATTGCTTTATAAATTAACGGCGTGTCGGTGCGCCAGCAGAATGGATAAGAGTGAGTATATTGCTCTTTTTTGACCAAGATTCCCTTTTCTTTCAACAACTGCATAATCGGTTCATTGGTCTCAAAAACCTGTTTACCCTCGTAGTCAGGAACTTCGGCAGTAAATTTGCCAGCCTCATCAACCGGGCAAACAACCGGAAAGTCTTTATCATAAGCGCGGCAAGCATCAAAGTCGTCTTGTCCGAATCCGGGGGCGATGTGAACAATGCCGGTTCCGTCTTCAGTCGATACAAAGTCACCGCTCAAGACCTTAAACGCACCTTTGGATTTTAAGTCCTTAAAGTAAGGGAACATCGGCTCATAGCTCATGCCCAATAACTCGCTGCCCTTAATCGTGGCAACTTGGGTGGCATGTTCCAACTGTTTTTTGTAACGTCCGAGAAGAGCCTGTGCCAAAACATATTTTTGGCCGTTTTCTTCCATAACGGCGTAATCAATATCTTTACCAACAGCCAGCATTAAGTTTGACGGCAAGGTCCATGGTGTGGTTGTCCAGACCAGAATATTCATCCCGTTTTCGAGCTTAAACATAACGGTGATGGCGTTATCGGTCTTTTCCTGATACCCTAAATTTACCTCAAAGTTTGACAAAGGCGTTTCTGCGGCCCAAGAATAAGGCAAAACGCGGTAATCTTCATAAACCAAACCCTTATCATAGAGTTCCTTGAAGTTATGGATAACGCTTTCCATAAACGGCAAGTCCATGGTCTTATAATCGTGGTTGAAGTCAACCCAGCGGCCGATACGCTTAAACATATTTACCCAAATGCCAGAATATTTCAAAACATCAGAGCGGCAGAAGTTGTTAAACTTTTCAACCCCATATTCTTCAATTTGTTTACGTCCCGAGACGCCAAGCTGTTTTTCAGCCGACATTTCGGCCGGAAGACCGTGACAGTCCCAGCCAAGGCGACGTTCAACTTTTTTGCCGTTCATTGTCTGAAAACGCGCGACAACGTCTTTGACATAAGACACCATAATGTGTCCATAGTGCGGGGTGCCGTTCGCAAACGGAGGGCCGTCATAAAACACAAATTCGGCAGCGCCGTCACGGTTGTGAACGGATTTTTCAAAAGTTTTATCTTCTTCCCAAAATTTCAAAACTTCTTTTTCAAGCTCGACAAAGTCAGGCTTTGCCTTAACCTCTGCATAATGTTTTGTCATCTATAAAACATCCTATAACTTATTGATTAAATAAAAAAAAACTGTCGTGAAAAATTTATATTATATATGCAAGAAAATCTATCCCCTAAGGGATAATAATGAAAATTTGAGATATGTAAAAATCTTGCATCATATTTGGTCTTCCTTAAAAACTGGGAGTAGTTTAATACAACAATTTTTGTGAGTCAAATATATTTTCCGAAAATATCTTATCCAATACCAGAATAGAATTTTATACGTTGTGGTGGTAATCATCTTATAAAACAGCCGCGGGGTGACCGCGGCTTTTTTATTATTTATACAGCTCGGGAAGAGGTTTTTCCTCTTGGTGGGAATGAGGCTTTGTCTTGCGAATTTTTTCAAAAGCCGCCAAGAACCCGCCGTTATCCCAAATCAAGGTTTCTTTGCCATACAAGCAAGAAGACAGCTTATCAAGTTCGACCTTAAATGCTGCATCATGACTATAGGCGGCAATGTCGTTGAGGTTTGAAATTGCCGGATTTTGATAAGTTTCTTTAGCCCAAACAATGAGGCTATCACGAAGGTTTTTAAGGTCTTTTTCCTTGGCATATTTGATGACGGCTTTATCAAAGTTTTTCAAACTTTCGCCGCTTTGCTGATAGGTTTTCTTCGCACGGAAAAAGGCAAAAATCAAAACCCCGAGGAACAAACCGGCGCCAAAGGCGGTTAATGCCGCAACACGCCAATCCGGCTGATCGTTAGCAACCGGGGCGTTTTTAGCCGGAGTATCATTAACAGCCGCGGTTGTTGGAGCAGGAATTCTCGGTTGTTCAACAATTTCTTCTTCCTGTGGGATAGCACTGGGGTCTGCGGCAACTGAAATCGTCATCTCCGGCAAAGACGCCGTTTCGACTTGTTGGGTCTTGATATTAAACCATTTGACACTGACTTCCGGAATGGTTACATTGCCGCTTTTTGACGGAATATAAACATTTGAAATCAGGCGATAAGACACGATTTTGCCGTTTTCGACTTTAACCTCGCTGAGCGGCTTTTCAGGATATTGCTTAAGTGAACCACTGTCGATGAATTTGATGTTTGGCAGTTGGGCATCCATAACGCCGACGGCTTTTATATATATATTGCGGGTAACGGCTTCTCCGACCTTAAATTTCGGCGGATTAGGCTTCCATTCAGAATAGAGCTCTAAGCTTTCAGCCGGAACCCACCAGCCGCCTTGTGCCGCTGCCGGAATAGGTTTAACCGAAATTTTCATAGGATCCGTTCGCAAAGAAACAACATTTTTTGTGGCAAAAATGTCTGCTAAGTCAGGATCGAGCGCGCTGATTTTGAAAGCACCGAAACTTTCAAAAATTTTTTGCATTGGATCGCCGCCTTGAGATAAATAATATCCTTCAACCGCAATCTCGGGCACATCCAGCTCTCCGCTTTTTTGCGGAAAAAGAGCCATTTTTATATTAATGACGCGAACATCTTGGCCCCCGATTTTGACCGTTTCGAGCTCTGGCTCGCCCAAAGACTGAATTACCCAGTTGTTTTCGTCATTAACTAAAGGCACAATTCTATCAATTTGCAAACCGCCGGTATCATAAATCTTAAGTGTTAGATTAACTTCTTGCTGCACAAAGGGATTTTTGTTATCAATCTCGGCTTCAACCGCATAGCGCGGGGCATTAGCAGCTTGAGCATTTTGCTCATTTTGTTTTTTGATATTTTCGGGGCTGGCGGCCAAAACATCCAAGCTTAGAGGCTGACTTTTGAGTGAACCGAGCGCCAAAGCCGGAATAGTCACCTTGCCGGATGATTTCGGCATAAGCTGAACTTTCCACTCACGCATTTGCGAGATTTTTCCGTTAATATAGTTATGCTGATAGGCGTTGCTGACCGAAAAAATGTTAAAATCTTTATCCAGCGGCGCAAAATCCGGCTGTTCATTGGTTTGAGCGCCATCATAACTCAAAGTAAGGGTTACGGCCTCGCCTTGTATAATCTGATTTTTATTAAGCGTGGCTTTAAGCTCTGCAGCTTCGGCTAAAGAGCACAAGCCGACAAGTAAGACAATAAGCAAAAGGACAAGTTTTTTCATTTGCTAATCTCCATATCTGTTTTTTTGATATTCTTTAAATATAAAGGCGCGTAATAACCCTCCCGGATCTTCGGGAATCTCACGATATTGCTGTTCGCGCGCTTGAATTTGTTCGTTATATTCTTTTTCATCATCTTGATTTTGCGGCAAAGGCTGCGGCTTTGGTTGTTGCTGCGCCTGTTGCTCGGCATCATCAGCTTTTTGATTATCAAGAGGTTGTTGCTGTTGGTTCTGTTGTTCTTCAGAATCTTGCGGTTTATCTTCTTGAGAATCCTGATTTTGATTTTGTTGGTTCTGCTGCTGTTGGTCTTGGTTTTGTTCCTGATTTTGGTCAGAATTATTTTGCTGCTGATTTTGTTCTTGCTGTTGCTGGTTCTGCTGTTGGTCTTGTTTGTCCTGATTCTGATCTTGATTTTGGTTCTGTTGCTGTTGTTGATTTTGCTGTTGTTGCTTCAGATATTCAAGATTAAACTTTGCGTCTTCATGATTCGGATTGTTTTTCAAGACTTCTTCATATTTTTTGATAGCCTCTTCGATTTTGCCGCTTTTGGCCAGTGCGTTGCCCTGATTATAAAGAGCCTCTGGGCTTTTACTTTGATTAAAGGCGGCAAGAGCTTTTTGATAATCTCCGGATTTATAAAGACTTGATGCCTTCCAGTCGATATCTTTAAACTTTTGTGCGGCGGTTGCATAGTCTTGCCGGTTAAAAGCCTTCATCCCCTCTTGATTGTCATTTAAGAAAAAACCGGCATAAGCAGGCGCTCCGCAAGAAAGCATAAAGACTAGAATCAGCACGCCTTTGCGGAAAAAGTATAAACAACATAACAACGGGATAAAGCACAGATAATAACCATAATCCAGCCAAATGGCACGCTTGTTGTCCGATGTTTTTAATTCATCAGAGCGCTCGCCCTCAAACAAAGATATAAAGGCGGAAATATCACGGTCATTAGCCGAGATTTTTTGATAAATGCCGCCGCCTCTTTGCGCAAGCTCTTTAAGAATAGAAATATTATCGGCGCTAATGGCCAAGGCTGAAATCTTATAACCTTCGGTTTTGGCTTTTTCTGCGGCCTTAAGGGCCAAAGCGCTGTCTTGCCCGCCGCTTCCGGCAAAGATTATGATATTTCCTTGCGCGAAGCCGGCTTCGGACAGTTTTTGGGAGGCAAAAGCTATGGCTCGGTCAAGGCGGCTGCCGTTGATGGGCATAATCTTGCGGTCGACCTCAGGTAAAAGATTGATAATAAGTTGGGCGTCATCGGTAATCGGCGTAATCATAAAGGGCTCGCCGCTGTAAACAATCAAGCCTACCTGCTGGGTTTTAAGCTGTTCCAACAGGTCCGTAATTTTAAATTTTGCACGCGCCAAACGATTGGGGGTGATGTCGTTTTTGCTAATATCAGAAGACAAATCCAAAACCAGCATTACCGGATTTTGCGGCGCTAAAGAAGGAATCTCGATTTTGTTCCATGAGGGACCGGCAAGGGCTAAAATCGCCGCAACCGAACCAATAAACGCCAAAACGGAAACAAAACGGCGCTGCTTGGAACTGCCTTTAATCAGCAAGAAGTTAAGCAGCTTTTTATCGCAAACTTTTACCCAACTGGATAAGGACTGTCCGCCATGAGAAAACTTAAACATCAAAATCAGTGGCAGGATAAGAGCCAGCAACCACCATGGGCGCAGAAAATGAAAATTATTCAAAAATTCATTCATGACTTAAACCCTCCGTCTTTGCCAAAAGAACAAGAACAGGCTCAACAACAAGGCTGCAGAAAGCGGAATATAAAAACGCTCTTGCACATCTCGTACAAATTTTGCCTCATTTTCATTGGCTTCGAGCTTATCAATTTCGGCATAAATTTTTTCAAGGCTTTGAGTATTTTTGGCTCTGAAATATGAGCCTTGAGTTTCTTTGGCGATTTGCGCGAGGCTTTCTTCATCAAGGCCGGAGGGCATGCTTAAATTAATCCCAAAGATAGAGTTTATCAGGCTTTTTTCAGCGCCGACGCCAATGGTATAGATTTTTACATTTTCATCTTTTGCGAGCTTAATGGCCTGAGCTAAAGAGAGACGGCCGCTGTTGTTTTCGCCATCGGTCAAAAGGATGATGACTTTTTTATCAAGGTTTGAGCTGGAACGCAGTGATTTAAGCGATGCCCCAATCGCATCACCGATAGAGGTTGAATTTCCGGCCATACCGGCATCTGTGGCAAGCAAAATTTCTTCAACGGATTTTTTATCATAAGTAATTGGAGCCTGAACATAAGCGAGCGAGCCGAACAAAACCAAGCCTATGCGGTCATCAACACGTTTGCGGATAAAGTCCGTGGCCGTTTTTTTAACGGCAGTTAAGCGGTCAACGCGGTTATTTCCTAACACAAAATCTTGCTCTAACATTGAGGTTGAAATATCAACCACGAGAAGAATATCGCGGCTCATGGCTGGTAAGCGTACCGGCTTTCCGACCCACAGCGGACGTGCAACCGCCGTGACCAGCAAAGCCCAAATTAAAAACAGCACGATTTTATTCAGCGGGCTTTTTTTGATGGTGGGGGCTGCGGTGTTCCATACCCCGCCGGCCTTAAGATTAATACGCTCAATATCTTTTAGAAACGGAACACGCAAAGCGTCGCCATGCAGGCCGCGCACGGCAGGCAGAATCGCCCGAAAAACAAAAGGCAACAACAACAGCCAAAACATTTGAGGATAAGCGAAATGGTTCATAGATTTTCTCCTATCCATTCACGGCAAAAATCACGAAGTTGAGCCACATCTTCAGCACCATACTCCGAAGAGGTTGGCTTGATATATGGCACATTTATAAGGAGTTTGGCCGGTTGTCCCAAGATTTTTTTCTTACCGTGCTGATTAAGAAAGTCAATCCACTCTTGACCAAACAAAGCGGTTGCCTGCGGAAATTTAAGCACGCAAATTCGCCGCAACAGATTAGACATCTGGACCGCCGAATCGATATTATTTTGCGGATAAGCGCTCAGCAGGCGAAAGGCATAGCGTTTTTTGCTCTTGCGGCGCAAAACTAAAAAGCCACGCCACAAAAGCCAAAGCCCGATAAGGGCAAGAATAATCACATACCATCCATAAGCCGGTGGAAAAGAGGAAACACCTTCGCTCGGCAAATGAATATCTCTTAATTCCGGCAGATTATCCGGCATAGTCATTCTCCAAATAAAACCCTGAAAATAAATTTAAGACTTTTTTGAACAAATATCAACACCGGAATGAGATAAGCCAAAACAAAAAAACACGGTTCACAAAGAACCGTGCGTAAATATAAAGAATCAAAGCCAAATTAAGAAGCTTGCTTAATCAAGCCGTGTTTCTTTTTGCCCTGAGAAAGCTTGACTTGTCCATTGACAATATCCGCAGCCGAAAGTTTGTAGTTTTCATCAACGATCGGTGCGTCATTAAGCTTTAATCCGGCCTGTTTGATAAGGCGGCGGGCTTCGCCTTTACTTGCAACAAAGCCAAGTTGTAAAAATGCGTCAATTACCGGCAGGCCTTCAATAGAGGGCACATCTATCGTCGGTAAATTGCCGCCGGCCTCACCTTGTTCAAAAGTTTGAATCGCGGTGTTTTGTGCGGCAATAGCCTCAGCCTCACCACGGCAAATCTTAGTGGCTTCAAAGGCAAGAATTTTCTTCGCCTCGTTGATTTCTTTATCTTTCAAGGCCTCAAGACGGCGAACCTCGTCCATCGGTAAGTCTGTATAAATCCGCAAGCATTTTCCTACCTCGGCGTCACCGATATTGCGGAAGTATTGATAATAGTCATAAGATGAGAGTTTTTCTTCATTAATCCAAACGGCGTTGCCTTCGGATTTGCCCATTTTTTTACCGTTTGAATCGGTGATAATCGGGCTGGTAAAGCCAAAAAGCTCAACATCATATTTACGACGGCCAAGCTCTGTTCCGGAAGTAATATTGCCCCATTGGTCAGAGCCGGCAATTTGCGCGCGGCAGCCATAAGTATTGTAAAGCTGGCAAAAATCATAGCCTTGGAGCAACATATAGTTAAATTCCAAAAAGCTCATCGGTTGTTCGCGTTCCAGACGGGTTTTAACGCTGTCCATGGTCAACATGCGATTGACGGAATAATAAGTTCCGATATCGCGCAAAAAAGACAGATAGTTAATGTCTTTGAACCAATCCCAGTTATCAACCATCTGGGCATCCGTTGCGCCGTCGCCAAATTTTAAGAACTTTGAGAAAGACTTTTTCAAGCCTTTGATATTATGCTGAAGTGTTTCTTCATCAAGAAAAGGACGAAGTTTATCTTTGCCCGAAGGATCGCCGATTCTGGCTGTTGCGCCACCGACAAGCGTTAAAGGTTTGTGACCGCATTTTTGGAACCAGCGCATCATCATCAAAGGAACGATATGCCCAACATGCAGGCTGTCACCGGTCGGGTCAGAGCCCAAATACCCTACTGCCGGCTTTCCTGATTTTTCGCATTCGTACAAATAGGCATCGAACCCGTCGTCATTCGTACATTGATTATAAAAGCCGCGCTCAAGCATAATGTTGAGAAAAAGGGATTTAAAATTGCTCATTTTTCCTTTCCTTAAAATGATTTAATTAAACAAGTCTTAAGGATAATAACATATAAATAAAATAACGCAATAAGGGAGATGAACTTTTTTATGGATAATATCAAAAAGCTTCGCGCAATAGGTTTGATGAGCGGAACCTCGCTGGATGGGGTAGATATTGCGCTGATTGAAACAGACGGGATTGATGTCTATGACTTTGGTCGGGCTTATACCGTTCCTTATGACGAAAACTTGCAGGAGCAAATACGCTCAATTTTGGGACTTAAACCCGACACGGCGGAAAATGCTGCCAAAATAAGTCTGGTCGAAAATTCTTTAACAGCCTTTCATGCCGGTGTGGTTAAAGAGTTTTTGGAAGGAGAAGAAGAGCCTGTTGATATTATCGGCTTTCATGGGCATACAATTCATCACGAACCCGAACATCACTATACCCATCAAATCGGTGACGGGCAGCTTTTGGCTGATTTAACCGGCATAAAAGTGGTCAACCGTTTTCGTAATGCCGATGTTTTGGCCGGTGGCCAAGGTGCGCCGCTGGTGCCGGTTTTTCATGAAGCTCTGTGCGCAGAATATGAAAAGCCGATTGCCGTATTGAATATCGGTGGGGTTTCTAACATCACATGGATTGGTGCAACCGGAGAGATGATTGCCTTTGACACCGGTCCCGGAAACGCGCCGGTAAACGACTGGGTGCTCAAACATGCCGGAATGCACATGGATTATAACGGCAAATTGGCGATAAGCGGTAAGATAAACGAATCTATTTTAAACTCTTTGATGAAGCACAAATATTTTGCTAAATATCCGCCCAAATCTATCGACCGCAATATCTTTAATGAAAAACTGGAACATCTGGAAGGATTGTCACTCGAAGACGGAGCGGCTACGGCGACAGCGTTTGCTGCTGAAGCCATCAGCTATTCGGTCAGCTTTTTCTTGCCTGAACCACCGAAAAAAATCATTGTCAGCGGCGGAGGAGCAAATAATCCGACCTTAATCAGATTTATCCGCCAGCGGCTGCCAAAAATAGAAATAGAAACCGCCAAAGAAGTCGGTTGGAACTTGGATGCAATCGAGGCGCAAGCTTTTGCTTATTTGGCAGTAAGGAGCTATTTTGGATTGCCGATAACCTTCCCCGGAACAACCGGCGTAAGAGAACCTTTATCCGGTGGTGAACTACATCTGCCGCGCAAAGTATAAAAGCTTGACAAATCAACTTTTTAGTGAATAAATAAAAGGGCCAATGTATTATTAACCCTTAAATTATTTAGTGTATGAAAACAAGAATTATTATGATTATGTTGAGCTTGGGACTTTTTTTGAGCCTCGGGCTTAAGGCACAGACCACCAGTTATTTAATCAAACGTGAAACAAAGCCTTATGCCATTATGCTGGACAAAGGTATTGCTGAAGAGTTCACCTTTGAAAATCAACTGAATGTCGGGTTTAAGAACCAGATTTTCTTTTATCCCGAGAGTGAAAACGTCCATATTTTGATATTCAGCTTAAATGATGGCGAATTTATCAAAATAAGACGTAATGTCAAAAATGAAAAATGTGAAATTTCCTGTAGTCGCGACATTCCGGAAGGTAAGGCCAGAAATGAACTGAACGGCTATTATGTCTTCTATCGTAATGTCGGCAAAACGGTTATTGTCGATTACAAAGACAAAAACAAAAAGTGTCGCCAGTATAGGATATACATGGTTCAGAAAAAGAAATAGCAAAAAAAGCTTCCGAGCAAATCGGAAGCTTTTTTTGGTAATGGATCAGCGCCTTTTGTTTTTATACTTTATGTATGCAACTGCCGCTGCAAAAACCGCAGCATAAAAAGCGCAGATAATTAAAAGATAAAACAGAGGAAACCACGCTCCCGAAAACTTTGCAATCCACAAACTAACGCCGGAAATGCTGAATGCAATAAACAGCAAACAGCAGGCCGCCATAATGCGAATACCGTTCCAAACGGAACGCCTCTTACTTCGACGAATGTCATAAAACAATACGCCTGCGGCAAGTAAAAT
Organism: uncultured Alphaproteobacteria bacterium; assembly: GCA_944391315.1. Classification (GTDB taxonomy): domain Bacteria; phylum Pseudomonadota; class Alphaproteobacteria; order RF32; family CAG-239; genus HGM16780. Next base: position 21,639 of record CALXTD010000013.1, on the reverse strand, counting down.
CAATACCGCCGAAAAAATAATATGTTCCACCATAATGAATATAATAAAAATAAAATGCTAAGCTGTTTTTATCATATGTTTCAAAAATGAGTCAAGAAAGAAAAAGTTAGAACTCAATAACGGGGCGGACCTCGTAGCTCATGTACTTAGTGGCGTAGTGGTCGCTGCCGTGCAAACCGTAACCGTAGTTAAAGTTTGAGTACCACGCGTTGTAACTACTGGTCTCGGACGACGACCAAGCGCCTGATGAGAATTGTGTCCCATTTGCTCGGCTAAAACCTGTGTTTATCGCGTCTTGGTTATTATATACTGAGGTAATTATTCCTGCTGCCGGTAGGCACCAATCCCCCGCTTCTGTTCCTTCCGTTTTATATTCATGTGCCGCCCAGGCCGCCGGATACTTACTCTTATTTCCCGCCGCCATTATTTTTTTACTATTCTCACAACTTGCGACGTCTTGTGAGGCTTGAGATTGCGATAAGTTCGGTAACGTCGAGATATCTGTACCGTATCCGCCCCACGCATAGTTGCCTATCGAATTCAGCGCTAGTGCCTGTCCGCCGCCTGCTCCATCAATATAAACTACTATTCCTATCGGAGTTTTACCGGCAATAACTGTCACTGAACATGTCATATCTGAATATAATATACTTCCTACAACGCAGCTCTCTTGTTGTTGCTGTTGATCAATCTTCTTTTCCAACTCAGCTATTTTATTCGCTAAATCACAATTCCAATAATTGCCAAACGGACATTTAATGCCGTTTGTACAACTTGATGTGCTGGTATAACCCATTGCCGTACAGCTTGGGGTAGCAATACAGGCCGCATTTGCTTGCACAATGCCGCCACAAAGAACAAATGCTGTTGTTGTATAGAGTAATTTTTTCATCTTCTTTCTCCTTTGTTTTCTTACATTGCGCAATAGTCGCAATAATCCGTATAACCGCTTTGACAGCCGGTTGCATACCACAAGCCTGAACAGTCTTCATATTCACAGACTGAACCGCTTGGGCAACTTGTATAAGTGCCTAAATTCGGACAAGGTTTGCAGTTATCATATTTGATTACATCGCCGGATTGGCAAATTGCGGCACCTGTTTCCCCGCCCATTGAGCCGCAATCTTGAAAGCCGTCACAAGGATTAGGTTTGACTTTATATTTCTTGATACCATCGCAATCGAGGCAGGCTTCGCCGTCTTGGATATAACCTTCGGGAATAGAGGTTGCGTCATAGCCTTCGCCGCAAGGCGTGCAAGTACAAGACGCATATTTTCCACCGCAAGCTTCACCAACACCATAATAAGGTGCTTCACAAGTTACATAACCTGACGGACAAACAGAAATGCATTCGGAATAATACGGACCATAAGGACATTTCTTGCCGCCGAGTTTATAGCCATCAGGGCAAGAAGCATAAATAAAGCCTTCATTAAAGCAACGGTCACGGGGATTAAAATCATAGTCCGGCGGATTACTGGAGTTACCAAAGATATTATCTTCGCATTCGGACATATCGGTTACAAAGCAGACGGCAGCTAATTGAATTTCAGAACGTGAAGGTAAACGCGGAGAAGAATAAAGGTGCGTGTGAAGTGTGTCGGCAAGGTGTGTTTCATCTATGATAAAAGAAATATCAGCTTTGGCGTTGCTTGGCAAAAGTCCTGTCGCCAAACAAAGCGCCGCGGTCAGAACCGCCTTTTGTCGTGAGATAAACATAATACTTCTCCTATCTCGTTTGCCTTCACGACTCTAATATATCATAATTTTGCAAAGTTTTCAATATAATTTTTATTTTGAGATGGGAGAGTAGTGAAAAAAAATGGAGCGAGGGTTTAGCTCGCTCCAACTTTTATAAAATTTTGATAATTACCAAGGAACTCCGTTTATGCAGCGATCGGGTTTTCTTTGGCAATAGTCGTCTTCATGGCCCATTTCGTGCAATTTTAATCTTTTTTCGGGAAAGTCACCGGCCGTAAAGCACCCTGAGAGAACCAGAACCATGACTAACATTATAAATTTTTTCATATCTTGTTCCTTAAAAAACTATTTTGTAACTCATGATGACCAAAATCACCGTCACTATTCTTACCATTTGTTTAATCCATGTGCTCTTGTCGTATTTATCCGTACTCTTCCATATTCCAGACAAGACAACGACACTATACCAAACAAATATAACCAAACTTCCAAGGTAAAGGCAGGTGTTGGCAACAATGGCTGTATCCATATTCAGCGGATTAAAGTATTTGCTGTAATAGGTATAAAGGCTGATGCCCTTTAATTTTCCGGCAAGAAAGCTGCCGAAAAGGCGGACGACAAATATTACCAGCGCCATGCCCAGTACACCAAACTTCCAAAAGGTGTCACTTAAACTCAAATCTCCGGCAATAAGTTTTTTAATCATATCTTACCCCCTTATTTATTTAAGTTTATTTTGACTTTTCTTGTTCTTCTTGGCAAGCAAAATTTTGGTGAATTCAACAGCCCTTTCCTAAAAATGCATTCTGATGTCTTTATAAGGCTTCAAGCCCAAGTCTTTTTGGACCTTGGCGATATATTCATGCAAATCACCCCAGTTGCTGTTGCGCTCGATGAAGGCTTTTGCCTGTTCCGGTGACTTGGAGAGCTGAACCTCTATCGTCTCGGCCAAAATCTTGTGCATGACCTCGGGCATTTTATCAAAATGAATGACCAGCTTATTGTCGGCGTCAAATTCAATTGCGCCATGCTCCAGCAAATAGTTGAAATGAATCAAATCGCCGGTTCTGTGCGGCTGAGAAGCCTGTGGCTTTGACTTTAACAACAAGCGAACAATCCATGTTGTATATATTTCTTTTAACTGTCGTTCATTAATGATTCCGGCCTTTACATATTCCGGCATAAAAGTTATGGACACAACATCGGCTTTGTTTTCTTCGATTGTATGTTTATAAAGTCCCAGAGCATTTTGATAGCTGCTGTCGGGGCCTAAAGAATGGCCGTTTTCGTGCCCGATAACAAAAATATGCTCAGCTTCGCGATTGAAATATTTGTGAAAATCTTCTCTGAGAAGCGCATTTAACAGAGCCTTTTCTCTCTTGGCATCACCGCTTTGTCTGACCTGACGGTGGTAAACATTGCGTCGGCCGCCTCCGCGCTTTACCGACAGTTTATCATTATTCGGCAGGTTTTGTGCCGTCGTAATAGCGCCGCGGCACTGAGCATAATCGCCGCACAAGGCTGCCAAGTCAACATCAACCATGGTTTGTTTCAGCTCGCCGCCGGAAGCAACGTTTTGCTCATATCTATCGGCAAAAGGCATTAATTTTGCCAGCTTTTTCATGTGCTCCTTAAACTTAAGAAGTAATTGGGTTCCTTCCTTATTGACAATGCCGACACGAACGCCAAGCATGTCTTTTGACAAGACCTCAATTCCGCGGGCGGCTAACATCTCGGATAATTTTGGATTTTCACAAATCGTGCCGCTCATCTCGTCATCATAATTTTCTCGGCTTAAGGTAAACTCAAGCGGTGTGTCTTGCAAAACGGCCCAATGTCTATCTGCCAAAGCGTCCATCTCTTCGTCATTTTGCAGCAAGGCCTGAACCTGCCAGCCCAAATAATCCTTCAAAGCTGCGTCGGTTGTATAATGAGCGGCCAGCTCCAGCTGATTGGCTATCTCTGAAAATTCTTTGGCAAAATATTCGGTATAATCAATGGCTTTTAACTCGTCGCCGGAGCGTCTGACCATGGTTCTGACGCTTAAAATTTTGCGGACTTCGTCATCTTTGCCTCGATTGAGCATTTTCTCAATTATCTGATGAAACTCTTCAACACTCAAATCCTGCGGGTAAAAATTGCGCCCCTTGCTGCCATGTATGCCCTTGAAAATTTCTATGGGCTTCGGATCAATACCGTTTAGGCCTTCAACACCGCTAAAAGACGTAAACAGTTTTAAGGCTTTTGCCGCATGACTGCTGGTTTTTGCTGCCTCTTCCAAAGCTTTTCTCATTGTTCTGTTTAGCGGATGGTCTTGCTCTTGGGCGACGTCGGTCATCATCTTTCCGGCATTTACCAAATGTTGTAAAGCCTTTTTATCGCCTTCACTTAGCTCTTCATAGCCCTTGAAGTCTTTGCTGATTAACTCTATCGGCTGGGTTTGTTCGTTTATGATTTTATCTAGTTCTTCTTCACTTAAGGCTATCTCGTATCCGTTAATTTTCATCTTCCGTTATCTCCTCTGTATAAAACTTGAATATCTTTATTTTGTTTGACCAATAGCTTGGGCTTAGTCCGGCTTTGAACTTCAAAGCATTGAGAAATTCTTGCTTGCTCTTATAATTTTTCCATTCTTCGGGCAAAAAGGCGGCCTGTCTGTCGCCTGAGCGTAAAATTACGCCGTCTTGCGTTTCATCCAGTTTGTTTAACAAGTCTTGCTCGTCATTATAGCGGACACGCTCATAGCCTGTCAGCAAAGCTATGGTTATTTTTATCTCCGGCAGATTTTCGGGGGTTATTTTTGTGCGTTCATCATTATTTTCGACAGCCTCATAAGTATTGTGTGCAACATTATGGGCAATGGCTTTTTTGGGCAGTAATGTACCGGACTGGCCGATATTTTGCCCATTTTGTTGCAGCTTCACATAAGAAGCGCCTTTGTCAAAAATAGTATTGTTATAGTCTTTTCTGGACGGGCGATACTCTTTGTCATGTAAAAATTTTTCTTCAAGCGATATACGGGCGATTTTTAACAAATCTTTGCCATATAGGCTCTTAAATTCTTTTAAAGACTGGCGCTCTTTTTCTAAACGTTTTTCTTCGGTTTTGTTTTCCTCATCATAGCGTTTTAGTTGTGCCATGATATCTTGTGCATTTACTAAATCCAGCATTTCAGGCGTTAAGTTCTGGTTCTTTGCTATTTCTTGCGCGGCTTCGATGCCGATATTGCCACAATCAGAATGCTCCTCTTCGCCTTTTGAGAGCGGATTTTGCAGCTCGGAATAATAATTTGCCAAATCTGAAGAGATGATGATCAGAGTATCTGGTGCTGCTGCATATTTTTCTAAAGCGGCGGCCAAATCTGCGGCGGCAATATCCCCATAGACCAAAGGTACTAAGAGAAAACTAGGCACAACTTGCTGCAATAAGGGCAACTGCTCAGACATGATTTCTTCTGAGGCAAAGGCCTGAGAGGAAAAAGAGAAACCTTTTTGCCGGCTTAGCTCTTCTGAAATTTTTTCATTTATTTTATAAACCTTGCCAGATATGCTGACTTTTTCTCCCGCATATATAGCGGCACCTTTAAGCTGTTTTTTGTGTTGTGGAACAACAAAAATGACATTTTTTATTTTTGAAGCATAAGGCTTGAGAGCTTGATAAGCCTTGGCTGCAACTGCTGTTGAATATTTGTAGCCGGCGTGTGGAATAATTAACAACTCCGGGCGTTTTTTTACTGAATTATCCGGTGTTTTTTCTGCCGGATAAAAAATTCCGGCAACAACTGCTGGACGTGTTCTTTCTTTGTAATCTTCTGGAATTTTATATGCTGTAATTTTACGGCTGTTTGAACTCATATGCTCGTTTATGCTGCAATAATTTAATATTATCACAAACACAATGGCGGCGGCCATCAGCATATATTTTATTATTTTTGAGACATCGATATTGCTGCTGTTCATGCTGTTTTTAATCCTTATCCTATTGTTTAAGAATAAGCGCTTATCCCTTAATTTTTCGCTAATTTCAGGGCTGCATAAAGCTCTTCAAAATTTTTGAAATAAAAGACGTCCGGTTCTTTTGTTTCAACCTCACCCCATATTGACTGATTTACTCTTATGGCCTGCACGCCGGCGGCTTTGGCTGCACGACTATCTTGATGGCTATCGCCTATCATCCAAACTGTTTGAGGATTTATTTCTTCAGGAGATAGATATCCTTTTAAGGCAAAGTTTATTTGCTCGCCACTCGGCTTATCCGCGGGGGCTTCGTGCCCACAGGTAATATTACAAAAGCACTCCGGCTTATATAAAAACGGGAGCTCGTATTCAAGCAACTGGCGTTCTTTATTGGTGACAATCATCAGCTTTTTTCCTTGTGTCAGAAAAAAATCTATGACCTCTTGAGCATAAGGAAAAGAGCTTATTTTACTCGGTACGATTTTTTTATATATCTCACGATATTCTTCATAAGCTTTTTGGGCTTTATTCTCACCAAAGACATAAGGAAAATTATCTTTAAACGATAAATCCTTGTTTCTCTTTTGTTTTGAGATTTCCCATTCCGGCAGGCCATAAGCCGCTAAAACCTGATTAACGGCAGTCGTTAAAGAGCTGCGGCTTTCGGCCAAAGTATTGTCCCAGTCGAAAAGGACATATTGCAGTTTGCTTATATCAAGCCTTTCCATTGTGGTTTTCTTTATCTCATCAACGGTTTATATTTGATGGCGTGAGGATTGCAAGCTTCTTCACCCAAACGGCGCTTCTTGTCTTTTTCATATTCCTCAAAATTGCCTTCAAACCAAACGACCTGACTGTTGCCTTCATAAGCCAAAATATGGGTTGCTAAGCGATCTAGGAACCAGCGGTCGTGGGAGGTTACCAAGACACATCCGGGGTAAGCCATAATACCTTCTTCCAAAGAACGAAGGGTGTCTACATCCAAGTCATTGGTCGGCTCGTCAAGCATAATGACATTTGCGCCTTTGCGCAGCATTTTAGCCAAGTGAACGCGATTTCGCTCACCGCCGGACAACTGTCCGACTTTTTTCTGTTGGTCACCGCCTTTGAAGTTAAATTGGCCAACGTAAGCGCGTGAAGGCATTTCTTTTTTGCCGAGCTTAATGATATCCAGCCCGTCAGAAATTTCTTCCCAAACATTTTTATCCGGATTTAGCTCATCACGGGTTTGGTCAACATAGCCCAAGTCAACCGTCTCGCCTATTCTTATCTCTCCCGAATCGGGTTTTTCTTGTCCGGTAATCATGCGGAATAAGGTTGTTTTTCCGGCGCCGTTCGGACCGATGATTCCAACAATTGCGCCCTTCGGAATCTTAAAGGATAAGTCGTCTATCAACAATTTATCGCCATAACCTTTGCTGATATGGTTGGCCTCAATTACCAAATCACCAAGTCTTTCGGTCATTGGAATGTTAATATGGGCTTGAGTGATTTTTTCTTTGCTTGCCTCAGACAACAACTCGTCATAAGCATTAATACGTGCCTTTGATTTTGCTTGTCGGGCTTTGGGGTTCTTTCTTATCCACTCTAACTCGTTTGCCAAGGTTCTCTGACGAGCACTTTCTTCTTTTTCTTCCTGAGCTAAGCGTTTTTCTTTTTGCTCCAGCCATGAGCTGTAATTGCCTTCATAAGGAATGCCTTGTCCGCGGTCTAACTCAAGAATCCAGCCGGTGACATTATCCAAGAAGTAACGGTCGTGGGTTACCATGACAACCGTACCTTTGTAATCACGCAAATGCTTTTCCAGCCAAGCTACCGATTCAGCATCCAAGTGGTTGGTCGGTTCATCGAGTAAGAGCATGTCCGGCTGTTGCAACAACAAACGGCACAAAGCAACACGTCTTTTTTCACCACCTGAGAGCTTGGTTACATCGGCATCAGCCGGCGGACAACGCAAGGCATCCATTGCAATTTGAATGGTTCTTTCAAAATCCCAGCCATTGCAAGCATCAATTTTTTCTTGCAGAGCTGCTTGTTCTTCAATGAGGGCATTCATCTCGTCATCAGACATCGGCTCAGCAAATTTAAGCGAAATTTCCTCAAACTTTTTCAACAAATCTCTGGTTTCGCTCAGACCGTCCATAATGTTTTCCATAACGTTTTTGCTGGGGTCAAGCTGCGGTTCTTGCTCCAAATAACCAACTTTTACGCCTTCGGCGGCCCAAGCTTCTCCGTTGAACTCTTTATCAACACCGGCCATAATTTTTAGCAAGGTTGATTTTCCGGCGCCGTTTACACCCAAAACACCGATTTTTGCGCCGGGGAGAAATGACAGGGTTATCCCCTTAAACAGTTCTCTGCCGTTCGGAAAAACTTTGGTTAAATTTTGCATTACAAAAACATACTGGTAGGACGCCATATCGACCTTTCTCCTTTATTTTCTATATTTTATTTATCTGCCGCCGAGTATATACGATATTTTTCAACTTGCAATCTTTTTATCTTTTACCATTTTGATTTTATATGACCGATACTATTTTCTGTTTCGGCAGGTATTTCCGGCGCAGTCTCTGTGGTTTGTTCTTTTTGTCTTGTTATGACTTCATGACCATCATCGGTTTTTAGTTTTACTTCTCCGACTTTGACATTGTCTCCTTTGTCATAGATGGCCTGAGCCCGAATTTTTTGTTCATCATCTTTTTTATAAATAACGCTTGCGTCATAAGGCTGGCGCGGGGTGATTATCTTTCCGTCAGGCATTTTTATGGTACCATCGGCGTAAAGTGTTGCGTTAAATATCTCTTGATTATCAAAGCGGCGGTTTATCTCGGCGCAATTATACATACCATCCATTTGCTTTGAGATATAGGCATTAGCTTTTTCTTCATTATAAGCATACATTCCTTGGGCCTGAAAAGAATCACTCGGGGCCTTTGAGATTAATATCGCACGCGCCAAAAGCTCAAAACTGTCGTATTTTGAAGCACCGCAAGCTAGCCCTTGGCCTGAAACTGCGCCCAGAGCCCTCACCTCGTCCAAATAGCTCATCTGGGCTAATGCAATCGTTGGTAATAATATTGTTCCTAACCCTAAGCCTAAAAAGAATCGTTTCATCTTTTTCTCCTCATTTTGCTCTGGAATTATACTTATTTGAGCAAAAATAGCAAGTTTTTTGCTCTTTTGTTAAAATTATGGTTGACAAAGCTCGGTTTTTAACTTATGGTGCAGGCAAATATTTGTGAAGGAATGAAAAATGAAAGTTTACAGCTCTTTGAAATCTAAAAAAGTTCGCGATAAGGACTGCAAAATTGTTCGCCGTAAAGGTCGCGTTTATGTTATTAATAAGAAGAACCCGAAGCTCAAAGCTCGTCAGGGTTAATCTTTAAGATTTATCTTTTTTGAGCCTGCGGTTTTTATGCAGGCTTTTTTGTTACCCAAAAGAAAGGCTTCCCGAAGGAAGCCTTTCTTTGTTATTTTACGGAATATAGACCGTATGCAGCATATTGGTGCGACCTTTTTTGCCAAGCGGGAAGCCGGCAGTAATGATGATATGGTCGCCGCTTTTGGCAAAGCCATTCTCAACCGCAATTTTTACTGCAATCTCTTCAATCTTGTCATAGCTGCTAAAGCTCTTTTTGTTCACAAAGCTCTTTGCGCCCCAGACAATACCTAAGCGGCGAGCAACCGTAATGTCCGGTGTAATCGCCAAAATCGGAAGATTCGGGCGCTCTCTAGCGGTCAAAAAGGTGGTCAATCCCGATGATGTATAAGTTACAATTGCCGAAACATTTTTTAGGCAAGTTGATATATCACTCGCAGCTATTGTTATCGAATCGGACTCGCCGACACAATTTTGATGATTCCTTTGGCTATCCATCATGCGATAAAATAAAGGATCGGATTCAACCTCTGTGATAATGTCCTTCATCATCTTAACCGCTTCAACCGGATATTTGCCGGCGGCACTCTCAGCCGACAACATAACCGTGTCTGCCCCATCATAAACAGCGGTTGCAACATCGGACGCCTCAGCTCTGGTCGGTGATGGATTATTTATCATCGACTCCAGCATTTGGGTGGCAATAATTACCGGACGGCTGTATTTGCGGCACGCGGACACAATTCTTTTTTGCAGAACCGGAACTTGTTGAATCGGGCATTCAACGCCTAAATCACCGCGGGCAACCATAATCCCGTCTGATAATTTAATGATTTCATCCAGCTCAGTTATAGCACTTGGTTTTTCAAGTTTTGAAATTATCCAAGCTTTATCGCCGATTAATTTGCGCGCTTGGCGAACATCTTCCGCCTTTTGAATAAATGACAGCGAAATCCAGTCAAAGCCTAATTTTAAGGCAAATTTCAAATCTTCTTTATCTTTTTCGGTAATGGCGGATATCGGCAAAGTAATATTAGGCAGATTGACGCCTTTATGGCTTGATAATTTTCCACCAACCACAACCTTGGTCCAGATATGGGTCGAATCGCATTTGGTGACTTTTAAGCGGATGTTGCCATCATTTAGCAAGAGCATATCTTTAGGCTTTACGGCCTTAAAAATCTCAGGGTGCGGCAAGGTTACGCGTTGTTCGTCACCGAGTTTTTTATCCAGATCCAAAACAAATTCTTGGCCTTCTTTGAGATCAATTGCACCGTCTTTGAACTCTCCAACACGCAATTTTGGGCCCTGCATATCTGCAATTAAGGTAATATGGCGGCCTTTTTTCTCAGATAATTTACGGACAATTTCAAAGCGCTCTTTGTGTTCGGCATGCGTGCCGTGACTGAAGTTAAAACGGAAGGCATCTGCGCCCGAATCGATTAACTGTTCAATAACTTCCTTGCTGGCGGAAGACGGGCCGATTGTGGCAAGAATATGTGTCTTTGTTTTTTCTGGCATTCTTTGCTCCTTATATTAATTCAATTTGTCTCTATATTATCCGCAAAAATTTAACAATGTATTACATTAAGCAATTAATCCCCTAAATTTATTGCTTGTAAATTAATTCTCTTTTTGTTACAGTCTATGCCAATGTTAACTTATTTTTTTAAGGAGCTTTATTATGAGTGATGTTGGGGGAATTGACGGATCTAGACTGGCTTCGTTAATTGAAAGAATCGAACACTTAGAAGAAGAAAAAGCAGCGATTGCTTCGGATATTCGTGATATTTTTGCTGAAGCGAAGTCGGCCGGTTTTGATGTTAAAATCATGCGTGCGGTTTTGAAATTGCGCAAGATGAATGCGGCTGACCGCGACGAACAAGAAATTTTGCTTGAAACATATCGCAAGGCTTTGGATATTTAAGCAGAAGATTTATTTACAAAAAACAGCAGGAAAATCCTGCTGTTTTTTTGTATTTACCGCAAATCGGCAAGGAAACGAACATAGCCACGATCTAAATCATTATCCTCAAGAATATATTCATCATCGTCAGCAAACATGGTAACGCCGTGAAGTTCATGAAGCAACTTATCGACCTCTTTTTCATAAGCACGAATCTCTTCTAAGTCTTCGCTGTTCATCATACGCCACCTATAGCCTTTGGGTAGTTTAAGCTTTGCAATCATATAATAAAGAGCTTGCGATCGGGTTCCTTTGTTTTCGCTACCATCGTAATACAAAACTTTATTTGACGGCAAAACGACACCGACTCTGGCAAAGGTGATAAATGCTTTCTCTGGTGGCCGAAATATATTCGTCTTTTACCTCTTGATTTTTATGGCCGCTTATTTGCTTTACCGCGCCGTCCTTAAACTCGATTGTGGCGTGAGGAATCCATTCGCCGTCCTCTGCTTCCGAGCGTAAAGAATAAATTTGTGTTTTGCCTTCGGAGACATCGCTATCGTATCCGCCTTTGCCGACGCAATGCTCCATTTTTCTGCTCTCATAATCCAACGCGTCCGGATTGCATAGTCGCAGTAAGAAAAGCTTTTCTTCAGGAAAGGTTAAAACAACTTCCGTGCCTTGATGACTGGATTGAATGTCATCTTGCTGTTCTTTGGATTGGCGGTTCAGCTTGTCAAAATTTTCATCAACAAAGGTCATTATCCCTTGCCAATCGTCTACCTTGTTCAGTAAGGTTTTGAAATAACCGGCGGTCTTGACTTTTTCAGGATAGCGCGCCATATAAGCCGCGATAAAGTCCTTCACATGGGCGGCTTGAGTAAACAAATCAGAGTGTCTTAATTGAGACGCGTCAACAATCAAATCACCATGGCTGTTTTTTTTGAAAATGAAGAGGATTGTTTTTGAGTATTTCATTGGTCAGATATTTTTGGAACAAAAAACCGCTGCAAACGCAGATTTTGGCGTCATTGCTCAAGGAATTAAAATGGTCGCTTGACTGCAAGTCTTTTAAGGTTTTGACCAAAGCTTGTTTTTCTTTTTTAAGCTTATTAACCTCTAATCCGGCACGGCGTTTGTCTGTGGCTTGGCGCACTATCTCCGCTTGGGTCTGAATTTTTTGACTTAATCCGGCTATCTTTTGACGGAGCTCGTTTTTCTTCTGATTAAGCTTTTTTCCCGAAGACATCAACGCATAGTAATAGCTTCCGGTTTCGGCCATGGCCTCTCCGGTATATATCTCGCGCAAAACGCCGGTATATTCTCTAAAATTTGCTATCTTCATGTTCTTTACTTCTTATGGAACATGAATTTAGTCGTTTTACTCTAATTTGTTAATATTTTTGTTTATGCCACTATATGCCTTTTTTGGTATATTGCGGGAGCTTGATAAGCTGGCAGCCTTCCTCTCCAGGCTTTTGGCATTTGGGCGTAACATAGCTCATCTCAATATCCAAAACATGATAAATCATATAATTTTGGACTTTCAACTTTACATGCAGCGGGGTCATGGCTGTTTGCAGGGCAATGTCTTTCAGCGTATTGCTGCCGGCGGTTTTGAGAAACGGTAAGCAAGTATATATTTCTTCTTCATCTGTCGGCGTGCAGGACAAAGCATGATTTTCTTTATCAGAGATTATCATTAAATATTTGTGCTGTGCGCCTTCTTCGTTTTTAATTTTCTCAATTTTTATATCACCTGAGAAAATGTTTCCGGGTTGGGGGTTGGTATTTACCCAAGTTCCGTATACGCCTAAACTTACAACATATAATCCGATAATAACCAAGACCAGAACTGCTGCTATGTATAGTCCTTTTTTCATGCTGTTCTCCTTAAAGTTTGAGCGCAACCCCGATAATTGCTGCTATGATGATATAAAGAATCGGGCTTCTTTTATAATAATGTATTGCCGCTAAAAATAAAACAAAAATTATGCCGTCTTGCCAATTTCTGACCGATATTTTTAATATCTCCCAGCCGGCAAAGCATATGAGCGCAATTACCGCCGGTCGGATACCGGTTAAAATGCTCCGAACATTTGGGTTGTCCTTGAATTTTTTTAATAGCTTGGCAATTAAGATGATAATCACGACTGAAGGAAAAGTCAGACCTATGGTCGCAATAGCTCCACCGAAAACGCCTGCGGCCTTAAAACCAGCATAAGTTGCCATATTTACCCCCAAAGGCCCCGGAGTGGACTCGGAAATGGCTATCATATCGGCTAATTCGGCCGCCGTAAACCAGGGATAATGCTCGGCCAAATCAAACAAAAACGGGACGGTAACCAAGCCGCCGCCAATCGCAAACAGCCCTATCTTAAAAAACTGAACAAACAAAATGGCGTATATCATCAGGCTTTCTCCTTTTTAGCAGAAGATTTTACCCGATGGGTGATATAGCCAGCAGCTCCGGCGACAATGACAACCAGCACCGCCGAAACATTCAAAAACAAGACACTAATCGCGGCAAGGGCAAATATCACATAGCCCAAGCGGTTATTAACGCTCTTTTTCCATAAGCCGATGACCGTGTCTAATATCAAGGCGCTCACGGCCAAGCGAATTCCGGCAAAGGCGTGAGTCAAATATTTGTTGTCCATGAATTTGTCTAAGATGGTTGCAATCAAGGTAATAATGATGAAAGAAGGCATGATTATGGCCAGCGTGGTTAAAATTCCGCCCAACACGCCATATTGACGATAGCCGATAAAGGTTGCCACATTCACCGAGATTATCCCCGGCGTGCTTTGCCCAACCGCGTAATAGTCCAAAAGTTCATCCTCCGTGGCCCATTTGTGGCGGCGCACAATTTCATCTTGTAACAGTGGCAACATCGCATAGCCACCGCCAAAGGTAAATAGTCCGATTTTGAAAAATGTTAAAAATAATTGCAGCATTTTTGCTTATCCTACTATTTTTATTAACTTATTGCATTATATAATATCTTGTTCGAATTTAGTATCATGCTTTGCTGAGGTCAAGATGATTATTGCCGTTCCTAAAGAAATTTTAACTAATGAAACCCGCGTGGCCGCAACGCCCGAAACCGTCAAAAAATTTACCTCCCTCGGATTTGAGGTTCATATTCAATCTGACGCAGGGAGCGAATCCGGCTTTAATGATGATGACTACCGTCAAGCCGGTGCCAAAATCATATCTTCAGCCAAAGAAGTCTACAAATCAGCTGATATCATCCTTAAAATCAATGCCCCGCAGCCTAAAGAAATTTCGCTTATGAAAAACGGCTGCGCCATCGTTGCTCTTTTTCCGAGCGAATCGCGCACGGCCTCAAAATCAGATTTAGCCAAAAAGCAAGCCACTTGTTTTGCTCTCAACCTTATTCCGAGAATCTCTCGGGCGCAGAATATGGACGTTCTTTCATCTCAAAGTAATTTGGCCGGTTATAAAGCTGCCCTTGTTGCCATAAACAGTTTTAATCGTGCCGTGCCGTTTATGATTACGGCAGCCGGAACTATACCTCCGGCAAAAGTTTTTGTGGTTGGGGTCGGAGTGGCCGGTTTGCAAGCCATTGCCACAGCCAAACGTCTGGGGGCGCAGGTTGTGGCTTCAGATGTTCGACTGGAGGTCAAAGAACAGGTCGAATCTCTAGGTGGAAAATATTTGAAAAACGAAAATCCGCAAGATTTTATAAACCAACTCAAGCAATCGGATATCGTGATTACAACAGCGCAAATTCCTGATAAAAAAGCACCGCGCCTTATCTCCAAAGACATGATAAAACAAATGAAAAAGAATTCGGTTCTGGTTGATATGGCGGTTGACAGCGGCGGCAATATTGAAGGCTCTGATGCCAGCAAAATCGTTAGATTGTTTGATGTTTCGATTATCGGTCTTTCTAACGGGGCGGCTCTGTTGCCTTATTCGGCCAGCGAACTTTTTGCCCGCAATATTTATAACTTTGTTCAAACCTTTTTTAAGCCGACGGCGCAAAATCCAACCGATTTTAACGACGATATTTTGAAAGCCGTATGTTTTATGAAAAACGGAGAATTGCTATGACAGACAGTTTTTTACTTTGGACTATTCTGGTTTTGGCCTGCTTTGTCGGTTATTTTGTGGTGTGGGGCGTGACACCGGCTTTGCATTCACCTTTGATGAGTGTGTCTAACGCGATTTCCGGCGTGGTTGTTCTCGGAGCGCTCATTACTGCCGGTGCTACCGAATTTAGTTCGGCAAAAATTTTGGGCCTCATTGCCGTGGTTTTAGCGTCAATCAATATTTTTGGCGGATTTATCGTCTCGCAACGCATGCTCCTTATGTTTAAGAAAAAAGAAAAAACTTTGCCGCAGGAGGTAAAACAGCATGACTAATTCTTTGTTACTCATTTCTTATCTTTTATCGGCGGTGTTGTTCATTCTCTCTATTCGCAGCTTGGCCGCGCCTGATACGGCCAGAAAAGGTAATTTGCTCGGTATATTTGGCATGCTTCTTGCCATTGGCGCAACACTATTTTCATCCCTTGTCAGCGATACGCTATGGGTGGGATTGGCTCTGATTGTCGGTGCGCTTATCGGCTCTTATTTTGCGCTCAAAGTTAAAATGACGGCCCTGCCCCAAATGATTGCGGCATTTAATGGTTTGGGCGGCTTGTCAGCCGTACTCATCTCTCTTGCCGAAATCTTATCCGGTTCAGCGCTCTATGTCGAAAATGCTATCGGCTTGCTTATCGGCGCTATTGCTTTTTCCGGTTCAATCCTTGCTTTTGCAAAGCTGCAAGGACTCATTTCAGCCAAGCCTTTACATTTTCCGCTGCAACGGACGTTTAATCTGATGTTGGCGCTTTTGGTGATTGCCTCCTGCGCTCATTTTGTAATTACCGGTCAGATTGAGCCTTTTTATCTGCTTGCCGTTGCCTCTCTGGTGCTCGGGGTTACTCTTGTTTTGCCGATTGGCGGTGCGGATATGCCGATTGTTATATCTATCCTTAATTCTTATTCCGGTTGGGCGGCCGTTGGCATCGGCTTCTCGCTTAATAATATCTTGCTGATTATTGTCGGGGCTATTGTCGGTGCGAGTGGCGCTATTCTCTCTTATATCATGACAAAGGCCATGAATCGCTCTTTGATGTCTGTTATCTTTGGCTCTCTTGGTGAAAATTCAGCCACTTCTGTTCAAGAAGCAAATCAGCAAGCCAAAGCCGGTGATCCGCAAGATGCCGCTTTTATCATGGAAAATGCCTCGAAAGTGATTATTGTTCCGGGGTATGGTATGGCGGTTGCTCAGGCACAGCATATTCTGAAAGAGATGGCCGAAGTTCTTGTCTCAAAATATAATGTTGAGGTTAAATTTGCCATTCATCCGGTGGCCGGTCGTATGCCGGGGCATATGAATGTTTTGCTGGCCGAAGCTAATGTCCCTTATGAAGATGTGTTTGAGCTAGAAGCCATAAACCGCGAGTTTGCTACGGCTGACGTGGCCTATGTTATCGGCGCAAATGATGTGACCAATCCATTGGCAAAAACGGATAGCTCTTCACCCATTTTCGGAATGCCGGTGCTTGAGGTCGGTAAAGCAAAAACCGTCTTTTTTGTTAAACGCTCTTTGGCAACAGGCTATTCCGGTGTGGACAACCCGCTGTTTTATGCATCGAATACTTTTATGCTTTATGGCGATGCCAAAAAAGTAACCGAGGAAATTACCTCGGTTCTTGAACAATAGATTCTTATTATAAATTAGCAACCTTTATGCCGCAGGATTCCATATTTTTCTGCGAAGTGCTGATGGTTTCATCCTCAAGCTCCTTCAACAAAGGTTCGCCCATTTCAGTGACCAAAGGTTTGCGCGTTAAGGCCAGTTGATAGTAAACCTCACCGTTCGGGTATTTGCCCCAATAAGTGACGTCACCGCCATTATAGAGATTGGCCTGCCAGTTGGCGTCTAGCTTGTCCAGTGCCCAAACGACTTTGCTCTCCGGCGTTTCCTTGGTTTCATATTCTTCAAACAAGTTATAAGTCAGGTTGTTTAACGGTGGCGGCAATATCGCACGGAAGTACATAATCGCCTCCCACTCGTTTTGAATTTTTTGCAGCTTTATTCCGGCATCGCTGTGTTGCAAAGACAACGGAATGTCTCCGCAGCGTGCTTCTACAATATCATGCACCAAGGCTAATTCAAACAACTTGTCTTCATCATACTTCTTTTGCAGATGTGGCAAAGCTACCATTATCCACCACATAAGTTTGATGATATGATCGGCATCGGTTTCTCTGCGGCCATCAGCCATAAGATTATCACGCTGGGTTTGGCTCAAATCATCAATATGTGTCATGAAGTCGAGCAGATTTTCCGTAAATGGAGAATGTTTGATTTTGGGCGCAGCCAACTCTATGCCTTCGGCCGATAAAACCTCGTATATTCTTTTATTTAGGTAAGAAAACGCCTCCTCAACAAAAGGTTCTTCAAGCTTTTTGACCGAGGTCAAGCTCTCATAAGGCTTTTCTCTGAAATCGGTTTTATGTTCCCAATTTTTCTTAGAAGCAATTTCTTCCCAGCGGTTAATCCAGCGCCCAAAAAACATTATCAGGCGGCTCTCAAGGCTTTTTTGCTCAAGAATGTCCGTCAGTGCCTCGCTTAATGTTTCAGTCTTTCTTTCCAGAACAGCATCGGCTTGTTCGGCGCGGTCTAAAACATAAGCGCGCTCTTTGGCGCCAAGCTTCTTTTTGCCGGCATCATAAAGCGTGTCGGAGATAAAGCGGCTGGCAACCAAAGAGAGCCTTATCAGCTTGCTTAAATTTATTTTTTGTTTCAGGTAAGGATGAACCAAATACCCAAGAAAGCACAATTTCAAAGCCTGTGAGGACTGGTACTCCTTTTCTCCGGCTTTGTTCGTTGATGAAATCTCCTGTCCATAATAATTTTCTATTTTGGTCATAAATCCGAGAAGGTTTGATACAACGTTTTTCATGCACTTTCCTTTTTTATTAGTTATTATCTATACATTTTTACCGATTTTTGTTTTTCCACTCAAATACGGACGAAGCTTTTGCGGAATATTGACGCTACCGTCTTCATTTTGGTGGCATTCAATAAACGGTACCAAAGCACGCGGTGTGGCGATACCGGTATTGTTTAAGGTATGGACATATTTTACTTTGCCATCGGCATTATCACGATAACGCAAATTTGTACGGCGTGCTTGCCATTCGGTAATGTTGGAGCAAGAATGGGTTTCACGATAGCAATTTTGTGACGGAACCCAAGCCTCCAAATCATACTGACGATATTTCGGTGCGCCCATGTCGCCGGTGCAGATATCCAAAACCTGATAAGGCAATTCTAAATCCTGCAAAACTTCTTCTGATATTTTCAGCAGAGTTTGATGCCATTTTTCGCTCTCATTAATATCATTTTTGCAAATGACAAATTGTTCGGTTTTCATAAACTGGTGAACACGGACCAAGCCTCTGGTATCTTTTCCGGCGGCTCCGGCCTCGCGGCGGAAGCAAGGAGAAAATCCGGCATAGAGAATCGGCAATTCAGCCTCGTTTATGATTTCATCCGCGCGGAGAGAGTTCAATATCAGCTCTGCGGTACCCGACAAATAGACATCATCGGCCGGCATATAATAAATTTCATCTCTTGAAAATGGCAGGTAGCCCTGACCATACAATGGCTTTTCCTTTGAAATTGATGGAACGGTAATCACCGTAAAGCCATGAGCACGTAACTTGTCGAGCACCATCATGTGCATTGCTAATTCCAACTGAGCCAAGTCATTTTTGATGGCATAGGTTCTGGAGCCGCTGACTTTGGCTATTCTTTCCATCTCGCCCCAATCATTGAGTTCCATTAACTCAACATGATCACGCGGTTTGAAGTTAAACTGCGGGATCTCGCCAACTTTGCGAATCACAACATTGCCGCTTTCATCAGGGCCAACCGGACAGTCTGGGCTCGGCATATTTGGCATGCGCAGCATGATTTCATCAAATTTTTTCTGTTCAGCATCAAGCTCTTCCAGCTCTTGCTTTAAGGCTTCTCCCAGTTCTTTGCTCTTAGCAATAATAGCCGGACGCTCCTCAGCCGAGGCTGATTTTATGGAATTACTTAATTTATTTTTTTCTTCCGCCTTGGCCTGAGATGAGGTTTTTAACTTTGTAATCGAGGAATGAAGGGATATTAAATCGTCTAAGCTTATGATATTCGCGTAACCTTTTTTATTAAGTCCTTCTTGTACGAGTTCTTTATTCTCAATAATGTATTTAATATCCAACATTTTTATTGTCCTATTTGTTTTTTTGTTGATTTTAACCGTTGTTTAGAGTACCAATTTTACAGATAATTTCAATACAAAATTTAGGAAATGTAATAAAATGTTTGAAGGAAAAACGATTTTAACCGGTGTTAAACCGACCGGAACGCCGCATTTGGGCAATTATCTCGGCGCAATAAAACCTGCGGTTGCCCTTGGCAACAATGCTCTTGAACAGGGCGGAAAACATTATATGTTTATTGCGGATTATCACGCTATTAATGCTGAGAAAAATCCTGAAGTGCTTAATGCTAAAACCAAAGAGATTGCTTGTATCTATTTGGCCAGCGGGCTTAATCCCGAAAAGTCTTTTTTCTTCCGCCAGTCAGATATTCCTGAAATTCCTGAAATCACAACCATTCTTTATGCTTATACCCCTAAAGGGTTTATGAACAAGGCTCATGCCTACAAAGCTGCGGTCGATAAGAATCGGGAAGCAGGAAAGCCTGATGATGACGGCATCAACATGGGGCTTTATACCTATCCAACCCTCATGGCTGCTGATATCTTGGCTTATGATTCCGACATTGTCCCTGTCGGCAAAGATCAGGTTCAGCATGTTGAAATCGCTCGTGATATTGCCGGCGCCATTAACGCTCATTACAACAAAGAGCTTTTGAAACTGCCAACTTATTATTTTGACGACAATGTTGCCGTTGTCCCCGGTGTTGACGGACGTAAGATGAGCAAATCTTATGGCAATGTTATTCCCTTATTTGAAGATGATAAGTCGATTAAAAAAGCCATTTTCTCGATTAAAACCGACTCTCGCCCAATGGAAGAGCCAAAGAATCCTGATGAGATTTTGGTTTATGAAATTTATAAATCAATCGCAACGCCTGAGCAGCTTAAAGAAATGGGCGATGGTTTGCGGCAGGGAAAACTCGGCTATGGTCACATCAAAAATATGTTGCTTGACGCTGTGATTGCCGAGATTAAAGAAGCTCGCGAAAAGTACAATTACTATATGGCAAACTTTAACGAGGTTGAAGATATGCTGCAAAAAGGTGCTGAAAAAGCTCGTCCGGCTGCACAAGCCACGCTAAAACGCTTGAAAGATGCTGTGTTCAGCAGATAAACCAGACAGCGAATCGGTGCAACTCGTAAAAAAAAAATACGGCCTTGAAGTTTTTCTTCTCGGCCGTTTTTCTTATTCAACCAACGTAATGAATTTTGAATATCGTTGCTGAAAATCTATGGACTGTTTGAGTGCTACCTCGCGCATAATCTTGTTTTTATAAAGTTCCAAAACAAAATTATCAGGCTCAACGGTTAAAATTGAGCTTGCCGAATCGTAATCAAGCTTTAGGCCCAAAAGCGGCGACTGGATCTCATTATCGACAATCTGCTTATAGTATTCTTCCGCAATTTTGAACTTTGTCGGCAAGGCTTTATATTCATTGCCGGCGTCTTCATTTTTTATACAAGTTATAACCGTTTCAAGGCGAATATAACTTTCTACCAATAGCGGAAAAAATTGTTCTTGCGGGGGTAGTGGCTCAGCCATAATTCAGTCCTTTTCCTTATTCTTCTGCCGGAGCAGCGGTCTCTTCAAAGACCATGGTCTTGCCGTTTTCAGCCGTTAAGGTCAAGAGTTTTCCTTCAAGCTTGAAAACCTGTACCTGCGGCAAAAACTGGAAATATGCAGCCTCAGCCATCATCATATCTTCCGGAGCGGCCATCATGGTTGAACCGGCCGGGCTAAAACTGATTTCTGCGCCCTGAACTTTATAGGTTCCGAAATAATTATTAACGGCCTTACCGTAATAGCGATTTTCATCCTTTGCGAATCCTAAAGTAATTTCAACTTTTGAATCAGCGTCAACAAGTTTATAATTCTTTCCGGTTAAGTCGGCTTCGGCCTTGGTGCAGCCTGTCAAAGCGGCCAAAACAAAAAAGAATGCAAAAAGTTTTTTCATAGTCCTTCCTCCTAATAATTATGTGATAGAGCTATTCTATTCCCTAATTTTTGAATTGTCAGTCAAAAAAAGTTATGAATTTTGCAAAATTATGCTTGATTTTTGTTTCGGAGTTTTGTATGTTTCATCTGCAATGCGCCGCCGTAGCTCAGTGGTAGAGCACGTCATTGGTAATGACGGGGTCGTAAGTCCGATTCTTATCGGCGGCACCATTTATCAGTTTCTGGCGTTTTTAGTAGTTCATTGAATGGCTTAACTATTGAAAACGCTATATTTTTTCCTTCAGTTTTGCAGTCCGATAATATTAATTTCAAAATGTCTCTTTTTTCAGAAATAATCGGACTTTTTAAGAATTTTCCTACATTTGCTGCTATTTCTGCGATATTTGCTAGTATTTCATCAGTTTCAGCATCAATCTCAAGGTATTTATCCATATCTTTTTGTAG
>CALXTD010000012.1 GCA_944391315.1 uncultured Alphaproteobacteria bacterium | reverse complement strand
CAAAGGAGTTTTTTATCTGTAAAGCTATAAGCTCTTTGGAACTACCGGCCTAGCCGGTAGTTTTCTTGTTACAAAAAGACCTCTCACAAATAATGAGAGGTCAAAACTAAAAATCGTTTTCTTCTAATATCTTCCGGCCATAGCTTTATAGATATAGTTTTCATATTTAATGATCTGATATTTCTGCTGAATTAGACTTTTACGCAGAGAATTTTCACTGTAAAGAGCCTGCAGATAATCACGAAATTCGATTTTTCCGTTATTATAGCGCTCTTTATAATATTGCGTAATCTCGGTCGAATTTTGATAATTTTCATTGATATTATCAAAACTCTGAGTAGATTTTTCATAAGCAAAATAGAAATATCCCACTTCATTAACCGCCTGATTAAGCGTATCATTAAAGTCAATAAAAGCAATTTGATAGTCCGCTTCCGAAGTTTTTATATTGTTTTTAACGCGTGTCCAGTCCAAAAACGGCAAATCAACGGAAACACTTCCCATAACAAACGGCACATCAAAGGTTGACCGCGCTTTATTGGAAGATGACGATAATGCCGTACGCAAAGAAACACTCGGATACCAGTTTTTGTTTTCAGCCTCAAGGGTTTTGAAACTTTTTTCCAAGCGATATTGACTGGCCAACAAATCAGGACGATTAGCCAAAACCGAAAGCGGCACATCAAGATTAACCCCAAGCGTCTTTTGGTCAAGAATGTCGCCAAATTTCAAATTAAGAGCTTCTTCTTGACGTGTATTGAGAATGTTTTTAAGATTTGACTCCATTTCTTTAAATTGGGTTTCAAGCTCAATCAAGCGATTTTGCTCGGACAACAAGCTTTGCTTGGCTTCCAAAAACTCAACATTATCCGCCTTCCCTGTTTTATATTTCGCTTCGGCAATGTTTTTAATATCCTCATACATTTTAATATTACTTTGGGTAACACCAATCGTGTTGCTCAAATATTCCAAATTAAAATACAAATCAACAACACTATTGATAAGAGCAAGCTTGGCCGTTTCTTTATCCAAAATAGTTGCCTGATATTCAAGCGCTTGAGCATCATTCAAATCACGGATTTTGCCATAAAGATCGACTTCATAACTTAGGCCGAGTTCGCCCGAAAAATTATCCGCAAAATTATCATGCGTATCAATCTGCCGTTGGCTTGAAGCACTTACTCCGCCGGACAAGGTCGGAAACAAATCGGCGTTGGTTAAATTAAGCCGATAGAGCTCTTGATTAATAGCGATTGCCGCTTTCAGATAATCCGGATTATTAGCAAGCGCCGTTTCGACCAATTGATTAAGTTCCGCATTGTTATAAGCTGTCCACCATTCGGCATTGGCCTTATATTTTTCTTGTACACTACGTGTATAATTAAGCTCATCGGCCACCGTCGTCGGATAAGGCTGAAAAGTAGCACAACCGGCCGACATTAAAAGAGTGGTCGTTAAAAGCACAATATGTAAAGCATTTTTTCTCATGTTATTCACTCGCCAAAGCATCAATCGGGTTAAGGTTAGAGGCGTTTTTCGCCGGCATATATCCAAAGATGATGCCAATTGCCGAAGAACAAACCAAAGCCAAAACGATTGACGCAGTTGAAAAAATCATTCCGAAATCTTCTGAAAAAGTGTTAAAGCCCAAGCCGATAAGCATAGATAAAGCAACACCCATAAAACCTCCGACCAGACAGATTAAAATCGCCTCAATCAGAAATTGTTGCAAAATATCTTCTTGCTTAGCACCGATCGCCATACGGATGCCGATTTCTTTGGTACGCTCGGTGACTGAAACCAACATAATATTCATCACACCGATACCACCGACCACAAGAGAAATAACGGCAATGCTGGCGATTAAGAGCTTCATGGTATTTGTTGCACTCTCAACCGTTTGCTTAATACTGTCGCTGTTAATCATAAAAAAGTCTTTCTGCCCATGAAGAGAGGTCAAAATATTTTCAATACTCTCTTCGGCAACTTGAGAATTAACAGCATCGGAAACCTTAACGGTAATTGAATTTATATCGGTACTTCCGTTAATTTTATACATCGCCGTGGTATAAGGCACCCAGATATTCATTGAATCAGAGTTCGGACCGGCATTATTTTCTTCTTCGGTCACGCCGATAACCCGCAAAGGCTTTTTGTTAAAGATAATAATTTCGCCGATAGGATTTGGATTGTCCGAAAAAATTTCTTCTAAAGTGTTATGATCTATCACCGCGACTGATGCAATATTATTCACCTCATCTTGAGTAAAAATGCGCCCAAGAGCAATATTTTTGCCTTTAACTTCAAAGAAGGAAGAGCCAACGCCTTTAAGCTGCGCCGTTGCAGAGGTATTAGCATAAACAAGAGTACCGCTGGCTGAAACGCTCGGGGTTGAATTATCAATAAACCCTTGGCGGCTAAGATAATCAGAATCACTGACCTTAAGTGTTTTAACTTTGCCTGAACGCATATCACCAAAGCCGGTACCGGGCATAATATCAATGGTATTGGTTCCCATAGAATTAATCTGCTCCATAATTTTGGCCTGAGATGCATTACCAAGCGCCACCACCGACACAACGGAAGCAATACCGATAATAATACCGAGCATCGTTAATAAAGACCGCATTTTGTTGGCTAATATAGCGTGAATAGACATCGAAAAAGATTCGGCAAAACGATACTTAAAAATATCAAACTTGCTTTTCTTAACCTCAGGCACACTATTTTCAATTTCATAAAATTCCGAAGCCTTGCGCTCGTCGGCGACAATCTCACCATCTTTAATTTCAATAATGCGGCTGGCCTGCGCGGCAATTTTGCTGTCATGGGTAACAAGAATGATTGTGTGTCCTTGTTTATGCAGATTTTTAATAATCTCCATCACCATTTCACCGCTTTTGGAATCAAGAGCACCGGTTGGCTCATCAGCAAGAATAATTTCACCACCATTCATCAAAGCACGAGCAATACTAACGCGTTGTTGCTGACCACCGGACAACTCGTTTGGCTTGTTTCCCAGCTTGGTTGAAAGTTCGAGCTTTTTCAAGAGCTCAACGGCACGACTGTTGCGCTCGCCCTCACCCATTCCAAGATAAATCGCAGGAAGAGCAGCATTTTCACGAGCATTAAGACTGCTTAATAAATTGTAGCGCTGAAAAATAAAGCCAAAAGTTTTGCACCGAAGCTCAGCCAGCTGATTGCGTGACATTTTCCCAACTTCGGTCTTATTGATTTTATAAGAACCGGAGGTTGGCGTATCCAAACAACCGATAATGTTCATCAGGGTTGATTTTCCTGAACCGGACTGCCCGATTATGGCCACAAAGTCACCCTTTTCTATTGATAAATTTATGTTTTTCAGAACATGAACCCGATTTTTGTCCTGCCCAAAAAACTTATTGATGTTATGCAGCTCCAAAATTTCCATGGCTAGAATCTCCTCGGACCTTTTGTACTTGCAGCTTTGTCAGAAATTTCAGAGGAAGACATCTTGGCAATAATAACTTTGTCCCCTTCATTAAGCCCGCTTTTAACTTCAATATTCAACCCATCAGAAACACCCGTCTCAACATCCCGTTTAAACGCACCGTTTTGCGTCAAGATTTCAACATATTTTTCATTTCCTTCATGCTTAACGGCAGTCACCGGAACCGTCAAAACATTTTCTGCACTATCGACATAAATCACGTTTTGGGTGGTCATACCGATACGAAGCAACCCGTCGGGATTTGGCACATTCAAGCGCCCATAGTAATAAATTGCTTCACTGGAACCCACAACCTCGGTATACTCGCCGTTTGTTAATAAGGTTAACCCTGGGTCAATAGATTTTAACGTTGTTTCAAAAGAAGAATTTAGATTAGCCAAGACCGAATAAGTCACCTTAACACCGGGTTTAATATTAGCAATATCACCTTCTGAAATTTCAATAAGAATTTCCATTTGGCTCAAATCAGCAATCTGCACAATGGTCGGCGTGTTCATGGCAGCGTTTACTGTTTGCCCTTCTTTAACCGGAATAGACACGATAGTTCCGTCAAGCGGTGCCGTAATTTTGGTATAGCCCAAATTTGTCTCTGCCGTACTTAAAGAAATTTCGGTTTCTTTAATATTAGCTTCAAGTTCGGTCACCCGAGATTTTGCCGTTTCATAAGAGTCTTGAGCATTTTCCAAATCTTCGGCAGAAGCAGCATTTTTCTTTTTCAAAGCCGACATACGGTCATATTGTTTTTTTGCCACATCGAGAGAAACTTTAGCCGCATTAAGTTGTGCCTGATAACTGCTAAGACGCGATTTGTTGATTTCGACATCATTCTTTTGAGTTGTCGAATCAATTTCGGCAATTAAATCACCTTTTTTAACATTTTGCCCAATAATCACGTGAAGCTTCTCAATTTTACCCGAAGCCTGAGCACCGACGGTAACCAATTCGCTGGCACGAACCTCACCGGTTGCATTCACAACCTTTTCAATATTTTGCCGTTTGACCGGCTCTGTAATATAAGAGACATCATCACCGGAACTAAAAAAATAAGCATATGCCGGAAAAGCGGCAAAAACCAATAAAGTTAACAATAAAACTTTCTTAGAAACAAACGAAAACATTTTAAAAACTTTCATTTTTTCAACATAATTAATCCATACAACCTTATAAACGAAGAAAAATTAAAAAAAGTTCAAAAAAAATAAAATCATTAAACTTATTGACAAAATAACAAAATAGAATATTATCAATCCACAAATTTATTATTAATCTATAAAAAACAAACTATTATGATTAAAGACTTTTACACAATTGTCGGGATGTTATTCTTGTCCGCCTTAGGAGCTTGCTTAATTGCATACATCGGTTACCTGATTACTTGCCGGTATGAAAAACGCAAACAACACAAAGCCAAAGAAAAAGAAGATGCCGAATACCAAAAGTATTTACAGGGTTTATCAGACTTAGGCCTTGGCACCGTCAACCAACTTGCTAAAAAGACCCCTAAATGGTGCACTAAAGAAAGACAAAAAATGATTGAAGAGGAAGTCCGCCGACGACTTGCTCAAAGATGAAACACAACAAAAAAGAACAAATCCCATCAAAGGACTTGTTCTTTTTCTTTTTTTAAGATATCAATCTGATTAAGCAGCTCTTGCACAATCAGCTTGGCATCAAAACGACTCAAATTTTGCGTAGCACAATCAATTTTAGATTGATATTTTTCTTTATGTTGAATAACATCTTCCATAATCTGCGCCAACTGCTGATAATTACGCGGTTCAAACAGCACACCTGCCTCCCCATTCATCAAAATCTCGGCCGGCCCTGACTTAACATCCGAGGAAATCGCTAATGTTCCGACGGTTTGTGCTTCTAACAAAACGTTGCCAAATCCTTCACCAACCGTAGTTGTTGATTTAAATATTTTGCAACCCAACGACGTCTATACTTGTTATAAAATTTACGATATATATTAAACAAAAAGAACCGATCCCCAAAAAAACATTCAAATTTATACACAACAAAAAGCTAAACATTCACTGCATAAAAGTATGTCAAACACCAAACATGTATCGACTGATAAGAACGTACCAACCGTTCTCGTCATCAAAAAAAATAAAACGCCCCAAACAAGCAAGAAAAAAATAACCAAATTTTACTTATGTCTTGCCATCCACAAGCCTAATTCAAACAACAAATAAGTCGGAATGGTGAGCATCAACTGGCTAACTATATCCGGCGGCGTTAAGATACCGGCAATAATCAAAATCGCCACAAAAACATAAGACCGCTTGCTTTTAACAGCTTGATAAGAAACCATTCCTGACCGAATTAAGGAATAAGTCACTACAGGAAACTGAAACATAAGCCCAAAAACAACGCCCAACCACAAAGACAAGCTAATAACATTAGAAATCCCGAACATTGCCTTTATATCCGGCGTTGAAAAACTGATACCAAAGGAAATAATCAGCGGCAATATAAAAAAAACGCAAAACAAAACGCCAATAATAAATAAGGCAGAGGAAAGAAAAACCATAGACTTTATAAATTTCCGCTCATTATCATACAGCGCCGGCAAAATAAACCGCCAAATTTGCCGTGCAATATAAGGGAAACAACATAAAAAGTCTAAAACAACCGCCACTTTTATCTGCAAAATAAAAACTTCCATCGGCGAAAAATAGTTAAAAGACACATCATTTTCACCAATAAGAACTTTTATCAAAAGATTGATAACATAAGGCGCAGCAAAAAACAATGGCACCAGTCCAACGCCCAAAGCAACAAAGCACCTTATCAGCATTGATCGCAAGGCTTCAAGATGCGTTATCAGACTTTCGTCTTGGTCTTCCATAAGTTACTTCTCAGACTTTTTTTCTTCTGCTTCAGCGGCTTTTTCCACCGTATCTTTCAAATCTTTTGCCTCATTCTGTAACATTTCTTTGGCTTTTTTATACTCATATTGCGCTTTACCGAGAGCTTTGGCCAATTCCGGAATACGCTTTCCGCCAAATAAAATAAGAATAACAACCAAAATAAGAGCAATTTCCGTTAAACCTAATGACATTTTAATCTCCTTTATTTCAAAATACGTTGCGCCCCAACTGCCATAATTTTAATAGCCTCAACCGGACAGGCCACTTTGCAGGCACCGCAACCAATACAACTATCAGCATGAATGATTGGGAAAGCCCCCTTCTCTTTCGTTATGGCCTGACGAGGACATTTTCGCACGCACAAACCACACTTAGCGCAATAGTCTTCGTCAATATGAGCCAGCCCGATTTGCGTCTTTTGCTTTTCAGCGAGGGATATTTTCTTGATAGCCCCCGAAGGACAAACTTCAGAACATTTATGGCAGTTATAATCACAAAAACTGTCCGTATAATCAAGATGCACTGCCGGATAATCAGCATTTGACTTCTTTATAATCTTCATCGGACAATTCTGAACACAAAGATTGCAGTTAAGGCAACGATTGGCAAAATCTTCGGGTTTACCACTTCCGGCCGGCAAAATAACTTTCTTAACCTTTGCCGCAACGGTTTTGCCTAAAGAAACCCCGCTTTTAACGGCCAAGGCAAAAACGGCAACCACAGCCCCGCCGACCAAAAGCTTCCGCCGCATGGGACTGAACGCAACACAAGGCTGCGGTTTAATCCCGAAATGAATAGCGTCTTTTGGACAACCTCTTAAGCAATTCAAACACTTAACGCAAGTTTCGTTGTCAACACTTTTACTTTTGAAGTCAATACTGCCGGTAGGACACTTTGACGCACATTTACCGCAAGAAATGCACTTGTCGCTTTCCATGTAAATTTTGTTAAGGCTGAACTTTGAAATCACCCCTAAAACCGTCCCCACCGGACAGATATTAGAACAAAACCAGCGCCCTTTAAACCAAACAAGAATAGCAAGAAGCGCCAACATAACGCCGCCGAAAACCGCCCCCGACGCAGCCGAACCAAACAAGGTGTAAGGATCTATCAAACGAACCAGAAAAGCCGTACCGCCAATCATCGCTCCAAAGGCAATGGCCGCTAGAAAATACTTATAAGGACGATTTTTCTTCAAGCTATTTTTGCGGTGGAAAACAAGCATTAAGAGTTCTTGATAAATCCCCAAAGGACAAAGTGTTGAACAATAAATTCGCCCAAACAGCACGGTCAGTAAAACAAGCCCAATAAAGAGCAAAATCGCAAAGAACGAAAAATCTACCAAGCAACGCTGCAACAATGCCGCAAATTGAACATCAAGCAGTCTTACCGGATAAAAAGCACTGGCAAAAGCCAATACCGATAACCCACCGACAACTAAAGCCAGCGCCAACCGCAAAAAATAGCCATAATTTTTCATCTATATCCTCTACAATGCTAAACCGTCCAGCCATTCTTTTATTCCGGAAGTACGATTTCCATAACCATTCCATCCATCTTGGAATATGTTACAGTCTTTGCACTGCTTTGTCATATCAGAAATTGTGTTTTGCACACCGCCGCCTCCATGGGTAATGAACGGAATAACCTTTTTGCCGGACAGATTATAACTTTCCAAAAAACTGCTGATTTGCGGCGTAATTGTGCCCCACCAGTTTGGAGAACCTAAAAAAACAACATCATATTGAGAGATGTTATCAATTTTTGAAACAAGCTTTGGACGATATCCATCTTTAATCTCTTTTCTGGCCTGAATAGTCATTTCATGGTAGTCGGCAGGATATTCTCCTTCGGTCTTTATTTCAAACAAATCACCGCCGATATATGACTGAATAGCTTCGGCCACCTCTTTGGTATTACCGCTGTATGAATAATATGCGATTAGAATTTTTGAATTTTCCATAGCCTTTTCTCCTTCACTTACCTGAGCAAAAGCACTTGAGAAACCACCAGCTAAAAGACCACACACTAAAATCAATAACTTTTTCATATTTACCTACCCTTCAAAAGTTTTAGCCACTTCTTTCATCCACTTGCTGATTAAAAAAAATCGTATAATGCACAAGGTTAGCATTTAGATAATACTCTAAGTCAAGTATTTTTTATGACCAATTTTACAAGTTATTAACAATTTCTATCCGCGCATGAAAACCTCCTTTATACGCCGATAAATGCTCCAAACCAGATTCGACGCTTCCCAATTCAATCAAACTTTTATCAAGAACATTTCCATGATTTCGATAGAAGAGGCCAAAATTTCCCCAAGGAGCATAAATAAACATTTTTCCGGCTGTTGCCACCATACCGCGCGGCGCATCAGCCAAAGATAACGGCTTCGGAAATTCTGATACCTTTTCTTCTCCGGCGAAATCAATAAATTCAAAATCATTAGGAAGCATGTTCAAAAATTGCCTAACAGCAGCATTATCGACCATCTGCACAACAACTTCTTTATTATTATCTAAAATCAATTTAATTTTCATATTATTATCCTTTGACATATTTTGAGCCCACACCCAATGAGCACATCCTAGAAATATAGTAAGAAGAATGAGTAATTTCTTCATAACACTTATTCCTCATAAATAGGTTTATAATTCTCAATGCTGGTTTCTTTAATCAAATTAATGGTTGTCATCGCGTTAGCCAACCCGATATACGGAATAGCTTGAACCATAGCGGCTAAAAGTGTTTCTTTATCATTACCGGCTTTCAACGCACCGACAACATGAGCACTCAATTGTTTTTCTGCACCTAAAGCTGTTAAAATGACTAAAGATAAAAGTTCTCTTTGCTTAATAGATAATCCGTTTCTGGTATAAAAATCACCAAAACAAAAAGTCGTTAAAGTATCAGGAACAACATTGGCGTAAATATCAGGCAAAGACGCCATAGCTTTTTTAACCTCATCACCATATAGTTGATTTTGAATCTCCCAGCCTTTTTCATAACGATTTTCATCAGTTGTAGTTGAAGCATTATCAAGAGGCAGCTTTATCCCTCTTTCCTTTGCAACTTCATTAAAAACGCCAATAGCATTAAGCGTCCGTGGGAAACCGATATAAGGAGCACATTGATAAATAGCCTCTCTGATTTCAAGAGGAGAATTACCAACATTAAGAGCAGCATTAACATGAGCCTTAAGCTGAGGTAAAGTTTGTAATGTTGAAAGGACAACAACTGTAATAAGCTCTCTGTCTTTGGTTGATAAGTTTCCGGTATAAAAAACTTCTCCAAAAATATTTCGTTGCAAAATTTCCATAAATTCTGGGTCAGTTAGACTTTGCCCCCTTTCGCTTCCAAAAAGTTCTTTATAAACCTCATCGGCTTTCTGTGCTCTGGTCATAATATTTTCCTCCGCTAATAAATTGTTTGAACCAAAAGATATAGCTATAAATAAAATAGCAAAGAATCTCTTCATAAAAACCTCCCTTATAAGATAGCTTTAGTACTATTATGATTGACTTTAGAGATTAAGTCTAATATTGTTTTTTTATAAAGGTATAAATTTTATTTATAGTGAAACGCTATGGAATTAACACAATTATTACAATTCAAAACCATTGCTGAATGCAAGACCATGACCCAAGCGGCTGAAAAGCTGCATATCTCGCAACCAGCCTTAAGCACCGGATTAAAAAAACTCGAAGAAGAATTAGGTGTCCAGCTTTTTGAGCGAAAGAAAAACAATATTACCTTAAACAAAGCCGGAAAAATAGCCTTCACTTACGCTTGCGCCATTTTAGGACAGGCTGAAGAAATGAAAAACACTTTCCGCCAATACGCTAAAGAAAATAATCTTATAAAATTAGGCTTTTGCGATCCCGGGCCAATGCGTTTCTCAGCACCGTTATTACAAAAAAGCAACCAAAATATTGCCATAAGCTCAGAATTAGTCGATGACGAGACAAGCTTATTAAACCAGCTTTTAAGCCGAAAATATGATGCAATCATAACCCTAGAAAAAATAAATCAACCCGACATTGAAAGTATACCTTTTGCCAAGGAACAGCTGATGTTGTCGATTCCAATAAACGATGAATTAGCCTCTAAAAAAAGCATAAACTTGCACAAATACCAAAACAGAGAATTTGCAGTATACCGCTCCTATTGCGCCTTTGAAAGAAAAATAAAAAAGTTTATGGATTGGCTAACTGAACGACCACACATCACCGTCTATACAGACTACTTTATATTTCGCCAAATGCTGGAACAAAAAAATGTCTTGAGTTTTACCACACGCTTAGTACAGACTTACCGTAACGACGGAAAACGAAGCATTATCCCGCTTGAAGACGAAATTGTCTCAGCCACCTATTGGATTTCATACCACAAAGACAATAAAAAGCGCCTAAATTCGATTTTAAACTGGGTAAAAGAAAACGCCTTGATGCTTCTTGGAACAGACATCTAACACAATAAATAAAATTAATTATCCTACAGTCAGTCTTTAGATGATTGCAAGGCTTTATAAAACGTCCACCCCCCAGCATAACTCAAAACGTTATCAAATCCGTTCTGCATCAAAATACGCGCAACCACATAACTGGTATAGCCCTTAAAACAATGAACCATAATCGGCTTGTCTTTCGGCAATTCATTTAAGCGCGTACGAATTTGCGCAGCCGGAATATTAATAGCTCCGTCAATATGCTCTTGCTCATAAACATTTTGCGGACGCACATCTAATACCGTTAAACCTTCAAAATCTGTTCCAAAGTATGGCGTAACCAAACCTTGACGAACATTTTCAATGGCCATACCGATAAGGTTGACTGGATCTTTCGCACCGGAATAAGGCGGCGCATAACAAAGTTCAGCATCACGCAAATCTGCTGTTGTGCCGTTTAAGCGCATAACAGTCGCAATAACATCAATACGCTTATCTACACCTTCTTTGCCAACAGCTTGCGCTCCGAGAATTTTTCCGTCCTTGTTATACAGTACTTTTAAGGTCAGATTTTGTGCATTCGGATAATATCCGGCATGAGAATTTGCAACAATAACCATTTTCTCATACGCAATACCGGCTTTTTGCAGTTGCTTTTCGTTATTTCCGGTAAAAGCAGCTGTCAAATCAAAAACTTTCACAATTCCGGTTCCTTGTGTTCCCGTATAAGGATAAGGATTCTTTTGAGCGATATGATCGGCAATTAAGCGACCTTGGCGATTTGCCGGTCCAGCCAAGGCAATCATTGTTGACTGATGAGAAACAAAGTCTTTCACTGCCACACAATCACCACAAGCATAAATATCATCAAAATTTGTCTGCATATAATCATTAACCATAACGGAACCACGTTCGGTTAAAGCTATTCCGGCTTCTTGCGCCAAATGAGTTTCAGGACGCACACCAAGCGCCAAAACCACCATGTCCGCGGCAATTTTTGTTCCAGAAGAAAGGATAATTCCGCCAGGCAAAATCTCTTTTAATCCATCACCAATATAAAGTGACATTCCTTTTTGCTTCAATTCACGATGAACTTGAGCCACCATATCTGCATCAAGAGGCGCTAACACTTGTGAAGACAATTCAACAAGAGAGATATGAAGCCCAAGATGACAAAGATTTTCAGCCACTTCAACGCCAATAAAGCCCCCGCCGACCACAACGGCGTTTTTCGGATGATGCTCAGCAATAAACGCTTTAATTTTATCAGCATCAGCCAAATGCTTAACCACAAAGCTCGGTAAGTTTGAAACTCCCTCAAAAACCGGAACAATCGGCTGAACACCCATGGAGAGAACAAGCTTGTCATAATTCACAACATCACCTTGAGCAGTGGTAACAGTTTTAGCCAGAGGATTAATAGCAACAACTTCGGTGTTAAGCTGAACATCAATATTGAATATCTTTTTCATAAACGCCGGCGTTGCCACTTGCATAACATCACGGTTGTCAATAACATCACCGATAAAATAAGGCAACCCGCAACTGGCAATAGAAGTCTCACCGCTTTTTTCAAGAATAGTTATCTCGGCCTTATCATCTAACCGACGCATACGTGCAGCAAAACTGGCTCCGCCTGCTCCACCACCGATAACAACAATCTTCATTGTTCCTCTCTCCTTGTAAAATTAAACTTTTCACTAGTCTACAGCAAAAATATAATCTTTCAAGCAAATATAAAACATCAAAATTTAGCAACAATCAACAAACCTAACGATGGCTGCGATACCTACAACCTTCTAAAAGCCTTAAAAATATTTTATCTATTCTCCGTTTTCTCTAGCACAACCGATATAACATACTATTTTAGCGTTTTTTTAGCTTAAGCTTACATAATAAATTATTCCAAAAATTCTTTTTACCAACTAAACCAAAATTGGATTTATAGGGCAAATAAAACTTCATTAAATTTAAGCATTCCTCAAAATTAGCATTCTGAATATGAGGTTGCACCCATTTTTCATTATTTACCATTCCCCAATAAGAAAAATACCAAACTATATCCTTATCTGAAATATCTTGTTTTACATTTTTAAAATCAAGATTATGCTCTATGCAATACTGTTTTAAATGTTCGGAAGGATAAACTAAAAAAGGTCCCATTCCTTGAGATACAGGCAAAAAGTTTTTTCCAGCATCCACATAAGATGCTTTAATATTTCTCATTTGATTAATTAAAATCTGAGTGTAATTAACAATATTGCATTTATTAACCAAACAAGCACGACAGTCTTTATTTGCAAAAATTAAATTATGACTATTTGAACTATTTAAAGATGCAAACTCCTGACAACCTTTTATCAATGCTATTTGTTTTTTTAACGTTAATTGCTCAGGAGCAAAAATCTTATACCCATTTTTGCGAAAAATTTTTTCGATTTCTTCCTCTCCCCTACATTCGTTCTGAGAAACATCGCCTGTTCGACAGAACTGCGTTCTTGTAAAATATATTTTTTTATATTTATCCGCAGGAACTTGTGCTGCTATATAATCAAAAACTTCATTAAATTCTTTTGTATAAAAACAGGTAAGTTCAGAAGCAACATCGGGAACTAAAACAGATTTAAATTTTGTTGGACTATCAATATATAATAGCTGATCACTATGTATTCCTAAAAGATTAAAAAATTCTAGATAATTTTTTTTCAACTTAGTTCCAAAATAAACAAAAGTCATTTTTTTCTTCTCTTCATCATTCAAATGTATCAAATACCATAGCCTTGTCGTTGATTCGAGCAAAAAATGTCCCCAATGCTTAATAAACATACCAATATAATACACATCTTTATCTATATACTGGACATTATTATTATCAAAATCATATTTTCCATAAATGTACTTCCATGTTCCATATCTTCTAATTCCAGAATTTTCCACATACTGGCCATCCGAAGTTATTAAACCTCCAAAAGTATGATTTAAATCATTCATATCTTGAATAGCTGGCAACACAGTCGCTTGTTCATATTTTTTTACATTAAGAATTTCTTTTTTTTCATAATTATGTTCCAACGCTTGGATATAATTTTGCTCATTTATTTCATCAAGATAAAAATTATTCATGTAAACACCTCTTCTAATTTTTAGTTTTATCTCTTAAAATAAAGTCTGCAATCCCATTAAAGCAATCTTTCCAACTTAATTTTTGAGCAAAACGAGCACCATTTTTAGAAATCTCTTCAACAGTTTTAGGCGAATTGACTAAATTTATAATTCTACTTGCCATAATATTAACGGTAGGCTCACAAACAATTGCATTTACACCATCTTGCAAAAGATCAACAATACCATCCTGCTTATTAGTCACTAAACATAATCCTGACGCCATATATTCAAGATGCTGATACGAAAAAGTCGGTGTACTAATCAAAGAAACACCAATATCACATTGCCGATATAATTCTGCCAGTTTTTGCAGATTATTAAACTTTCCATAATTAACGATAATATCATTAAGCCCATATGAATTGACATCATAATCTTCTCCAACAGAGATAATTTCAACTTTATCTTTAAGAGTAGATTTTACATTTTTTAATACTTCAATCAAAAAATAAAAACAATTTCTGGCAATAGAAGGGCGTCCATAAAAAATTATTTTATATGTTTTTTTTATAAAATTTTTATCTTGAAGCGGATAATATATTTTATGGTCTATTCCTGGAAAATATCTATAAGCCTCGTTATTACCATTAATAAAATCAATATATTTTTTTATAGCCATTGAATTTGTAAATTGGTAAAAACCAAAATGTAATGTACGTTCAGCCAGTGTTGAAACGATTCCTGACTCATAAAATAATGCTTCGTGATCTTGCAATAAATAATACTTTTCATAACAATTATTAAATTTTAGCAAAGGATATGCTCCAAGCCAAAAATTACACATTGCAACATCAACATGCAAATTCCAAACCTGTGAATAAGGAACAATTTCATATTTCAACTCAGGAAAATGTTCTTGAACCGATTTTTGAAAATCTTCTTCCAAATTTTTTCCTTCAGTTATTGGAAAAAAACATAAATATACTTTTGTATTAAATCTATGACTTAAAGCATTATTGATGGCCATTATGGTTCTATATCCTCCAGCCAAAAATATACTACCTGATCCATAGGGTAAAAAACATAAAAAACTCTTAGGTGGATTTGTCCACTTATGCTTTCTCATATTTTGAACAAATTCTGCATTTTTACAAAAATCATCTTCAGACAATATATTTGTAACATATATTTCATAAGGAGAGCGTTGGGGGATATTATTAGAACATTTAATCTTAGTATATTGTCCCGTTAATTTTAAATATGCTTTTTTTAATTCTTTTTTTATTGACATTTTTCATTCTCCAATATTTTTTTTATACATTCCCAGAGGCCTTCACTATAATGCCGAATATTCAAACCAAAATCTCGTATCACCTTACTTTTATCTAATACCGAATAATGTGGACGCTGTGCTTTTTGAGGAAATTCTGCTGTATGAATGGGAATCACTTTGCAAGAAAGCTTAAACAATTGCACAATATAAAAAGCCAAATCATACCAAGAACACACACCTTCATTTGTCAGATGATAAATTTCTTTTGTACCTTTCTTTATTTTAGGCAACATTTGGATAATATACTCGGCTAAATCACCAGCATAACTAGGAGAGCCCACCTGATCATAAATTACTTTTATTTCATCTCTCGTTTCTGCCAAACGCCTGATTGTTTTAACAAAATCTTGTCCATAAGAAGAAAATATCCATGCAGTTCTAATCACGATTACCGTATTGGCAATTTTCAAAACAGCATTTTCCCCTTCTACTTTTAGTTTCCCATAAACTGATAAACCATTTGTTTTATCATCCTCTGTATATGGTGTTGACTTTTTTCCATCAAAAACATAATCAGAACTAAAATGAACTAAAGTCGCGCCAAGTTCATTGGCGATAATTGCCAAATTTTTAGGTCCTTCTACCGTAATCAACTTAGAAGCATTATAATCACTTTCCATTTGTTCTGCATTCCGATTTGCAGCACAATTGAGAATTATATCAATTTTTTTATCTTTTACATATGAATGAATGTTTGACATATTTGTTATGTCGCAATCTTCTTTACTGGCATAATAAACATTAAATTCCGGGTGCAATTGTAACTTCTCTCTTAATTCTAGAGCTAAGAGGCCATTTGCTCCTGTTACCAATATATTATTCATTTTTAACTTTCCTTTATTTGTTTCTCAATATTTTTCCATTCTTTATACTTTAATTTCAATTTTTTCCTTTTTTTACCAAAAGATAATTCATACTTTATCTTATTTATTAACCATTTTTGATGCGCATATTTTCTACAATGTTTTAATAATTTAGTTAAAAATGGAGCGGCAATATTGGTTAATATACTTCTTTGATAACCTATTTTATTCCGTAAATTAAAAAAATCAGAAACGCCATATACAGAAAATAACTTAATATTTAATTCTCTTAACATAAACAACTGATTATCTAAAAAAACTGAAGCATACTTATCAGGAACACAAACCCCAACATAATACCCTGCATTTTGAATGGCAAAGGGATATGCACGCTCTAAAGCGTGTAAAATTGTACATCCAGCTGGTAATGGCTCTTCTGGAAAATCTGCGTATTTCCATTTATATTTCAATATTGGTAAAAAAGATTTACCTCTAACCCAAAACATAGTTCCAAATGGAATAACACTTTCCTCATCAAAAGGAATATTAAGCTTTAATTTTTCTACAACAGCCTTAACATTATCAACCTCCATCCACATTTCTGCTCCAAGCAAATGTGAAAAATTAGAAAAATTTAAAATGGGAGGAACCAACATTCCCAATTTATCATTATTTTCAAATGTATGTATAACATTATGAACATAATTTGCATTATACAAACAAGACATAAAACAATGTTCTGAATAGTGATAACCATTTAATAAGTTTCCCCAACTATTCGATTTTTTATCATGGACGCAACAAATATAATCATATTTATCAAACACATCCGCACAACAAACAAGATATGCCGCAACATCTCGTCCTCTTCCTTCCATTATTCTATATTCACAGCGATATTGAGGATATTTTAACATTTTTTTTCGATATTGACCAAGTAATTCCTCTTTTGAAGAAACAAAAATCACATTTGAATCTAACGGCATTGACCGCAAATATTTTAAACAGTAATCAACCAAATCTGAATAATACACAAAAAAGATAATAGCTACTTTTGATTGATTCCTTAACGGTAATACTTTAACATTAGTCGGTAATATCCAATTCAAATGCAAATTTTTATGAATTGAAGATAATTTGTTATTTTTAATAACCCAATCTAAAATATAATTAATATCATAATTTGTTTTTTCTTTGATATAGTCTAATATTCTTTGAATTTGAAATCCTGATGAAGAAACAAAAAAGATATCATAATCAACAGTAAAAATACGTTTCTTTAAAAGAGGATTTCTATCTTCAATTAATTGGATATCCGGACATTTTATTGTAGCATTATCTAAAATAAAGTTTTTATATTTATCAAAATCCATATAAGATGCCGACTTAAAGCCTGCATCTTCTAAATATTTAGTAAATTTTGTTTCATGATATCCTACTTCCTTTTTATAGTCAGAATAAAGAACTAGGTTATCCCACCATTTTCTAAAATGAGCGTCCTTTAATATGCTTGACCTAAAAAATAAAAAATATGACTGTAAATATTCTATAACCTTGCTTTTACAATCATTGTCGACAAGATATACATCTATTTCAGGATGCCGATTAATCCCCCAAAAAT
The DNA here is from genome assembly GCA_944391315.1 of uncultured Alphaproteobacteria bacterium. Lineage (GTDB taxonomy): Bacteria > Pseudomonadota > Alphaproteobacteria > RF32 > CAG-239 > HGM16780. Next base: position 32,680 of record CALXTD010000012.1, on the reverse strand, counting down.
CACATTCCTTTTTAGACATTACATCAAACATTTCTTGAAACGGATAAATCGGTCCAAAACAGGTACAATCACATAAAAGTAAACCATCTAATTTTCTTATTCTATCCCAGCCTATTTCTTGAATACCAGCCTGCCACGCTCCAAAATCTAAACCTTCATTAGCTCTAACTAAAATGTTTACATCTAAATTTTGCAATATTTTTCGAGATTCCGGATTTATTTTTCCATTAACAACAACTAAAATTGATGAAATAACTTTTTTTAATTCCTTTAAATAGTATACAATATCCGGTGTAACTTGACCATCTTTTTCAAAAAAAGTATAAATTGCCTGATACCTGTTTTTCATTATTTAATCCTTATTATTTGTTGTATTTTATTATTTTTTCCCCAAATTGCGGGCGAATCATATTTTCTAGCCGGATAAACTCCATATTCAGGTTTAATATTTAAGCCTTTTTCTTTAATAAAATTTCCAACTTTTTCTTTAAGAGAGACTGGCTGTCCCGAACAAACATTGATAATGCCGTTTATCTCGTTTTGAATAGAGGCTTTTGCGATATACTCAGCCAACAAGTCGACATCTATAAAATCATATTTATTTAATCCGCTTGTAAAAGGAAATGTTGTCTTTCCATCATTTGCCATTTGTAAAATTTTAGCAAAAATCGATTTATTATGAGCATCGTCACCGGTTATATAATAGGCTCGCAACCATTTTATTTGTGCATTTTTTCCTTCGGCATAGGATAAGACAGCTTGCCGTAAAGCATTTTTTGCAATTCCATATAATGATAAAGGATTACAAGGCGTATTTTCATCAATTGCCCCTTCATAATAGCCAACTTCGTGCATTGTTCCCATTATTGAAATTGATTTTATTCCAGAATCAATCATATTTTTGATAAACGCAAAATGATGAGAAAGATATTCTAAATGTGCGACCGAATTATGATTAAATCCATCCTTCCATGCCATATGAATAACAATATCAGGACTTTCGAGACGTGTGTACAAATCTAAATCTTGTGCATGAGCTAAAACATCATAAGTTATAAACTTTGAACGGCTATCAATATTATCATTTTTAAAATCTAAAGCTAAGACATTATGCCCCATATCACATAACTTTGTTACGACATGCTTGCCGATATACCCATTTGCACCGGTAACTAAAATCTTCATATTCTCACTCATCATCTCAAATACCACTCCACGGTTTTAACGATTCCGGTTTCAAAAGTTTCCTCAGCTTTCCAACCAAGTTCGGTTTCTAATTTGGTTGCATCTATGGCATAACGACGATCATGCCCTGCTCTGTCGTTAACAAAAGTGATTAAATCATCGTATTTTCCTAATTTTCTCGGTCGCTTTTCATCTAAGATTGCACAAATGGTATGTACAATCTCAAGATTATTGCGCTCATTGCGACCGCCGACATTATAGGTTTCACCGGCTTTGCCTGTGTGATAAATCAAATCTATCGCTTTGCAATGATCCAAAACATACAGCCAATCGCGAATATTCTTACCGTCGCCATAAATCGGTATTGGCTTTTCAGCCAAACAATTGCTGATAATCTTGGGAATGAGTTTTTCCGGATGCTGTTTCGGCCCATAATTATTAGAACAATTTGAAGTGGTCACATTCATGCCAAAGGTATGGAAATAAGCTCTGACCAAGAAATCTGAGCTGGCTTTGCTGGCTGAATAAGGTGAATTTGGAGCATAAGCCGTTGTTTCTTCAAACAATCCGGTGTCACCAAGTGTCCCATAAACTTCATCTGTGGAAATATGATGAAAACGACAATTTTCATACCCTTCTTTATATTGGTTTGGTGCAATCATCCAATATTTGCGAGCTGTTTCCAAAAGATTGAATGTTCCTAAAATATTGGTTTCAATAAACGGACGCGGACCTGTTATGGAATTATCAACATGGCTTTCGGCCGCAAAGTGAATAACGCCTCTGATATCATATTGTGCAAAAAGTTTTTCCAACATGGAAACATCACAAATATCTCCTTGCACAAAGGTATAATTGTTCATATCATAACATTCTTTCAAATTATCCAAATTTCCGGCATAGGTCAGCTTATCCAAATTGATAATTTGATAATCAGGATATTTTTTAGAAAAATACGGCACAAAGTTTGAGCCGATAAAACCGGCGCCTCCGGTAACTAAAATTGACTTAGACATTTTTTCAAACTCTCCTTCCAATGAGGAATGTTAATCTTAAAGGTGGATTTAATTTTTTCTTTACTTAACACACTATAAAAAGGACGAACCGCCTTAGTTGGATAAGCCGACGAGGAAATCGGATTTACGTTGCAATTCAGCCCCGACAAACTCATAATTTCACAAGCAAAATCATACCACGAGCAAACGCCCTCATTGGTGTAATGATAAATACCTTTGTTTTGCTCGTTCATTTGTGGCAAAATCGTAACAATGGCTTTTGCCAAATCACCAGCAAAAGTTGGACTTCCGATTTGATCTGAAACAACATTTATCTCTGATTTTTCATAACCAAGACGGCGCATCGTTTTTACAAAATTATTACCGTAATTGGAGTAAAGCCAAGCCGTGCGAATGATAATGGCTTCTTTAGCATTTTCCAAAACAGTCAGCTCTCCGGCTCGCTTGGTGACTCCATAAACCGATAACGGATGAGTCTCATCTTCAGGTTGGTAAGGCTTATAATTATGGCCGTCAAAAACATAATCTGTTGAAATATGTACAATTTTAACACCACTTAACACCAAATTGCGTGGACCATCTTCATTAATCTTCTTTGCCAGCTCTTTATCATCTTCCGCTTTATCAACCGCAGTATAGGCTGCACAGTTAATAATTGTTCCAACAGCGTTATCGGCAACAAACTTTTGAACAGCCGCTAAATCCGTAATGTCAAGGACATCAACATCAGCACAAATGGCATCGGGCAAAAGTTCTTTGAGTTCTGTTCCAAGTTGTCCGTTGCAACCAGTGATTAAAACTTTATCTTTCATCGGGAATGTCCTTTAATTTATTGGCTAAACGATCTTTTTCGGACGTAATTACTTTTTCAGCCGAAATTTTCCAATCAATACCAATTTCCGGATCATCATAGCGAATGCCAAATTCCGATTCTTTACAATAAAAATTATCGCATTTATAAACAAACACAGCCTCATCACTTAAAACCGAAAACCCGTGCAAAAAATGACGCGGAATAAAAAGCTGACGATTATTTTCATCAGATAATTCAACCGCCACATGCTTGCCAAATGTCGGTGAACCGCGACGAATATCAACGGCCACATCAAGCACGCGTCCTTTCAATACACGCACCAGTTTAGCTTGAGAATGTTCCCCGAGCTGACAATGAAGGCCGCGAATAACCCCATAGCTTGATTTTGACTGATTGTCTTGCACAAAACGATTGGTAATCCCGTTTTTGATAAACTCAGCCTCGTTATAGCTCTCAAAAAAATAGCCGCGAGCATCTTCAAAAACTTTGGGCTCTATGATAAAAACCCCATTAATGTCGGTTTTAATAAAGTTCATGATATTCCTCATATACTTTCTGTAAATAGGTTTTATAAGTTCCGTTCTTTAGCTGATTAATAAGTTCTTTCATCTGTTTGTCATCGATGAAACCTCGTCGATAGGCTATTTCTTCAATGCAAGCAATTTTCAGTCCTTGTCTTTTCTCAATAATCTGAACAAATGCACCGGATTCCATCAGGCTATCCGGCGTTCCTGCATCGAGCCACGCAGCGCCACGTTTAAGCTCACAAACTTTTAAGCGTTTTTCTTGAAGGTAAAGATTATTTAAATCCGTAATTTCCAATTCCCCGCGAGCAGATGGTTTTAAGGCTCGTGCCTTTTGGACCACATCATTTTTGTAAAAATACAATCCGACCGCAGCATAATTAGACTTTGGATTTTTTGGCTTCTCTTCTAAAGACAAAACGTTGCGATTTTCATCAAATTCAACGATTCCAAATCGCTCAGGATCAGGAACATGATAACCAAATATAATTGCACCAGTATTTTCTTTAACTTCTTCACTCAAACGAGCAAACTGATCGCCCATATAAAAGATATTATCACCCAAAATCAGACAAACATCATCGTTGCCAATAAACTGCTCACCAATTGTAAAGGCCTGTGCGATTCCTTTGGGTTCATTTTGAATCTGATATTGCAAAGAGAGACCAATACGCTTTCCGTCTCCAAGCAATTTTTGAATATTAGGCGTATCTTGTGGGGTAGATATAATCAAAATCTCTTTGATACCAAACAACATCAAAGTCGAGAGCGGATAATAAATCATCGGTTTGTCATAAACCGGCAATAATTGCTTAGAAATTGCCATCGTCAAAGGATAAAGACGACTACCGCTTCCACCTGCCAGAATTATTCCCTTCATTACAAGCTCCTTAGAGATAAATTATTTATTTTCTCACCTTTTCTAATTGGTTCAGTTTTATAGTCACATGTTATATCGTTAAGAACGACCATATCCCAAAACCTTAGTTTATTTTTTACATTTAATAGGAGTCATAATACATACATTTTTTCTATTTTCAAGATAATTTTTTATATATGCAGATTAAATCAAATAGGATGATTCAGAAAATTATTAAGAACAAATAAACATAGTTTTATTTTTTACGCTTAAACATAAAAATAAGCCCTATATTTAAATAACATAAGGCTTTTCTATAACAACAAAAAAGCCTCTCCCTAAGGGAAAGGCTTTTTATGGTGGGCCCTGATGGACTCGAACCAACGACCAGACCGTTATGAGCGGCCTGCTCTAACCAACTGAGCTAAGGGCCCATGACCATCACCGATATGCAACATAAGCGATTATTTACCCTTAGTCAAGAGATAATTTTAAATTTATAAAACAAAAAAATTGCCGTGAGACAACACATCTCACAGCAACCTTTTAATCAAATTGATTTCACGCAACCACCCTCATAACGATAACTTTCCTTAGGATGATTCTTATCTTCCGGCATTTCAAACGTTTCACCGTCCTGAATCTCGCGCCAATTTTCACTTTTACCCTCTTTCAGTTCATGCATTTTGCACATCTGAAAAGTACGAGAAGCAAAAATCTTAACATAGACAACAGCCTTAATCTTCTTTCCGTTAGGCAGACAACCATCAAACTTTGCTACAAAGCAAGGACAACCTACCCAACCATTAGCACCTCTGTCAAGCCAAACCAGCTTAACGCCATAAACATCTTCAGGATGTTTACTGTCCGAAGACACTTCCTCAAGTTCATTATCCATCATATTAGCGGACAACATATCACACATGGCCTTCAAAGCCATTCTGCGATTTTCAACACATAATTTGCGTTTCATACTATAATAATTTAAATTAATAAATAAATATAAGAAACATAGGTTTCACTAATTTTTCTCTACCACTTCTTTAATAAACAAATCAAGAGCAGCCTTATCCTTAGAGGACATACTTTTGTCTTGCCAAGCCTGAATATAAGACATCATTTTGTCTCTGTGTTCAGCAAAATAAAAAGCAAAATTATCAGAATAAGCAATAATCAACGCTTGAAAATCACGATAATCAGCCTTCATTTCCGGACAAACCTCTTCATCATACAAAACCGGAAGTTTCTCCAACCAGTCATAAACGATTTGATACAATAGAACGATAGACTTTTCCGAAAGGGAAATTTTTTTACAATCCCAATCCAATAACAAGCTGTAAGTGTCAACAAAAGACCCTTCAGCCTTTTCCAATAATATTTTTTCCATACGCATAATAATTAAAATGAGAAAACAAATATATAGCAAAAATTTTTTTTGTCAATTACTTTATCACAAAAAAAGTCCTCCAACTTTGCGGAGGACTAAAACATTAATTATCCAAGAAAGAGCGCAGCTTGCGTGATCGGCTTGGATGTTTAAGCTTACGCAACGCTTTCGCCTCAATTTGACGAATACGTTCACGAGTAACATTAAACTGCTGCCCAACTTCTTCCAACGTGTGATCGGTATTCATACCAATACCAAAGCGCATACGCAAAACACGTTCCTCACGCGGCGTTAAAGAAGACAAGATACGCGTACATGTTTCTTTAAGGTTGGAATGAATAGCAGAATCCAAAGGCTGTAACGCACTTTCATCTGCGATAAAATCACCCAGAGAAGAATCTTCTTCATCACCGACCGGAGCTTCCAAAGAAACCGGTTCTTTAGCAATTTTCATAACCTTACGAACTTTTTCCAAAGGCATGGACAAGCGTTTAGCCACCTCTTCCGGCGTTGGCTCACGTCCCATTTCAGACAACATCTGACGAGAGGTACGGACCAGTTTGTTGATTGTCTCAATCATATGAACCGGAATACGAATAGTGCGAGCTTGATCAGCAATTGAACGAGTGATAGCCTGTCTAATCCACCAAGTTGCATAGGTTGAGAATTTATAACCACGGCGATATTCAAACTTGTCAACAGCTTTCATCAAACCGATATTACCTTCTTGAATCAAATCAAGGAACTGCAAACCACGGTTTGTATACTTCTTAGCGATAGAAATAACCAAGCGCAGATTAGCCTCAATCATTTCTTTTTTAGCACGATCAGCCTCACGCTCACCTTTTTTGATTGTATCAACCATACGGCGATATTCAGTAATCGGCAAACCACACTCTGTTGCCATCTGAGCAACAGAATCTCTCAATTCTTTAATTTCTTTACCATATTTTTCAACAAAGGCTTTCCAGTGCTTATCTGTTTTTTTAGAAATTTTTTCAAGCCATTTAGAATCAAGCTCTGACTGCTGATAAGCCTCAAGAAAATCTTCGCGCTTAATCTTACAAGACAAAGCATAACGCAACAACTTTCCTTCAAGCCCCATCAAACGACGGTTAAGGTCATTAAGCTGCTCAACCAACTGCTCAATTCTTGTTGAATTAAGATGAATAGAACTCATCAATTCAACCAGTTCTTTTTTAACTTGAAGATATTTTTTATCAACGGCAGGAGCAATCTTCTTACCGCTTATAATAGCTTCAATACGCTGGCATTGAATTTTCTTAAAATCATCATAATAGCTTGAAATTTTTGTAAGAATTTCCAAAACAGGCTGCAAGAGAGCATCTTCCATTGTAGAAACAGAAGCTGTCGAACGCCCATTCAGCCCATCTTCGTCTTCTTCATCCATACCATCAGAAGAATGAGTATCATCGGCATCATCAGCAATAACCTCATCATCTTCATCGGCAGCATCGTCTTCGACGGTATCTTCAAGATCTATATCATCTTGTAAATCATCATCAATATCATCGAGATTTTCTTTATCTTCCAGCTCTTCAGCCACTTTTTCTAAATCATCGACTTGAGCTTCATCGTCATCAAAGGCCAGAGCTTCGGCATCATCGCCATACATCATTTCCAAATCGACGATATCACGCAACTGCATTGTGCCATTAACAAGCTCATCACGCCAACCGGCAATAGCTTTCAGCGTCATCGGGCTTTCGCACAAACCATCAATCATAACGGTCTTACCGGCCTCAATACGCTTGGCAATAGCAATTTCGCCCTCACGAGACAAGAGCTCAACAGTTCCCATCTCTTTAAGATACATACGAACAGGATCATCCGAACGTCCGAGCTCTTTTTCATCAAAATTGCCGGTTTCATCATAATCTTCGTCTTCAAAATCTTCATCAGCATCAGCTACATCTGCATCCGACTCGGAAACAATACTAATCCCCATATCGGAGATTTCAGTCATAATATCTTCAATTTGTTCAGAAGATTCTTTTTCTGAAGGCAAAGCTTTATTGAGTTCTTCAACAGTAATATAACCTCTGGCTTTACCTTTATCAATCAGACGTTTTACTGCACTGCCCAAGCTGTCAATCAACGGGGCATCTGCAGAAGTTCCATCATAAAAGTCTTGATTATCAATATCTGACATGACATTCCTTAAAATCGATTTTAAATAAATACAGAGTACAAACGACTCCTAAAAATTGCTAGCAAAGAACTTATTAATAATTTTTCATTAATTTGTCAAGCACTGCTTTTCAAAAAAACGAATTTTTAAGCGGATAATACTAACATAAGATAAATTATTCGTTAATCAAGAGAAGAATTAGAATCAATTAGCGCTTGGCGCTCATTTTTAAGAGATTGGTAGAGAGAATAATCTTCTTCGGAAAACGAAGACGAACTCTCCATTTTATTAAGGATATCTTTAATTTCTTTTTCTAGCTGGCGAATTTGCACCTCAGCAAGCTTTGTTTCGATATCACGACGTAGGTTACTTTCAAAAGGCTTCTGCAAACGAAACATTTTAAGCTCCCACAAAGAGTTAAGAAGCTTCTTTAAACCTTTTTCTTCCAGTTCGGCACAAAGAACATTACTGTTAAAAGCCTCATCACCGTCATGAGCATTAACAATTTCCAGCATTGTATCAAATAATTTTTGCAACTCGGCATTAGGAAAAGAAAACAAAGACATTTTTTCTTCAAATTGCAAAATCAGTTCCGGATAAAAGATAAGAGCCGAAAGAACAAATTTAAGCACCAACTCATCAAGCGTCGTCTTAGGACGAGTAACCTGAACCTTAACCGGCATCTGCCGCCCTGTTTTTTGACCACCCTGCCCGTTCCATTTATTTCCCTGAGAAATACTAGCTAACCAAGCACCTTTTCCAAGTTCGTAATAAATACGCTGCTTCATAGCCTGCTGATAATAAGAACGAACTTGCTCATGAGTAATCTTTGCAACTTCATCCATAATATTTTTTTCAACCAAGGCCTTCTGTTCGGGGGTTGCCACGGGAGCATTATCAAAATTCTTCTTCCAAAGCAAGTCGACAAGCGGCGTTGTCTTGGTCAAATATTCAGTAAAAGCATCATGACCTTTTGCTCTTAAGAATTCATCCGGATCTTGCTTATCGGGAAGAAAGATATATTTAAGAGAATACCCCGGCTTCAAAATAGGCAGAGCTCTATCAACCGAACGAATAGCAGCTTTAATGCCAGCTCCATCTCCGTCAAAGCACAAGGTTGGCTCTTCACAAACCTTCCATGCTTCAGTGATTTGCTCTTCGGTCAAAGCCGTTCCCAACGGAGCCACCGCATATTCAAAGCCAAATTTTGACAAGGCAATCACATCCATATAGCCTTCGCAAACAATAATATTTTTGGCTTCATAACCTTTTTCTCGAGCATTATTCAGATTATAAAGTGTGTGGCGTTTGTTAAAAATTGGCGTTTCGGGAGAGTTCAAATATTTGGGCTGCCCGTCATTCATCACTCGTCCACCAAAAGCAATCGGACGATTCGACTTATCAAAAATAGGAATAATCACACGGTCTCTGAAAAAGTCAAAAACACGAGATGTCCCTTCACGCGACGACATCGCGGCTAATCCAAGCTCAATCATATCATGCTCGCTAACACCTTTTGAGGCGAGCCAAGACTTTAAGCCATTATTAGCCGGCGCATAACCGAGGCGAAACTTTGAAATGATCTCATCACCAAAACCGCGAGCATAAAAATATTCAAGCCCGTGACGCCCTTCCGGCAACCGCAGACAGCGCTCAAAATAAGAAACCGCCATCTCCATAATTTCATACTGCGTCTTTCTCTCTTCCGAATGAGCATGATCTTCATGAGAGAGCTTAGGCATTTCAAGACCGGCTTTATCAGCCAGCTTGCGCAAAGCATCAAGAAACGGAAGCCCGTTGGCTTCCATTTCAAACTTCACAATATCACCATGAGCCCCACAACCAAAACAGTGATAAAATCCTTTTGCCTCGTTAACGGTAAAAGATGGTGTTTTTTCATTATGAAACGGACAACAAGCCTGATATTCACGTCCTTTGCGCACAAGATTAACCTTAGCACCCACCACATCAACGATAGACACCTTAGCTTTCAGCTCTTCAATAAAACTTTGTAAATCAGCCATTTATCCGCACGAATTAAAGCAAAATCAGAACATAGTCTTAATCAAACCACTAACTTTACCAAAGTCCATCTGACCGGCATATTTGCCTTTGAGTTCACCCATAACTTTACCCATATCTTTCATAGAAGTTGCACCGGTTGCAGCAATAGCGGCCTTAACGGCTGCCAAAACTTCATCATCAGACATTTGCTTTGGCAAAAATTTTTCAATAACATTGATCTCTGCTTGTTCTTTATCTGCCAAATCCTGACGATTTCCTTTAAGATACATATCAATAGAGTCACGACGCTGTTTTATCATATTCTGCATCATAGAAAGCAAATCAGCTTCAGAGGCTTCTTTAAGACCTTTTCCGCGAGCATCAACATCTTTTTCTTTCATACCGGCAATAATCAAGCGAACAGCGCTCACACGTTGAGTATCTTTAGCCAGCATAGATTCTTTCAAAGCTTTTTGCAAATCTTCTCTTAACATGACATTCTCCTTAAATAAACAAAACTGGAAGATAGGATAAACACATTAGAGATTAATTACAACAGAAAAATGCCCTCTACTAAAAATAAAAGCGCATTCCAAGCATAGCTTCCTCATCATCAAAGGCGCCATGATTTTGCTGATAATTATAATCAAAAGACAAAGCCACATTCGTTGACAAAGCATAAGCCGCTTCCAGAGAATATTTTACCTTTTTGCCATAGTCTGATGTTGCAAAAACCTGTTCTGCTTGGGCCAAAAGACGAAAATCACCGATATCAGCATAAATACCGAGGGTTGGACCAAGCCCGACATATTGATTTCGCGGTAATGCCCCACCATAAGATGCATAATTATTTAAAAGTGCAAAAACAAAAACTTGAGAAACCGGCTCAATAGCCCCACCGGCACCAACAACAAGATTAGCCACATAATTGTCTTTTCCACTGTTTGGATTAATTTCACGATTAATTCCGAACTGAATATTATAAGATAACGGCTGAAACATATCATTAATCGGAGAAAGAGACTTTATTCCTAAGACATCAAAATCTTGCAAGACATAGCTGTCAGAGGAATCATAATGACGAGCCGCCAAATTAAGAAAATTAATCTCCGCACCCCGCAAAAAGCCATAAGTATTATCAGTTAAAGAATGATACGCCGGACGAAAAGACACTTGTTGAAATCCTTCACCGTTACGAACCCCTGTCCCAAGGACGATTCTCTTAGATTCATGAGCTTCAAGAGGAGAATTTGCAGTTTTCAACTCTTTAAAGCTACCTTTTTGATCAATCTGATTACGCGCCGTCAACAACTTAAAGCTTCGACGCCGATATTCTTCTAAAGACAACTCTTTAGCCACATTTTGATATTGCACATAACGATATACCGCTTCCGACACATCGGCCTTTTCTTCTTCTGACAATCCTTGAAAAGAATAATCTTGTTGATTAATAGCAGAAACAAAAGCTTTTTCCTGAGCTTCATTCATCTGCTGATGTTGATACATCAACTTATGCTGACGAGAAGGACGATAATTAACAGACTTCACCAAATTAGGCTTGCGATAAACAGCTTTGAATGTATCTAAAGGAATTGTTTGCGCCCAAAATTCATCAGCCAGTTTCAAATCAGGACGCACGGCATCAAGAAGTTCCATAAGCATATAAGAGCAATTTTGCGTAAAGAAATAATAACGTGTCTGCGTATGACCAAGCTCCCAAACATGAGCCACAAAAAGCTCTTTTTCTTCGGGCATAAAATCAAGAGAAAGCTCCCAAATATCACGATTTTCAATATTATTATAAGTATTGATAATATCATAATAAGGTTTTAACGTATAACCGCCATAATAACCACCCGTCAGCCCCCATAAAGCATAAAGCGGCCCAGGGTTAGGACCGGTAAAAGCCCCATAATTCAAACCATGAGCCAAAAGTTGCGTCCCTTTTCGCGCCGTATCAATACGAATAAGCGTGTGCCCAAATAAAGAAGACGGATTATTCATATAAGCATCGGTAAAAAGAAGCGTAACACCGTCAGGGCGCAAATCATCAACTAACTTTTCATATTCAGAGCAATTGGGGAAATCGGCAGTCACCAATCCATTACGCTTCAAAAACAGATAACGCGCGGGAAAAAGACATATTTTTTCAACATCTTTCTGCATTTCAAACAAATTGATTGTCGCCGTCAGCTCATTTTGCGGATTCTCTCGTCCATCGTCAGCAAGGTAAAAAGTATCAGAATCAATCGACCCATAATAACCGCCAAACCATGTCGGCCGATAATGAACCAAAGCCAACCACTGCGGAGAAAAAGCCACGTTTTCAGACGCATAAGCAGACAAGCTCAGAAGAAGCGTAAAGATAAAAACAAAAAACTTTATCATGTAAAAAAAACAAAAAAGGGCAAACGCCAACACGCCTGCCCTATCAGAATTAAAGCTATGCCTTCATAATTTCAAATACGGCTAATGTAACCGATACGGCATCAGCATCTTGAGACGGAAAGATATAAGCAAAATTTTTCTGACTCTTTTGAGCAAGTACCTTGCTGTCAACATTCATAATACCAGCCAAAGTATCTATTGTCTCGCCCTCACCGCGAGCTGCATCCATGGCATATTGTTCCAAATTGTTTTCCAAGAAAGCAAGAACCATCTTCTGCGTTCCGCCGGTAATACGTCCATGAGGATCACAACCGGATGTACCAAAAGTAATACCAAAGGTCTGAGATCCAAAAATAGTATTGGTTGTAACCGCCAAGACCTGAGCAACCGGACCGCTCTGACCGCGCCAAGCCATAGAACCAAGACCACAACCGGTACTGTCAATAGCCATTGCCTGAGAAGAAAGCATCATAGCTCCACCAACCAAAGAGGCAAAAAATATTTTTTTCATAAAACATCTCCTTGAGTAAAATTAGCAAATAAAACTCTAACACATCAATAAAAAAAGTATAGCAAAAAAAATAATAAGTCACATCATTGAGTAAAAAACATGGATAATAACAAAAAATAACTTGCAGAATAAAAATAGAATGATATAGTGAAAGAATTGAAAGTGATTATAACCAGACTGTGACGGAATATTTTCCTTCGCAGTCAAATTTTTCTGATATAACCAAAACAAACAGCCTCCGATATTCAGCAATGAGGTCGGAGCAAATAATTTTTTTGAGGTGAAAAATGGATAAGTTTCCTTTAACAAAGAATGGTTTTAACGAACTCGAAGCCGAATTAAAAAGACTAAAGAGCGAAGATCGTCCTAATGTTATTGCAGCAATTGCTGAAGCACGTTCTCATGGTGACTTGTCGGAAAATGCCGAATACTCAGCCGCCAAAGAAAAACAAAGTTTCATTGAAGGACGCATCCAAGAGCTTGAAGCCGTCATCAGCCGTGCCCAAGTCATTGATCCGAGTCAAAACAAAGGCAGCGTCATCCGCTTTGGCGCAACCGTTGTTGTAGCTGATGAAGACACTGATGAAGAAAAACAATATCAAATCGTCGGTGACTATGAAGCAGATATCGAAAAAAACAAAATATCACTTTCTTCTCCGTTAGCCAAAGCCTTGATTGGCAAAGAATGTGGCGACACAGCCGAATATATGGCACCAGGAGGCAAAAAATCATTTGAGATTATAGACGTCTGCTATAAATAAAAAAATAAAGCCGGTATAAAACACAATACCGGCTTTATTTTTATAAAGAGAGATGATAAAAAACAAAAAAAGATTCAAAAATGCCAAAGAAAGGACAAATAATATGGCGGACTACAAAACAAAAATATTAATTATCGGCTCCGGACCGGCCGGATACACAGCCGGAATTTATGCGGCAAGAGCCGGATTAAAACCTCTTTTGGTTTCGGGCAATCAACCTGGCGGACAATTAACCATGACCACCAGCATCGAAAACTTCCCTGGTTTCAAAGCCCCTCAAGACGGAACCATGCTTATGGAAACAATGAAAGAACAGGCTCTGGCTTTAGGCGTTGAAATGATAAACGACCGCATTACCTCAGTCGACACCAGCAAACGCCCGTTTATTTGTGAAAGCGAAAACAATAATCACTATGAAGCCGACGCAATAATAATTGCCACAGGCTCTTCTGCGCGCTGGCTTGGCTTGGAAAGTGAAGAAAAGTTCCGCGGTTTTGGTATCTCTGCCTGTGCTACTTGTGATGGCTTTTTCTATCGCAACAAAGATGTTGCCGTTATTGGCGGCGGCAATACGGCCATCGAAGATGCCCTTTATCTAACTAACTTTGCCAAACATGTAACGGTTATTCATCGCCGCGATGAATTAAGAGCGGATAAAGCCTCTCAGCAACGCCTGTTTGCAAACGAAAAAGTTTCCGTTATGTGGGATTCGGTTGTCAGTGAATTTATCGGAACAGATCAACCAAAATCTCTGACCGGCCTAAAGATTAAAAATGTCAAAACCGGAGAATTGTCAGATTTAACGGTAGACGGCGTATTTATCGCAGTCGGACACCATCCGAATACAGAAGTCTTCAAAGACAAGCTTGAACTATCCGAAGACGGCTATATTCAATGCAAACCAGACAGCTGCGAAACAAATATAAAAGGCATATACGCTGCCGGCGATGTCCGTAACGGCAACTGGAGACAAGCCGTCGTTGCCGCAGGCTCTGGCTGTGTAGCTGCGCTTGAAGCCGAAAAATTTCTCAGTTCCGAAGAGAAATAATCGGGGGAAAACAATAATTAATGTTGTAAAAATAACAGACAATGATTATTCTTAAACCAGTGTTCAACAATTTAGAAGGAACAGATAAATGATAGAAAAATGCACACTCAGCGCATGGAGCAAAGGATGCACTCCGTCTTGCGCAAAACATGAGCGAGCTGACGGCACCTGCAGTTGCTGCTGCCCAATGCTCGGCTTTTCAATGCTGTTTATCAGTGCGGTATGTATTGGTATCGGCTTGCTGACCATTATCGGCGCAAATTGGGGTAATATTCCAAGCTTTATAAAAGTAATTTTTTACCTTGCTCTTTTGTCAGTTAACATTTATTGGCTGGTCAAAGCCTCTGCGACCAACAGAGATCGCTTAAAAGAAGGACTTTTGGTCGTTTTAGCCATTATGTTAATGGCCGGCATAAACTTGGTATCTGACGTATTCGGACTTCCTGTTCAATACTATGACAGAGTATTAATCTGGTGTGTATTGAGCTTACCGCTTTTGTTCATAACACGCAAAAGCTTGCTCAGCTATTTCTGGATTCCTTTACTGTTGCTGGCTTTAACAGCATTGATGAGCCGTTTTGAAACAACATCAATGATAATTGACACGCTGCATTTACAAGCCCCTGGCGTCATCATGTGGTTGATTGCCTTCTGCTTGCTAATGATTGCTGTTCGCAAAGGAGAAGCTTCTCCGTTCGGCCGTGCTGCATATTTCTGGTTTATGGGAATAATCACCTTAAACTTATTGCTCAATGAGTTATTGCAAGATGTCGGCTTCTACAGCTACGGCGTATTTTTGCGCGACCTGCTGTTCACCCCGTCTGAATATTGCTGGATATACTGGGTAGCCTGCGCTATTGCCCTGTCATTTTTCATTTATTCTGACAAAGACAGCAAATATAACGGCAGCATAATTGCATTATTAATCTTGATTTTGTTCAACTACATTGCTGCTTATACGCCGCTTATATTTATCCCTAACTTTGGATTAATCGCTGCCGTTTGCACGTTGGCTATTATGTTGACCGCCTTGGTCAGAACCATCGAGCTTGGCAAAAGCGGGCTTAGCAAATGGCTCTTGGGCTTAATCTGCTTAAGAATCATCCTGATATATAACCAAAACTTTGGTTCAATCGCTTTAACCGGATTAGGCTTGATTTGCGCCGGCGTTGTCTTTGTATGGATAGCCAAACGTATCGGAATGCAAAACATCGAAGCCGAACAAATTGAAGCCCCTGTCGCAGCAAAAGAAGTCAAAGCAGAGACTAAAGTTGCTGTCACACCGGCTGTAAAAAGCAAGACTCCGGCTAAAAAAGCCCCTGCCCCAAAGAAAAAGGTTGTAAAAAAAGAAAAGAAAACAACCAAGAAATAAGGTCTTAACACCTTAAAAACATAAAGCCTCGCAGAAAGCGGGGCTTTATGTTTAGGTTGACAAATAAAACAAATAACGATATGACATCTTCAATAAATTTATCATTATGTTTTACAATTAAATTTTATGTATTATGGACACACTATTTTATCTGAGCTTAACGCTCAACGTTATTTTCTTGCTATGGTTATACTTTTTTCTCAGAAAAAAAACGCCAAACAAAGAAATAGACATTACCGAAGAAAAGTCTCAAGAGCAAACAAAGCACACCGACACCGGAGCAGCCTAAAATAATAAACATAAAACTGATTCTGCTTCTCAAAGGCTAGAAACAAAAAAAGCACCTCGAAAGGTGCTTTTTTGTTTTAATTGGCGCGCTCTGGGCGATTGGGCACTCCCGCTTTGCGGGTCCTCCTCGTGTCGTAAGCCTCAAGCTACGTATTTCACTAAGCTAATCGCTAAGTTCAACACTTGCTTTCGCCAACTATCCACTCCGAACTGCGTTCGAACCGCAAGAGCTTCGGAATTAAAACAAAAAAACACCTCGAAAGGTGCTTTTTTGGTAATTGGCGCGCTCTGGGCGATTGGGCACTCCCGCTTTGCGGGTCCTCCTCGTGTCGTAAGCCTCAAGCTACGTATTTCACTAAGCTAATCGCTAAGTTCAACACTTGCTTTCGCCAACTATCCACTCCGAACTGCGTTCGAACCGCAAGAGCTTCGGAATTACAACAAAAAAAGCACCTCGAAAGGTGCTTTTTTGTTTTAATTGGCGCGCTCTGGGCGATTCGAACGCCCGACCCACAGCTTAGAAGGCTGTTGCTCTATCCTGCTGAGCTAAGAGCGCAACAATAAAATGGTCGGGACAGGCGGATTCGAACCGTCGGCATCTTGCTCCCAAAGCAAGCGCTCTACCAGGCTGAGCTATGTCCCGACTCTTTCATCGGCTAGGAAACAAAATACCCGTTTTATTTTTTTTTGCAAGTATTTTTTTCACAATCTTGCTTAAATTTATTTTTTACAAAAAAATCCTGATGATTTCATCATATAATCTGCATTTCTTTCAGACTGGTGTAATTATTCTTAGCCACAATCAAATGGTCAAGCAAGGTGATATTAATACTTTCCAGCGCGATTTTAATCTGCTTGGTCATATCAACATCCGCACGCGAAGGCTTAACATCTCCGGACGGATGATTATGCACCAAGATAACCGCCGAAGCTTTGCGTTCCATTGCACGCTTAACCACCTCACGCGGATGAATAGCCACTTGATTAATTGTGCCACGTTGCATAATTTCCTCACCGACAACCTGCCATTTCACATCAAGAAAAATGATACGAAATTCTTCAACATCAAGATGAGCCATCTCTGAACGACAATAATCAATCATGGCATCCCAGTTGCTGATAACCGGCTTGTCAGCCGCCGCAAGCTCTGCCCAAGACAAACGCCGTGCTGCCGTACGAATAACCTTAAACAAAACAGCCGTATTTTCTTTAACACCATCCACTTCTTGCAACTGGGCAGCTGAAGCATTCAGCACACCGGACAAACTGCCGAAACGTTTAATCAATGCTTTTGCCAAAGGTTTAACATCACGTCTTGGCAAAGCGTAAGTTAAAATCAATTCTGCCAATTCATAGTCCGGCATACTCTTTCCCTCATCAGAGAGAAAGCGCGATCTTAAGCGAGTCCTATGCCCGAGATAATCCGGTTCTGTTGTATCTGTCATTCGTCTTCCGTAGAATATGGTGGTTTATCTAGCCCTTTAGGAGAATACGTAAAGACTTCATAGCCATCTTTGGTAACTCCGAGAGAATGTTCAAACTGCATAGACAAGCTTTTGTCACGTGTTACGGCTGTCCACCCGTCTTTAAGAATAAGAGCATCTTTTTTGCCTTCATTAATCATCGGCTCAATCGTAAAGAACATCCCCTCTTCCAAAACAAGGCCCGTTCCGCGACGACCACAATGCATAACATTCGGCGCATCATGAAAAACTTTTCCCAAACCATGACCGCAAAACATATCGACCACCGAGTAGCCATATTTATGAGCCCATTCTTCTATAACCGCACCGATATCACCGAGTCTTGCCCCCGGTTTAACCATATCAATACCGCGCATCATACATTCATAAGTAACCTGACACAAACGCTTAGCCTTGATTTTAGGCTTACCTGCAAAATACATACGACTGGTATCGCCATACCATCCGTCAACAATAGCCGTCACGTCAATATTAAGACTGTCACCGTCTAGCAACTTGCGGTTATAATCAGGAATACCATGACAAATCACATGGTTGATTGATATACAAACCGACTTCGGATAACCATGATATCCAAGACACGCCGGAACAGCGCCTTTAGCAATCATAAACTCACGGCATAAGTCATCAAGCTCACCTGTTGATACCCCTGGCTTTACAAAAGGAGTAATATAATCCAAACATTCAGCGGCAACCTTTCCGGCCACACGCATTTTTTCAAATTCTTCTGGGGTATGGAGAACAATACCGTCTTTTCTTTTAATTGACAAAGCAACCTCCTAATAAACAATCTCTAACTTTTTATCAATCGCAACAGATTTTTGAGTCACCTTACACCGATAACAACAAAATTTCAATCCGCTTTTCACTTCATCAAAAATTTTTGCGGCAGCAATAGGATCTTGACTCCACACAAAACGCGCTGCCAAACAATCTTCTCGCGGAACGATAAGAAAAACATAAGTCTCGGCCCCCTCATTGCGCATTTGCCGCAACTGATTAAACATCTCAAGCTCAAAAAAATTAATCGTTGACGGAAAGACCACATCATCATTGACTTTGTTAAAGATATTCACCACATAAACATAAGCCTTTCGCCCGTCTTTTGCTTGCAACTCAAAATTTGCAATTTGCTGCATATCCTCATTTTTAATTTCGCGCATACTGGAATAAGCGCCAAAATCCGCGTCAAGCACACCTTTTGAAAAAGCCTCAATAAAAAGCTGATTTTTATATTTATAATTCACAAATATAAGCCCACTGCCACTATCTGTCATCTGACAAACATACGGCACATTGCGGCGGCTGTCGGCTGATTTTGAAAGCAGAGCAGTTGCACCGATAGGATAAAGCTGTTGCTTAAAATCTGTTTCCGGACAAAAGGCATGAGCTAAAGTCCCATCCTCAAGTTTCACATCAAGGATAAGATTTTTATAGCTACCGACGATTTTGGCCGGAATAAGATTTTCTTTGTAAATCATAATATTACGTTTTAAAGTTAATTTATATTATAAACTGTTTGCACGATTTTGCATATATCGGTATAAGCCGGCTTCCAACCCAAAAGCGCCCGCGCTTTATCAGCTGCAGCAATAAGCACGGCAGGATCTCCGGCACGCCGCGGCGCATAAACCACCGGAACTTTGCATCCGCAGACTTTCTCCACCGCCTCAACCATTTCTTTAACCGAAGTCCCCTTTCCTGTTCCGAGATTAAGCGATTGGGACGCCATTCCTTGCGCCAGTTTTTCTAAGGCTAAAACATGAGCCGATGCAAGATCGCTGACATGAATATAATCGCGAATACAAGTTCCGTCAGGCGTTGGATAATCATTGCCAAAGATTTTAAGCTCAGAGCGCTTTCCGCTCAAAACTTCCATGATAATCGGTAAAAGGTTTTGCGAGTTTATCTCTTTGCCGCGAATATCACCGTCCGCATCATAGCCGACAGCGTTAAAATAGCGCAAAGCCACAAATTTAATATTTTTAAGTTGGTCATACCATTGCATAAACTTTTCGATTTCAAGCTTGGTAAAACCATAATAATTAATCGGGTTAAGCGGTGTATTTTCATCAATTAAGGATTTATCCGGCATTCCGTAAACCGCGGCTGAAGAAGAAAAAACCAAATATTTTGCACCTGTTTCAACCATAGCATTCAAAATATTGATAGAACCGGAGATATTATTAACCGAATAGAGCATCGGATTTTCCATCGATTCGCCAACGGCTTTCTTGGCCGCAAGATGAACAACCGCGTCATGACCGGCCATTGCTTGGCACAAAGCTTTATAATCAAGAATATCACCTTCAACAAAAGCATTTTGCGGAAACAGATTTATTTTTTGCCCGCTGGATAAATTATCAAACACCGTCACCGAATGTCCGGATTGCATAAGTGCTTTCGCCACATGACTTCCGATATAACCGGCACCACCAACCACAAGAACTTTCATCTTTTATCTCCCATTACCCAAAGAATAAAGATATTATAAAAACATAATAAACTTATGCAAGCAAAAAGACCACCTAAACCGCATAAGAAGCAACAATCGCCGTTGCCAGCCGCACCCCGTCAGCCGCAGCCGAAACAATACCGCCGGCATAACCGGCACCCTCACCGGCCGGATAAAGCCCGCGCAAAGATACGGATTGATAATCATCATCGCGCAAAATCCGCACCGGAGAAGAGCTTCTTGTCTCCACACCGGTCAAAATCGCATCATAAGCCGCAAAACCATGAAGTTTTTTATCCATATCAACAATCGCGCGCTGCATGGTTTCGGTGATATAAGGCGGCAACACCCCGCGCAAATCCCCAAGTTGCACCCCTGGGGTATAAGAAGGCAAAACATTCCCCAAATGTTTAGAGCTTTTGTTTTTCAAAAAGTCACCGACCAACTGCGCCGGAGCAAAATAGTTTCGACCACCGGCAACAAAAGCTGCTTCTTCAAGCTTGCGCTGAAAATACATTCCGTCAAGCGGCGTTTTTGTACCATAATCTTCGGGAGAAATGCCAACCAATAAAGCAGCATTGGCATTGATACCATTGCGCGCATGACGGCTCATTCCGTTTGTCACCACACGTCCGATTTCTGAGGCTGCAGCCACCACCTCGCCCCCTGGGCACATACAAAAGCTATAAGCCGAGCGCCCGTTATCATAATGAACGGCCAATTTATAATCCGCCGCCCCCAAAGCCGGATGATGAGCAAACTTACCATATTGCGCCTGATTTATTTTTTCTTGCAAATGTTCGATTCTGACACCGACCGAAAACGGCTTGGCCATAAGAGAGATTCCGGATTGATAAAGCATTTCGAACGTATCACGTGCCGAATGTCCGATAGCCAAAATAAGACGCTCGCACGGCAGTTCAATATAAGTTCCGTCAGATTTTTCCACACCGGCGGCAATAAGAACACCGTCTTTTTGAACTAGTTTGACCAACTTATGTTCAAACAAATACTCTCCACCGAGAGAAATAATTTTTTCCCGAAGACGCGGCAACATTTTTGCCAAGTTATCCGTTCCGATATGTGGCTTGGCCAGATAGAGAATATCCGACGGCGCACCGGCCTCAACAAAAGCCTCAAGCACTTTGCACACATAGGCATCTTTTTTAATACCGGTCATCAGCTTTCCGTCCGAAAAAGTTCCGGCGCCGCCCTCCCCGAACTGAACATTCGAACAAGGATTAAGCTTGCCTGTTTTCCAAAACAGGTCAACATCTTTCAAACGCCGCGCCACATCTTTTCCGCGTTCCAGCACAATCGGCTTCAAACCACATTCAGCCAACACCAAAGCCGCCAAAAGTCCGGCAGGCCCGCTGCCAACCACAATCGGCCGTAAAACAGAAGGTTTAAGACTTTTCGGCAAAGATAATCTTTCTTCAATCAACTTTTCCACATTCGGCAAAGCACGGCGCAAAAGAGCTTCTTCATCTTTAACCTCAACATCAAACGCATAAACAAAAAACACATGAGATTTATTGCGCGCATCGACGGCTTTTTTAGCAACTTTAAAATTTTTTATCTCATCACAAGGCAAATTCAACGCCGCCGCAACCACGGCAACGTTCACCTCTTGATTAAGCTCAAGCTTTACATTTGATAGTCTTATCATCAATATCTTTCAAAAAAAATCATCAACTTGTCGCGAGTATACGCCATTTTTTCAAGAAAATAAATCAAAATTTTTACAACAAAAAAGGCCGCGCCGAAACGCGACCTCAGAAAAACCAAGAAATGACTACAAAAATAATCACTCCCCAGAGCAGATAGCCCACCGGTTTTTCTAAAATGGCCCACAGACCTCCTAAGAGCTGAAAGCCTTTTTTCCAGATTGCCCAAATAATGAGCAATCCGACTAAGATAGATAAAATTTCCATCATAGTTTTAATATTTTTTAAGTTAAACATCTACTTCAAAAACAGTCTCTCCGTCGCTAAACAGCTAAACTGTTTTATAAAATTAAATATCTCACATGGAAAAAATCGGTCTCATCAGTCTTCACAAAGCGCGCTAACACTAAGTTCCTCGTCCAACAAGACGTCTAAACCCCACAATAATCAACAACACATAATTCCATACTAATATTTAATCATTATTAGTATAGCACGAAATCGTTACCAAAACAATAATTTTATTGATAATCGACACCGGAAGACAATACCGGCCACTGTCCGCTTTTCAAAAGTTCCAAACTCTCGGGATTTTGCCCCAGCTGCAAGCTGTACAGCCAAAAATTCGCCATAACACGTTCAATATAAATGCGTGTTTGTTTAGCCGGAATAAGTTCAATAAACAACAGCGGATCATTTTGATATTTCATCTTTTTCTGCCATTTGAGCAAATTCCCCGGACCGGCATTATATGCTGTCAGCATCAGGAACAAATCACCATTGATATAATCTTTGTTCAACAGATAGTTCACATATTTCTGTCCGGCCGAAAGATTATAGTCAACCTCAAACAAAACTGACTTGTCTTTTTTAAGCTTTTTATCTTTAGTCACATAAGCCGCCGTACTCGGCAAAAGCTGCATCAACCCGCGCGCCCCTGCCGGACTGACCGCTTCAGGGTCAAAAGACGATTCCTGTCGTGTTACAGCCAACAACAAAGCCTTATTAGCTTTCCAGCCGTCTTTGGGCTCCCATTCAGGAATAGGATAAGCCCAGGCGTCATAATATATTTGTTTGTCATAGTGGCTCAAATTATTAGAAAGACGCAATGCTAAAGAATGCCTTCCGGTTTCTTCTGCCCAAAACATCAAAGCCTCTTTTTGCGGCTCGGTCAAAGTTTTATAAACCTTATTAATCTCATCTTCGGCCAAATCAGGACGCTTTGCATGAAACAAAGCCACTGCCCGCGCCACAGCCGGAATACTAACCATATCTTTGGCATAAAGCGGCGTCGAAAAATCATTCCAATAAGTTGTTTTCTCCCACTTATAATCAAGCTTGTTCCCTAAAATATAAGACGCCAAAATTCCATAAAAAGTGCGATTGTACTTAGCCGCGATTTTCAAATATTTTTGCGCTTCTTTGGGCTTGTTTTGGCGCATATAAGCACGATATGCCCAAAATCCGCCGGCTGATTGCAGCCAAGCGTCATTTTTCTTGACATTTGCCAAGCGTGAAAAATAATCCCCCGCTGTTTTATAGCGCTTCATCTTCCATGAGGCCAATCCGGCAATCCAATAAGCCATAACCTTGTGGCTCCGCCGAGCCGGTTTCAAAGACCACTGATAAGCCAGCCTGTCCTCATTGTCTAACAGATAAACCAAAGCCAAAGTCGTCGCCATCTCATCCCAATATTTATCAGGTATGGTCATGCGAAATTTTTTGGTTTCCAACACCCCTCGTGCTACTCTTGTCTTTCCTTTATTGATAGCCGTATAAAATTTTCTGATTTGCTTTTGAACATAAGATTTTTGCGCATTTGAAAGCTTGCGATATTCAGGACTATCCATATTTAGTAGCGGACGAACATAGGCCGCACTTTTTTCGGCAGAACTCACTTTTCCGCCAAAGGCCTTTCTTTCTGCCAAACGATAGATTCGTGCAGCCTGCGGCAGATCATAATAATTTTCCAACCATTGATTAAGCTCTTCATAAGTTGAGATATAGTTTTTTGAAAGATATTTCTCAGCCAAAACATGACCTTTAAGCAAGTCTCCATCCAAATCTTCGAGCAAATCATCAACTTCATCATAGTCTGATTCGTTCAATGCCTCAAAAATCTCTTCATAAGTATCAATATCATCATCAGAGATAATTTCATCATCTAAAATTTGATTATAAAGAGCCTTATCCACTCCATATCCGGCCCACACATTATCAGCAAATATCGCCGCAAAACAAAAAACAAGAACGAAAATCACGCCAATTTTTTTCATACCACAAAGCACCTTACTTTCCGCTCCTCAAAAAAAATAAGTTTAATCTATCAGAAAAAGAAATACGAACTATTTCTTGCGCAACCAACGAATTTTAGAAGCGCAGTCTCTTGCAGACATTTTAGAGACACGACAGCGATTAACAACAATATTCGGAATTTTATCCATAGAATAACAACCCTCGCCCATCAAGGTGTAATAAAAATATGTATCCGTATTTGGAATAACATCATAAAAATTCAAAGCCGTCTCTATCTCCGGCCATACTAATTTAACACTAAGACTATTTAGTTTTCTATCCAGCGTTGTTGTAACGACAAACCGAACATTACAACGCACTTCCCCGCCCAAAGAGCGATTAACTGAAAAATCATCATAATAAATAAAAATAAAAGAATTATCTTTATTAAAATTTGCCCCTTTCTGATACAAACCGATTTTACCACGCTCTGTTCCATCAAGTGTTTCTTTCCATGGCAATCCGCTATTAACATAATCAGGCTCTTGAGGCTCAGTTTTTACAGCCTCAACCTCTGCACTTGAAGTATCAGTCTTTTTTTTCGAAGCAGAAACATTTTCCTGAGGCTTAGAAAACATCTGAGCATTAGTTTTCCAAGGTTGATTAGCATCTACAGAACTCTGTGGGACACCCTGAGCACCTTTTGACGCAGCTGCTCCCGAAGACGATGTCGTTGACACCTTTTTGCTCCAAAAATCATCAATTTTTGCTGATGAAGTTCCACTATTCTGAGAATTTGTTTCACTTTTCCAAAAACCGGAATTACTATTCGATTGAGCAGAACTTCCCGAAGATGACGTCCTTCCCCAAAAACTATCGGCAGAAGTCGACGAAGTACTCCTGCCGGAATAATCTGAAGAAGAAAAACTTTGAGCTGCAACATGGCCATCATTCAAAAAACTAAGCACAAAAGCCGCACAAGCGACAAATTTCACAGCTTGCATTTTCTTCTCCGATTCGTTTCACACAATGTGTAATTAAAAGTAAGGCTTACTTTCCTGATTGAGGAACTAAGTTTTCAGGCTGTCCTACAGTAGCTGTTTCAGGAAAAAGCTGATCCAACTTATCTTGAAGCTGAGCTTCATTCATCTGTGCCGGAGCACTGGCAACCGGCGCTGGAGCAACAGCTGTTGCAGCAGAAACTTCTGCCGGCTGGCTCTGAACCACAGGAGCAGTATTAACACCGGCGGCAGGAGCAGCTTCAACATCATCAGGATTAACATCACCTTTAATAGCACTCAAAGCAGCTGTAACCTTCTTAAACTGAGCTAAAGTTTCACCATAAGCTTGATTAATTTTATTGCGCTGTTCAATACGTGTATTTTCTTGCTGAACTTTTTCTTCTTCAGGAGAAATCTGCTTAAACTCGCTATAATATTGAGGATCGGAAGCCGGCACAAATTTAAACAAACCACTGCAGCCTGTATTTCCCTTAAACGAAGAACCAGAAGCATTATCAGCAGCTGCAACATCACAGTTTGAAGCAGCTAAAGAAGCATCACCAATAAGCAAAAAGCATCTGTCAGAAGAAATTTTTGCATGAACGGTTTTCTGCTGAGACGGAGCAAGATTTGCTAACTGAATAGAAGAAGAGACCGAAGCAACGGAAGAAGATTCGGGCGCTTTCTGATTAGATTTTCTATTTCTGGAATTTCGATTAGAAGAAGCCTGTTCATTATTCTTCTGCTCTTGTTGAGCCATAGCATTGACCGTATCATCAAACCAAACCAAATTAATGTCTGCAGATTTCAAATTTGAACTAGTACGGTTAAAAAATGTTGCATTATAATCACAACCAACCAAGATACCAGCATCATTTTTAATCGGCTTAACATCATGAATCTTATACAATATGGCATCATCCGCAGCCTGCACTGACGGCACACTGACACAACCAGCCATAACAAAAGCCAAAGCCGAGAAAAGAAATTTTTTATTACCTGTCATGATAAAATCCCACAATCAAAGTTATAACTCTGAAAGACATATTATTTTAAGATTGCTTAAAATACTATTAAAATGATAAGACGGTGGATAAGTTTTTAAGAAGTAATTTTCTTTTTAAGGCGCAAAAAGTCGCTCCAGATTTTAGCCTTTTGAGCAGCATTGCGCAGTAAATAAGCCGGATGAAAAGTTGCTAGCGCAGGTATAACAACACCATTCTCCGCCGGATAATCAAGCCACTTTCCGCGGAGTTTTGAAATAGGATCTTCGTTATCTAACAAAGCATTAGCCGCACTTCCGCCTAAAAGCACAATAACCTTAGGATTAATAAGCTCAATCTGCCTTTTAAGAAAGGGCAAACAAACAGCGACTTCTGCGGTTGTCGGCGTACGATTCCCAGGAGGTCTCCAAGGCAAAACATTGGTAATATAAACATCTTCACGAGAAAAACCAGCCGCTTGCAAAATCTTATCAAGCAGATGCCCGCTCCGTCCAACAAACGGTATCCCCATCCGATCTTCATCAGCTCCGGGGGCTTCACCGATAAGCATAATCTTGGCCTGCGGATTTCCGCCGCCAAACACGGTTTTATTAGCTGTCAGCTTAAGAGCACAACCATCAAAGGCCTCCACCAAAGAGCGCAACTCATCAATCGTTTTTGCTTTAGCGCAAATATCTTTAGCGCCTTTACAAGCATTAACCGTTGCCTGAGCAAGTTCAGTCGTTGCTTTTCGCTCTTCCGATTCGCCTGAATCTTTTTTAGGAATATTGATAACCGGCAAAGGTCTTGGTTCAGCCACTTTTGCCGCAACAGGAGCATTAGCAGACAAAGGATCATCACCGACTGTTTCATCAACACCGGCCCAAATATACCAATCCAAAATATCTTTTATGCTCATACTATCTGTCGACATCATACCGGCAGAATAAAATCAAACCAAAGTTTTTGCAAGCACAAACATAAAAATTTTCAATTATAATGCACAAAAAGCAAAATCCTGTTGTATGATAAAAAAAAATCGCTAAAATACAAAAGAATTAAAGATTCCGGCAGTAAAGCCACAATACAAATCTCAGGAATGATATAAATATGGCAAAATACGTCAGCTTAGTTGTTGTCTTTCTCAGTCTTATGATATTTAACTCTTGCGCAGAAAAAGGCTTGTCTCATCCACAAACTCAGGCCCTTTCGCAAGCTGTTTCCGAATCCAAAGCAGAAAAAACAAACGACAACCGCCCCAAAGACTACGGTGCCTATTTAGCCGGTCGCGTCGCTCATTTAAGACAAGACTTTAACTCTGCTGCCGACTATTACATGATATCTCTGCAAACTGATCCGGAAAATGCAGAGCTGCTTGAGCGCATTTATGTTATACTCGCTTCTCAGGGAAGAGTATCCGAAGCTGCCAAATTTGCCAAACAATCTCAACAAAAAGGTGACACTAATAACTTCACACATATCATCATTGCCGTTGATGACGCCAAAGCCGGCCGTTATCCTCAAGCCCTAGCTTCACTTAAAAAACTTGGCGGCAATCCGGTATACACAAAATTCATAACGCCTTTACTTGCATCTTGGGTCTATGTCGGCATGGGCAACCAAGAAAAAGCCATTGAAACCATATCCATATTAAACGAAGACAAAGGCTTCAAATCTTTGTATCATTTCCATGCCGGTATGATTGAAGATTATTTCGGCAATAATAAAGAGGCTCAAAAACACTACGAAGTTTTGATTAATGACGAAAAGACCGAAATGTCTTTCCGCACATTACAAGTCATATCAAATTTTTACATCCGCACCGGACAAAAAGAAAAAGCCGTTGCCTTGCTTGAACGCTTTAACAGCGAACTACTGTTTCTTGACATGATACAAAATCTTGCTCAAAAAACAGCCAACGCCACACAAGAAAACACTCAAGCCATTATCGATTCCTCTGACATTGGCCTTTCGGAAGCATTGTTCAGCATCGCCGCTAACATGCGCCAAATTTCTTCGGGAACAGACATTGCCCATATCTTCATTTGCTTGTCTATTTATTCAAACCCGAATTATGATTTAGCACAACTGATGTTAGCTGACATACTTGAAAGCAGAGAAATGTATCAAGACGCCATTGATGTCTATGATGAAATTTCTCCAACCTCCGAAAGCTATAACACCGTACAAATCAAAAAAGCCGCTGACTATGTTCTTATGGATGATTACAAGGCTGCTGAAATATTGCTAAAAACAATCATCAAAAAAGATCCAAACAGTTTTCAGGCCAATCTGGATTTAGGTGACGTCATGCGCCTTCGCGGAAAATACGCTGATGCCATAGAATATTACGGCAAAGCCTTGTCCCTTATGGAACCCAACAATCCTCAGGCTTGGATAATCCATTATGCACTCGGCATTGCCTACGAACAAAACGACGACTGGGAACAAGCAGAATCTTCACTCAAACAAGCCTTAATATTAAGCCAAAACCACTATTATGTTCAAAATTACCTTGGCTATAGTTGGCTCAAACAAGGCAAAAACATCGAAGACGCCATGTCTCTGATCGTTGACGCCTACAACCAAGCCCCCAGCGACGGCCACATTACCGACAGCTTGGGCTGGGCTTTTTATAAAATCGGCAATTATGAAGAGGCTGTCTTTTACCTTGAAAAAGCCTCTGAACTTGAACCTGCCAATGCGCTCATCAGCGACCACTTAGGCAATGCTTACTGGCAAAATGGCCGCAAAGCCGAAGCCGTATTTCAGTGGAATCATACACTAAAAATGAAAGATGACAGCCACGAAGTCGACATGAAAAAAGTCGAAGAAAAAATAGAAAACGGCATGGAAAAAGAGCAGCCGCTGCCTTATGACAAAGAAACAATAAACGAGCTGATAAAATCTATTTCTAAAGAAGAATAACCGTTATATTCTTCCGCGAACCAAATTACCTGACATAACATCAGCCAGCGGCTCAAAATTCTTTATCTTGCGCCAAAGCTCTGCCGCCTGCTCTGCCGAATAAGGCTTATACATAAAATCAACACGATAAAAATCGGGCTCAAGCTTTTTTGCCTCATCGGCAACAAAAGCAAACGCACGCTTATCAAACATAAATATTTGACAGTCGCGAGAAAGAGCCTGATAAGACACTCCTTCTTTTGATAAAGACATCCATTTTTCACCATGCGTACAATTTTTGCAGTCACCGGCACGAATGCAAACCGCACTGGTAAATAGCGGAACATCACTATATAATGGCAACACAACCGGCAATGAAGACTGACCGATAAGGGATGAAAGATTATCTAACGTATCTTCAAACGAGAGTGTCACCCGAGAGGCCCCGAGTTCTGCAGCTGTTGCAACAGCATAAGAATTAAGAGTATACAGGCTGTTATCAAAGCTGATATCAGCCCCAAGAGAAGACAGTAGAGACAGCGGCCAATAATTACCAACTTCCCACTTCTGATAGCCTAGCCCGAACAACTCACGAATAAGTGATTCATAAATTTTTGTTTTACGACAAACCGTTGGCAAAGCCAAGCGAAGTTTTTCTTGAGGAATAGATACCAACATTTCCGGCTTGACTGTCGGAGATATCATAAAAATAACTTCCTCAACATCATCAAGATTAATCAAAGAAACAGTCTCAAGCTTATCCGTTTTAATCAGCCATTTCGGACTTGCCTTTTCCCTGTGTTGCAAAACAGGCAACTTCCGAGCCATATAAACTGTTTCCGGCAATTCGGCATAGAGCTTGCGGCGCAAATCATTAAGTTTAGATACCGGCACAAAAAGATTATGCGGATTATCGAGAACAAATTCACCGAGAGCAAACGGCGTGTCTCCGGTTTTATCAAAAGCCGCACGTGCAACCTCAAAAACTTTATCCGGATTTTGTGCAACCGAAAACTCCCCGTCAACGGCAACAGAAATTCCGTCACAACAAGCTGATAGCAGATTATTTTCAACCGCCATCTGAACATTAACCACCCGCTTTTGCAACACTTCTGCAAACTTTGGCTTTGTATAAGGATAAGCCCCTTTAACCGAGCTGGCCGACGCCAAATAAACCACATCACCGACTTTTAATTCCGGAGACTTTGGCGGCAACCCGACTTCAACCACCTGCCCTGTTTTGGCTTCAAAAACATTTTGCCCATTGACGCGAAGCTTTTGCAAAGAAAAGCCAAAAGGCTTTTCCTCACCGGCCACATCAATTTGCAATCCGTCGTGACGCGCAATCAGATGGTTCGGGGTAAATATAAAACTTTTCTTCTGCACTTTTGCAATTTTACCGATAGCCAAACCACGATGCCCGACAAAATCCCTGTCGACCACATTTTTAGTATGTTCATTAAAATGAAACGCGCACCATGGACGAGAAAAAATCTGTTTGATATTTTCGGCACGATTTTTATCAGCTCCTTTGCCATCAAGGATTCGACGATAATAATCGGTAACAGCGGCAACATAAAGCGCAGATTTTTTACGCCCTTCAATTTTTAGGGAATAAGCCGGCATATGAAGCACATCTTTTTCAAGCGCCATATCTTTCATAGAAAAATAGTGCTTGTCGCCCTCTTCTCCTTTGAAGCAAGCCCGACAAGGATATAAACATTTTCCGCGATTAGCACTGCGCCCCGTCTCCATTGAAGAAAACAGACACAATCCGCTGTAAGAATAGCAGAGTGCACCGTGAATAAAAGCCTCGGTTTCCAAATCAGGAATAGCGGCAATCTCGGCAATTTCAGCAGCAGAGAGTTCTCGTGCCAAAACCACGCGCTTAAAACCAAATTTTTTCAGAGCAAGCGCACCTTCTTTGTTATGAACGGCCATTTGCGTACTGGCATGAAGCTCAAGCTCAGGATAATAGTCACGCACGATTTTTGCCACACCAAGGTCTTGAATAATAACGCCGTCAACATGACAACGCGCGCAAATATCCAAAGATTGCATCAAATCCGCCAGTTCAGCTTCTTGCACAAGCGTATTTATCGCCGCATAAACTTTTCGCTTTGGCGTAAGAGAATGAGCATAGCCAACAAAAGCGTTTAGGTTTGGCTCATCAAAATTAACCGCCGTTGCCCGTGCTGAAAATTTTTGCAATCCAAGATAAACGGCATCAGCACCGTAATACAAAGCGGCATAACCGGCCTCAATATCACCGGCAGGAGCTAAGAGTTCTTTAATCATATTCTTTACCGAAAAAAATTTTTACTCAACTTGCTCCCCAAGGTATTACAAACCCAAAATAAAGTCAACAACAGAAAAAGCGGAGCCTTTCGCTCCGCTTTAGTATTAAATTACAGTTCTCCGCCACATGGTTGTTCTGCACCTCCGCTAAAAGCGTCTTCTTTTCTTTGGCATTCATCACAATGCCAAACATATCCACTTTTGCATCTACACCAACTGTACAATCCATTACAAGAAGTTCCTCCACCACCTGCATAACCTGTCCCAATACATCTCTCGTTATAACTACTCGAACAACTACAAGCTCCATTCCGCCAAGTATATGGACTTGAACAAGTACAGGCCTTATATTTTCCACCACAAGCAGTACCACTACCACCTGTGACATAGGAACCGCTTGTACAAGTATATTTATAAGAACTGCTGCACGCCTTGCACGTATCTGTTGATTTATCATACTTATATCCCGCTTTGCAGAAACCGATAACGGGGCGGACCTCGAGGTAGTTGTGGTTCTTACTGAGCCAGTCCAAACCGTAACTGCCGTTAAAGTATGAGCTCCACGCGCCGTAGTTATTGCCCTCGGACGACGACCAAGCGTCGGTGCTGTCTGTGAATTGTGTCCCATTTGCACGGCTGAATCCAGTGTTTATGGTGCTTTGGTTATTGTATATCGAGGTAAATATTCCTGCTGCCGGTAAGCACCAATCCCCCGCTTGGGTTCCTTCCGTTTTATACTCATTTGCTGCCCATACCGCAGGATACTTGCTCTTATTTCCCGCTGCCATTATTTTTTTACTATTCTCACAACTTGCGACGTCTTGTGATGCTGACGATGATGATGTATAGTTCGTCAAGCCCGAGATATCGACATATTCCGTTGACCACACATAGTTGCCTAACGACTTTAATGCCATCGCCTGTCCGCCACCACCGGAATAAGAGCAAACGACGACACCGATAGGTGTTTTTCCGCTTTGTTTTGATGATGTGACTGTCATATCACTATTAAGAATATAGCCAAGCTGTGAGCCTTTCATACAAGCGTTTTGGAAGGCACAAGAACTTCCGTTCCAAGCATATCCGCTGGAGCAAGTACACTCCGTGTATTTTCCACCGCAAGCCGTGCCGCTTCCGCCGGTTTGGTTTGCACCGGTACAAGTATATTTATAAGTACTTGCGCACTGCGGGGTGCAGGTTTGGGCGGAAGCGTTCCAGTCATAACCGGACTGACAGCCGGATTTATAATAACGGTTAGAACATTCTTCATAAGTACATTTAAAAGGGCTCGGACAAGAACTTAGAGTTCCCAAGTTCGGACAAGGTTTGCAGTTATCATAC
>CALXTD010000011.1 GCA_944391315.1 uncultured Alphaproteobacteria bacterium | reverse complement strand
AGTTTTTTATCTGTAAAGCTATAAGCTCTTTGGAACTACCGGCCTAGCCGGTAGTTTTCTTGTTACAAAAAAAGCTCTGCCTAAGCAGAGCTTTTTAACTGGTGAGCGCGTCGGGATTGTCCTCGACATTGCGTTCCGCAATGCTCGTTCCACTGCACTCGCTCGGGCTTTGCCCTCACCGGCATGCTCCCGCCTGCCTCTCGCTTGTGTCGCCCCCTCTCCTCGGGTTCGAATCTCTGATTCAGACACAAAAAAAAGCTCTGCTTAAGCAGAGCTTTTTAACTGGTGAGCGCGTCGGGATTCGAACCCGAGACCCTTTGATTAAAAGTCAAATGCTCTACCGACTGAGCTACGCACCCAAAATATTCTCTTTCAGAATTTAACGAAGTGATTTATAGATGATAAAATATCGTTAGTCAATAAAAAAAATAACTTTTTTTGAAAAAAATGATTTTTGTATTTATTTATTAATAAATTTATGATATTATCACTATCAGTTTTGATAAAAATAACTTTTAATAGGTGCAAAATGGCTATTGAAAATAATGTAAATGAAGAAGAAGGCGTATATGACATTCTGCAAAACGCCGCCGGAGAAATTTTAATTATCATCCGCTATCGCAACGGCGGCCCAGAAAACCCGCGTTTAATTTACGACGGAGGCAAACAAGCCCTCTTATACCGTAGCCGCGAAAGCGCCGTTTTGCTTGATAATATTAACGAAAACGCCAGAGCACCGCTCAAATCTGTGAGCGAAGTTCTTATGGTAGAGCTTGAAAACGATGACGTTGCCAGAGAATATTCTGTTCCGCTCCGTCCGGTAAAAAGCCTTGAAGCGCTGATGAAAAACTAAAAAAAACTAAAAAAACCATTCAAATGAATGGTTTTTTTATTGTCTCCGATTCGCAAAAATCACACCTCATAACGCTCTATGCTGCTTCTTTGTAAAATTCCCAGCAGCTTATGCCCATTATCAATAACAAAAGCATAATTTTTCCCGCTGTCATTCATTTTAAAATAAGCTTGATACAAGCTTTCACTCTTCATCACCACCAAAGGAGACGGATTCATCACATCGCAAACACGAATCGGCAAATCAGTTGATTCAATCAAAGCATTATCAACATCATGAGCCGAAACTGCTCCAACTAACTGCTGACAAGCATTAATCACAGGAACAACCTTTTCTTTACGGCTTTCAAAACAAAGTAAAGCCTCAGATAAAACCACATCTTCTGACAAAGAAGTATCAACCGCCTCAACTGCCTCTGTAACCTTTATTTCCGACAGTTTTTTAGCCTTTGGTGACTGCTGCATATAATTAAATTGCAACAAAGTATAAATCGGCTCATGACCGAATCGTCCCGCCACATAATCAGCCGTCGCTGTCGCCAGCATAATTGGCAAAATATAGCCATACCCACCGGTCATCTCAAAAACCATAACCACCGCCGTAATCGGCGTACGCGCCACCGCAGCCATAAAAGCAGCCATACCGGATAAAGCAATCACCCCATAACTTACTTCCGCCCCTAACGCGTCAGCCCCATAGGCTAATAGACAACCGATAAACGCCCCAATCATCAGCATCGGCAAAAAGATTCCACCGGCTGTCCCAGAGCCAAAACAAAACGGCGTCAACACAAAGCGCACCACCAACAAAACCACAATAACATCCCAAGACAATTGGTGATACAATAGAGCCTCTATCGCCTGATTACCGGCGCCTAAAGCCAAAGGCAAAACAAGCCCCACCATTCCGACGATAAATCCGGCCAAAGCCGGCTTTGCCCAATAAGGAAGAAATTTTGCGGCAGCAAATGCTTGCCTAAAATAAAAAACAAGATAAGAAAACAACACCGCGGCCACACCGCAAACACCGCCTAAAACCAAACAAACAATCAAGCTCTCCCACCCAATGTCCGCAGCAAAAGCCGGCACATCGAAAGAAGGATGATTTCCCAAAACAAAACGCATCACCGAAGCTGCCGTAACGGTTGCCACCAAAACCGGAAACAACATAACCGCCGAAAACCGATGCAACAATTCTTCAAATACAAAGACTGTTCCGGCAATCGGCGCATTAAATACTGCGCCCAATGCAGCCCCCGAACCAGCAGCAATCAAACTATCACCGTGAGTCCCGCGCCGACCAAAAATTTTTGCCACCAAAGCACCTGCTCCAGCACCGAGCTGAACACTTGGCCCTTCACGTCCAAGCGGCATTCCCGTACCGATTCCCGCAACACCTGCCAAAAACTTAATCACAATACTACGTAGCCGCACAATCAGCCCCACACGGCTCAAAACCGCTTTGATATAAGGAATACCACTGCCCGAAGTTTCTGGCGCAAACCGAAAAACCAGCCAACCAGCCACCGCTCCGCCTAATGTTGTAACCACCGGCAAATAAAACCATGGTCCCGTAAAATTCAGCGCCACCAGATTTTTTTGAACCATACCAAACGACAATTCGACAGCCAACTTAAACAGCACCACAAACACACCGGCAATCGCTCCAACACACATGGCCTGAAGCAAAAAACTCGGTTGAATCACTTTTTTCAAAAACATTGGGGAAACTCTTTTTTTCAGCATAAATCCCTCCATAAAAACAACAATAAGAAAATAAGCACTGAAAAAATTTTTTAAACGACACACAAAAAAAGCCTTGAGAACAAACCCAAGGCCAGTGATGGTAGCGAGGGGGGGATTCGAACCCTCGACACAAGGATTATGATTCCTCTGCTCTAACCAACTGAGCTACCCCGCCATCAAGACGAAATATTTAATAATATTTATCGAGCCACTTGTCAATAGTTAATTTTAATTCTGGTGAATTTAATTGTAAAAAAATTAAAAATCATCTTTATTTTCCAACGCATCATAGCGTTTATGAATGCATTGGATAGCCGTTTTTGCCACCCCTTGAGTGATGGAATAAAAAACAAAGCGCCCTTTTTTGTGAGAAACCACAAAACCATCATCTTTCAAACGCTTCAAATTCTGTGAAACCTTAAGCTGCTCGCTATCCACGGCTTTAATAATATCAGACACATTTGCTTCATCATTCAGGGTCAAATACTCAAGAATTCGCATTTTTTCAAAATTTGCAAACAGCTTAATCTGATTAGCCACCAACACCACATAATCATGAGGAAGAAGAATTTTTTGCTCTGACAGATAATAAAAGCTATCGGTCATATAAGCATAAAGCTTTCTCAAACAAGTAAATATGCTGGCTGGATATTCTTCCTGAATTTGATAATAGATAAACAAGCCTCTGCGCTTGGTCTTAACCAAATGAGCATCACGCAGCTTGCGCAAATTTTGAGAAACGATAACCTGTTCTTCACCAACGGCTTTGGTAATATCAGAAACACAAGCCGCACCATTCACATCCAAAAACTCAAGAATGCGCAACCGCAAAGGGTGAGCAATATAAGAAATCCCCTTTGCGGCACGTTTCATAATATCTAGCGGAAGCTGCTTTTCCACGACCAGAATCCTTAATCAGAATTTGTTTCCAAGAAAGGCTTTACATAAGCATCAAACCTTTTCTCAAAGGCGGGAGCCCAACCCATCAAATGCTTGTCGCCCATACAAAACAGCGGTGTTCCGATCATATTACCAAGATTAAACTTTTTGGCACAAGTCAAAAACAAATTATATCCCTCAGGAGTCGCCACGTCTACACGTTCCATTTTCAGATTCGGATAAGTCTTGGAAATATAGGCTTGAGCATCATGACAATGAGGACAAGTTTCTGAATAAAAGAAATAAACCTTATCATCAGACAATCCATCATCTTTTGAACAAGCAGTGACAAATACCGTAAACACCATCAAGAAACTCAAAAATAACTTTTTCATCTAAAGCTCCTTACTCAATACAACAATCAACCGCCTTGCGAACAAAAGCCTTCATCTTGGCCAAACGAGTTTGAGGTTTGTCACCTTCAGTTTTTTTGGCATCAACAACGGCTGCAGCCGAAGACTCAAGCTTTGATGTAATTTTTTTAAGGCTTTCGGAGCTATCTTCAATCCACTTAACATCATCAACATTAAGCATGTTCATATTCAGCCCCCAGAACAAGCAATAAAGCTCATAAGCCTGATTAAAGAGTTTATAGGCTTCATCTTTGTGCCCCAAAGATTGCTGCTTTGTACCAACTTCCATCAAACGCATTGAAGACGCCAACAAATGCTTAGAGATACACCAAACCTCACCTTCATAAGAAGGAATAATTTTTTGCATCAACTGCTTTCTTGTTTCGCGCACCTCTTCAATCAAATCATAAAAAGAGGTTTTGCCTGTCTTAGCGCCGCTAAAAACCAAATGCTCTTCAATCGAGATTAGGTTCATAATCGCAATTGTTAAATCCTGATCTGAAGACAAATCTTTCGGATTAACCTTTTTGCTGCTGTCAATACGTTCAACAAACTCTTTTAGATTTTCTGCTTTTTTCATAGAATCCCCCAACGATGAATAGTAAAACTAATATATATTAGTAACACTATATATTAAAATTGTCAAATATTATTTTTTTGCTTTATGATCAACGACTTCATACTCAACATCAATAACGTCTTTTGGAGCAGATTTCGACTTTGTATAAACATTTTTATCGACTAACTCATTCCATTTTTCCATAAATTTATATTTATAAAACCAATATCTTCCGAGATTAACCAAAAAGACAACGGCTATGAGAACAAGCACAAACGGCAGCAAAAAGGCAAAGACATACACCGACAACATCAAAGCCACCGCGCTGACTACCACAAATATAATCCAAGAAATAAGACCGTCCAATCGATACATAAAAAGTATTCCCTTATAAAATTAAACAACAATAATAATATAGCGGTGCAAACCTCAAAACGCAACCGCCATTAAAAACTTTTATAAAAATTTTCACATTCTTGATTAAAACGAGCAACAACTTCGTCAGGATTTTCAAAATTTTGCAAATCAAATAATAAATTATCTTCAGAAAAGGCCCTCAGACAAATCCTCGGTAAAAAACTGTCGCTGTCGCTTCCAGATTCGCCAGCCTGAAACAAAACCTCAAACACATTTTGCGGCATAGATTTTTTAGACTTTACTTCTCCACACAAATATCGAGAAACATAGAGCTGATAAAACGCTTCAAAATCATCTTGAAACGAACACCAATCCCACACCCGATTAAGGGTCTGATAACAAGTATGAACTCTTTTTTCTGAAGAATTAAGCGCTTTGCTAAACAGATAAATCAACACCGGATAAAGCATAAGCTCACAAGACTTAACTTTTTGCGCCAATAAAGAAATATCCAGATTATATGAAACCTTATTATTGAGCATAATTCATTCCCAATCTTCCCAAAAACGGGAGCTTTATCGCCGGATTCAAAACATCTAGCCCCAAAACCAACCCAAGAAGATTAACCTCAAAGCCTGATTTTGTAACTGTCGCCCCAAAAATTCCCAACACGGAAAACTGATACCCCTGCCCGTTTTCCGCCGGTTCTACAAAATTAGTAAATCCAATAAAATCTTTACCAATTGCTGTTGGCGGCAGTTCGGTCGCCAGCTCCGGCGTCCGACGTATAATATAAGAAATAAAGGTATTACTGTTTGGCCCAGGAAATGCAGTATAAAGATGCCCATAAGGATAAGACTTTACGGCATTATTAATGTTAACAATAGCCTTTTCGGCTTCTTCTCCGCGAATATCTTTCAACAATTCAGGCATTGCACCAAACCACTTGCGATCAGGAATCCCTTTCTGAATATCAATTGCGTTACCCGTACGCCATTTTTTAAAACCTAAAACCTGATAAATCGTATAAGAATCCGCATTTTTTTCTTTTACCGCAATCCACGAATGAACGGCAAAATACTTGCGCCAGTTATAAGTGCGCGCAGCATAGAGCTGAACAACGGCATCTGATTCTTCTGTCGGCGCGGGGGCTAATCCGGCACTGTTTCTGTCGGCATTGCGCCAATCAACATAATTAAACACGGCATCATAAGCCACAAACAAAAAGGCCAGCGTTAAAACAATACCAGTCCAAATCGACTTTTTAACAACCAAATTTTTCAACATTAAAATCTCTCTAAAACAAACACACAAAGACTAACATAAAAAAAATTAAAATTTGGTTTTTCAGCAAAAAGAAAGAGGCAGTCCAAAGACAACCTCTTCTCTAAACTGGCGGGAGCGACGAGGCTCGAACTCGCGACCCCATGCGTGACAGGCATGTATTCTAACCAGCTGAACTACGCCCCCATCAAATTCGTTTACCCTTATACCTAACAATTTTTATATTTGCAAGCATTTTTTTGCTTTTTTTGCAAAAATTATATTTTTTTTAATAAAATTAAGCAATTATACTTAATTATACACATAAATAACATTATTTACTTTGCTTTGGCAAAAATAAATTATATAGTAGCCGAGGTTATATTTTTTTAATAAGTTTTAGAGATGAAATTGATTAATTTTCAGCTAGATAAAATAAAAAATCGGATTACCGAGATGTGGGAACAACGCGATAGAACACTTCGCGTTTTAAGGGTTGTCCGTCACAAAAACTCAAATCGCGTCATGACAGCTTGCTATGCCGGAGTCGTTGGTCTGGCTTTTGTTTTGGCTTTAATAAACAACAATGATGTCAGCGCCTCGGTCGCTCCCAAAGATAAGCTTGATTACCTGATTCTTGAAAGCTCGGTTGCCGATAACTATGACAATCCGTCAATTTATCCGCAAAGCTCTATTGAAAACATCCGTTCACTATTTGAAATGGTTCGCTATGAAGAATCGGTCAAAACCATTGAGCACGAAATAAAATTAGCCAAAGGCGATACTTTCATCAAAATCCTGACCGATTTAGGCATGGGCTATCAAGAGGCAAACGACATCTACCTCACGCTTAAACCTGTTTATAAACCCGAAAAGCTGCGTGCCGGACAAATTATTCACATCACCACAACGGTCGATACAGATAAAGATGTTTTAATCTCGCTTGATAATATTACCATTGAGCCCAAAGCTGGTGAACGTTATATCGTTGAAAAAGACGACAATAACAAATATGTTGCAAAATCTGTTAAAGATGAACTGATTGAAGAAGTTAAAACCTTATCCGGCGTCATTGATGGTAACTTGTCTTCATCTATGAATAAAGCCGGTGTTCCGAGCAAAGTTGTTGCAAACTTCATCAATATATTTGCTTATTCAATTGACTTCCGCCGAGACATCAAAAAAGGCGACAAGTTTGAAATCATTTTTGAAAATCACTTAACACCGGATGGAAAACTGGTCAAAACCGGCAACATTTTATACGCCTCTTTGCAGCTCAGAAAAGACAAAATCGCACTCTATCGCTACAAAGATAAATCCGGTAATGTTGATTATTACGACGAAAAAGGCTACGCCATGAAGAAAACCCTCTACCGCAAGCCTTTAGCTTTTCAGGCCGCGCGTATATCTTCGCCATTTGGCAAAAGACGCCACCCGATTAAAAAGAAGATTATCGTCCACTGGGGTGTTGACTATGCCGCACCTAAAGGCACCGCAATTTATGCCGGAGGCGACGGTGTCGTACAAAAAGCCGGTTGGAACGGCGGCTATGGCAAATACATAAAGATTCGCCATAACTCAGAATATTCAACCGCCTATGGCCACATGAGCAAAATTGCCAAAGGCATTCGCCCCGGAACACG
The DNA here is from genome assembly GCA_944391315.1 of uncultured Alphaproteobacteria bacterium. Classification (GTDB taxonomy): domain Bacteria; phylum Pseudomonadota; class Alphaproteobacteria; order RF32; family CAG-239; genus HGM16780. Next base: position 43,086 of record CALXTD010000011.1, on the reverse strand, counting down.
TGTAAAACAAGGACAAATAATCGGTTACGTCGGCAGTACCGGCCTGTCAACCGGCCCCCACTTGCATTACGAGGTGGTAAAGAACGGCAAGCGCGTCAATCCATTAAAGATTAAAGCCGCCGCCGGCGAAAACCTAAAAGGTAAAGAGTTAAAGAGCTTCAAACAAGAAGTTGCTGAAGTCAAGTCGCTTTATCGTTCTATGTTTGCGCAAGCTTCTTCTGACAAAGTCGCCTCACGCTAAAACATAAAACAAATAGCAAAAAAAGTTCAATGTTTTCACATTGAACTTTTTTTAATGCTTTTTAATTCGGGAGTTCCAAAACAGCATAGCACCATGTTTTCTCCTCAGGAAAAAAATAATCAATCTCACAAGCCAATGGATTCCACACTGCATAAAAATCACAAGAAGAATCGCGTACTTGCAACAACGACCAGTAAAAATCATTTTTAAATGTTTCTAATCCGGCTTTTTTTAACTTTTGCATTACAACCAAAGGAACATACACATCCGATGGAACACTCAACGGAATTCCCAATATCTGCTGTGCGCTGCAAAATGCCTGAGCCTCTTCAAGCGTAAGTTTTTCCTTAGGCTGCCGAAGCGATGCGACGCAATTTTCCGTCAGCCAAATTCCTTCAATCTGCAAAACATCATCAGGAACCGTTGCTACAGATACTCCATTTTTCAAAAGAAAATCACCAACTTTGTGCTCTTTTGAAATCCGATTAATAAGTAAAATATTTTCCATACACAATTATAAATTAAATAAAACAATAATAAATTTCAGACCGGTGATTATACTTAAAAATCAAAATTCCGCAATATATTTTTATAAAAAAAAATCCGCTTGAGCCGAAAATTTTTCTCCAACAAATTTGCAGCCGCGCGAACTTCAGAAGAAATTTCAAACGCCAGAGGCTTTTGGAACATTCCGGCATAAGCAAAGATACTACCACTTTCACCCATTGACATCGACACAAATTTTAACGAAAAAAGGAACTTTGCTTAAAGTTCCTTTTTTCTTTCTTTTAAGAAAATAATTCTTCATAACGAGCAAAAGCACTTGTCTCCTGATACTTCTGCCACAAATCTTGATTGTCCGGTGTTTGCAAAAACCGAATTGTCTTTTGCTTCAATCGCCTCGTCTGCCAATACCACAATAAAAAAGCATCAACTGCCTTTTCCGTATTTTTTTCTCGACGAATGGAAATCAACTGAATCTCATCTTCGGCACTTAGCGGAAAATACTGTTCAAACAACACCAACAACTTAGCCTTTCCGTTTTTAAACAATTCCTGCTTAAACTCGCTCAAACAGGTCTGATAACCATAAGCCCCTGTCTTGCGCATTAGACTATGCTTAATCCAGCTCAAATAACACTCAATCTGAAAAAAATTATCCGCAGCAATCAGCCTTTTGATGTTGTCTTCGTTCCACAGATTATAGATAAAAAACAAAACAACCTTAATGCTTTTGTCTTCCCCCTTTAATAAATGTGGCGCATATTTCTGCCGTTCTTCCACAGACATTTCTTTTAATGCACAAGCTGCTTTGGCCTGCACACCTTCCAAATTTTTAATAATTTCTGCTTCTTTCATAATTATAACGTTTTAAAAATAATACAAAAAACAGGGTAAAGTTTAAGACCTCACCCTGTTGTTGTCAACTTCTTTTGTTTAAGAAAACTTCTTTGCAAAAGAAAATTTATCTTCACCATTAATCTTGGTGATATTCGGATTTTCCAAAATGCTCGGAAGCTCTTGGCGACGAAAAACACTTCTGGCATCGGCGCCGGTCACAAACGCGGTCACATTACCACGACCACCATCGATAAAACGCTTGGAGGCAATCGACCAGATATCGGCAATTTCTTCATTGCTCAACCCGCAGTCGCTGCTGGATAAACCCAGTTCAACCAGTTTGGCACCGCAATCCGTATGCTCAATCATCATGCTTCCGGGGTGAGACTTGACATAAGCAAAAGCCTTGTCCCTATTCTCTTTTGTTGGAAGATAACTAATGCTATACAGCACAATCCCGTCTTTGGGCGTGCTGACATCATAGTCTTGAGCAATTCGAAAAGCTTGTTGAAATAATTTTGATGCCATCCTTATTTTTTCCTCTTATTCTTAACCACATCCAGTTGACCATCGCTGCCGACCACAATATCTGCCGTGTCATTGTCCTCTATCTCGCCGGATAAAAGCTTTAACGCCAGCTTGTTTTCAATCTGATTTTTCAGCAAACGTCTGAGCGGACGCGCGCCATAAACCGGATCATAACCATTATTAACAATCCAAACAAAGGCCTGATCCGTTACATTAAGCGTTATATTATGCTCTGACAAGCGTTTTTCAATATTGCTTATCATAATCTTCGCAATTTCCTTGATATTAGACTTATCAAGCTTGTGGAAGAAAATGATTTCATCAATACGGTTAATAAACTCCGGACGGAATGAGGCTTTAACAATATCCATTATTTGTGCCTTAATCTTGCGGGCATCATCACCGCCGGTCGCATTGGTCAAAATATCTGACCCAAGATTTGATGTCATGATGATAATGGTATTTTTAAAGTCAACTGTCCGACCTTTACCATCGGTCAAACGACCATCATCCAATACCTGCAACAAAATATTGAAGATATCCGGATGCGCCTTTTCAACCTCATCAAACAAAATAACCTGATAAGGACGACGACGAACAGCTTCGGTCAACATACCACCTTCATCATAGCCGACATATCCCGGAGGAGAACCAATCAAGCGAGCAACCGCATGCTTTTCCATATACTCACTCATGTCAATACGAAGCATTGCGTGTTCATCATTAAACAGAAACTCTGCCAAGGCTTTTGAGAGTTCGGTTTTACCAACCCCCGTCGGACCTAAGAACAAGAACGAACCGATTGGTTGGTTTGCATCAGAAATTCCGGCACGAGAACGACGAACCGCATTAGAAATAGCCACAATCGCATCTTTCTGCCCAACAACACGCTTTGAAAGATAATCTTCCATATGCAAAAGTTTTTCTTTTTCGCCTTCCAGCATTTTATCAACCGGCACCCCTGTCCATTTTGACACAACCGCCGCAATATTTTCATCCGTTACGGTTTCGCTGGCTTTATTTTTGTTGCTCTTAGCCTCTTCTTCAAGCTCTTTTAGCTGATTTTCAAGCTGTGGAATAATGCTGTATTGCAACTCACCGGCACGTTCATAACGCCCGTCACGTTTGGCAATATCAACCTCTATTCTTGCCTTATCCAGCTTGTCTTTAATCGCTGTTAGGTCAACCAAGCCTTGCTTGTCTTTTTTCCATTTTTCTTCCAGCGTTTTGGCCTTGCTTTCCAAACCAGAAATTTCATAACCAATCAACTCCAAACGAGATTTCGACTGCTCATCGTTTTCTTTCTTCAAGGCTTCACGCTCAATTTTTAACTGCAAGATTCTACGATCAAGCTCATCAAGCTCTTCCGGCTTTGAGTCAACCGCCATACGAACAGAACTTGCCGCCTCATCCATCAAGTCGATTGCCTTATCCGGCAAAAATCTATCGGTAATATAGCGATTCGACAAAGTGGCCGCCGCGATCAAGGCACTGTCGGCAATACGGACACCGTGGTGTAATTCAAACTTGTCTTTTATACCGCGCAAAATCGAAATCGTTTCTTCAACACTCGGCTCACCGACAAACACCGGCTGAAAACGACGCGCTAAAGCAGCATCTTTTTCAACATATTTTTTATATTCATTTAAGGTTGTTGCACCCAAGCAATGGAGCTCACCTCTTGCCAAAGCCGGCTTTAACAAGTTTGACGCATCCATTGAGCCTTCGGAAGCACCGGCCCCAACAATCGTGTGCATTTCATCAATAAACAAAATGATGTTACCGTCGGATTCTTCAACTTCTTTCAGAACCGCTTTTAATCTTTCTTCAAACTCACCGCGGAATTTTGCACCGGCAATCAAAGCCCCCATATCCAGCGCCAACAAGCGTTTATGCTGCAAACTTTCAGGAACATCATTGTTTACAATTCTGATAGCCAAGCCCTCAACGATTGCCGTTTTACCAACGCCCGGTTCACCGATTAAAACCGGATTATTTTTAGTACGCCGTGACAAAACTTGGATTGTCCGACGAATTTCATGCTCACGCCCGATAACCGGATCAAGCTTTCCTTCTTGCGCCTTTGCCGTAATGTCTATCGCATATTTCTTCAATGCATTAAAATTATCTTCGGCATTTTCAGAATCAGCCACCCGACCTTTCCGCATCTCATTAACGGCCTGATTCAAAGCCACCGGATTCGCTCCGCAGTTTTTTAACAAATTATAGGCTTTCGTACCGGCAAGCTGAACCAAAGCCTGTAAAATACGCTCAACCGTAACATAGCTGTCACCGGATTGCTCTGCCAGCTTTTCCGCTTCCATCATCACACGGGTAAAATCCTGATTCATCACACTCTGAACCCCGCTTCCCTCTACGGACGGAAGCTTTGCAATTTCCTCTGCCACACGTGTTTTAAGCCGATTAACATCAACACCGGACTGCTGCAACAGTTCTTTCACCGTTGTATCTTTGCCTTCCAGCATTCGGCTCAGCAAATGTTCTGGCGTAATATATTGATGATGTTCTTTGACGGCCTGATTCACCACATCTTGAACCAGCTCTTTTGACTTTGCCGTTAGCTTTTCAAAATCCATTTTGCCTCACCTTTTCGTTATCTAAAAAATTCTTGTTCTTAATAATATATAAGAACGCAATGAGGTCAAAATCAATAAATATTAGAAATTTTTTATTTAGCTTGTTTATTTTCTTGCGGCATAAGACGGATTAAAGTCAGTTCTGATGGAGCAAACAACCGCATCATCGGCCCCCATGTTCCATAACCGTTAGACACATACAAATCCATTCCTTTAACTTTGTACAAACCGGAAACATAATGATTAGCCAACTTCACCAAATGATGAAACGGATAAATTTGTCCACCATGCGTATGTCCCGAAACAATCAAATCAACAGCATTTTTATACAACCTGTCAGCAAAGACCGGACTATGAGATAACAAAATTTTATAGCTATCTTCTTTACGGTCTTTCAACAAACGATAAATATCGATTTTCAGCTCTGACGGCGCAGCTTTAACTGAATTATAATCAGGAATTCCACCCACAAAAATATTCAACTCCGGAATATATTGACCGGTATTATACAAAAGCTGAAACCCCAGTTCATTAAACTTTGGCACCCAAGAATTCAACCCCGAATAAAATTCATGATTTCCTAAAGAGAGAAAAGTTCCATACTTTCCCCGTATTTCTTCCAAAAGTTTTGCTTGCTTATCCATAGCACCGGCACGATCATCAATCACATCCCCAGGCATCACCACGATTTCCGGCCGCAGCCCTTTAATTTGAGCGACTAACTTTTTAAGCCGCTTTTCAGATGTTGTCCGATTAGCATGCAAATCATTCAAAACAACAATATCCACCGGTTGTTTAATTTTGTCGCTATAAAGCACAACTTCTTTAATCGGCGGTGTCTTATAGCCTTCATGCAAGCCCCATACTGTCAGCATCACACAAAAGACAACCGCCACAATATTTGCTCGATTAATCAAAACCCCATTCATCGGATCTAAAAAAGAAGACGGCTTTCCGCACAACTGCGCAATCTTGTGTATTCCGATCCACAAGAAATCTCTAACCAACAAAACACAAAACAGCAAAAAGACAAAACCAAACAAAGCATACAAAACATCATTGACCACAGTATAACTCTGCCCTTCAAGCCAATGATGACGCCGAATCATCCCCAAGATGAGCGGCGCCGTCCAGCCGGACACAACCAGCAAAGACACACCCCACTTGAGCCAAATAGAATAATCGCTATAAGCGCATAACACCCGAATGGTAATCAAAGAGGCGGATAAAACAACAACAAAAAAAGCAATAAAAAAATACACTTTGCTCTCCCCTCCCCCTCTTTTTTTAATTAAATCTGAGGACTAAACTTCAGCAGCGACAACTGCAGCGCTCTTGCGACGATAAACTCTTTTCTTCGGAGCCGGTGCAGGTTCACTTTCTGCTTTCGGCGCATCAGAAATCTCAATAACCGTAAAAGCTTTTTTCTCAACAACCGGAGCTTCTTCAACCGGCGCACTTGCTACTTCTGATGATTGAGCATCCGTACCATTATCATTCTCTGCGACTTGCTTATCAGCAACATTTGCGTCAACAACATTTTCAGCATCATGGTTAAAGTTATTGCGCTGCATTTTCTTTTCATTAATCTCGGTCACGATTTTACGATAATGTTCCGCATATTGGCGATAAACTTCTGCGGTAACATAATCATTGTTACTAACACTGTCTTTAGCTAAATCATTATATTTTTTAATCAAATCCAACGCTGTTCCGGTAATTTTTCCTGCCGGACTTGTGCTATCAAATTTATAATTAAGAGAATAGACCTGATTATTATAATTATTGTTGCGATATTTATTATTTAATTTTTTCATATTTAATCCATAATTCGAGTAATGATTTCTACACGAAAATCTTTTCCTAAGCGATAAAAAATAAGTTATTTCGGAAAAAAATTCTTAGTACTAAACCTAAAAAAACGAGTACTTCCACGCTTATAATACATAATAATTTTTAATTTGCAATTTATTTTTTCAAAATTATACAACGCTCAATTCCCCCCAAATCCTTCAAAGTTTGGCACCAAACAAGCCCTTGTTTTTCAAAAATATTTTTTATTTCCTGAGCCTGATTAATTCCGCCTTCCAGCAAGATATATCCGCCTTTGCGCAAAATTTTTGGAGCAACTTCGGCAATCTTACGATAATGATCATAGCCATCATCTCCGCCATCAAGTGCTCTCAAAGGATCATAGCTTTTAACACAAACGTCTAAATCATCAATATCTTTGCTCGGAATATAAGGCGGATTCGATACAATCATATCATATTCCACACCTGTTTTTTGAACAAAATCATCTTTAAACCAGCTTAAATTCATCAACTGACAACGATTCCCAACACCCAACCGCTTTGCATTCTCGGCAGCTATTGCCAAAGCTTTTTCCGAAGCATCAATTCCAACGCCGCTCAAAGACGGAAAATCAGCTAACAACGACAACAAAATGCAGCCCGAACCTGTGCCTAAATCAATAACCTTTTCCATCTTATTTTGAAAAATTAATCTTCCGGCAGCCTCAACCAAAACTTCTGTATCAGACCGAGGAGAAAGCACATCTTCACTCACCTTAAAGCGATATTTATAAAAATCTTTTTCTCCGAGCAACTTATCCAAGGGAGCTCCATCGATTCTTTTTTGAAGAATCTTTCCCAGATGTTCGCTTTGTTCCTCAGTTAAATCAAACGCGCCGCTGCCGATTTCATCACTGTCTTTTCCCAAGACAAAAGCAAGCACCATCCGCCCTTCCAATCTTGGCGAATCAACTTTTCCGACCAACTGTTTAACAACTTGTTCAAATGCTATATTTATCATCTTAGGCTATAAATTGTTTTATCCGGCAAACTATTGACCAACCGCTGAATATAAAAACCTTGATACATATTAATGCCAAGCGAATTTCCCACTTCCACCGCACTCGGATCATCAACGCGGCATAAAATCATCTTGGCACGTTCTGCCCGATTAACATAATCCATAAAATGCTTATCTTCGTGGATAACATCCATAAAGCTCGGATGCCAAATAATCTTGATAAGATCCGCATCCAGATTTTGCCGATTAATATATTTCAGCTTATCAACCGTAATACCGTCAATACAAATCTTATAGCCACGATACTGAGCAAAAGTCTTCGCCAACATATAGGCCTTTATATCGCTGAAAATATCAACCAACTGCAACTCGAGTACGATCGTAGAGCGCGTTGTTGTATTAATCCCATCATCAAAAGCTAAAAACTCATCAGACAATATGGTCGACACATTCAAATTCAAACTAAAATTACTGGTCAAAGCACCATCATCATGCTGACTGACATGCTCCAAAACTCTTTTATCAAGCGTACCGGCCAAAGCCAAAAACAGCCACGGATTCGCCGTAAAATCCAAATCAGGCAAAAGCATATCTCGCAAATCGCTAATCGCCACATAAGCTTCGTCAAACAACACCTGAGGAGAAGATTTCCCGATAATAGCACAAACCGACTGCCGACGAATCAAACTGGCAAAATCAGTCATCGACAAGGCTTTTTGAATTTTTCCGAGCAGCGCCGGCGTCAGCTCACGCCTTAATTTTTTTACCTGAGGCTTAACAATACGCCACTCATCGGTTTTATCAGATGTTGTTTTTTTTCTAAGCGCAGAAAAGCTCTGCTCTGCAGCTATTTTCATTGCTGCATCAATCGCTTGCTGAAAGCTATTGTCTAATTCATAATAAACAACAAACCCTACTTTTTCCAAATCAAAAGAGTTTTTAATCAGCGGATCATCATGAAAAATATATTTTACTTTAATCAAACAAGCTAATATCTCTTCTTCCATTTTTTTGTTATAAACAACAATCATATCATCATTTGGAAGACCGAAAATCTCACCTTCACCTTTTGCAGAAACAACCTCAAAAGTCTCTACCAACGACTGCCGCGACAAATACTTTTGGTTAGCTTCACTCAGCTTGCTTGTGAACAAATATAAGGCCTTATAATCACTTTTGTTTGGCAATCTGGCCACATAATCATTTATCAACACGTCTTTTTTTATTTCAGGCTGCAAAGACGGCGTCTGCACTTTCTTTTTATCTGATTTTTTGTTGTTTTTATTAAAAAAGAGCATATACAACCTCACAACAATTTTTCAAGATTCTCTATCGAACCGCATTCATGACGAAAACTTCCACGCAAAAGGCGGCGACGTTTCAAACATTCAAGAGAAGTACATTTGTTAGCTAAAGGACAACTTTTGCGAATTAGCGCAGCCTCAATATTATCCATAAAGGGCCCCTGAAAAACAGATATTCCGTTTTTCAATCCCCATTTTAAAGCCTCTTGAGAATCACATTTTGCCAAAATCACATTTTTAGAACCAAGCTTCTCAATAGCCGCTTTCACACATTCATTCTCTGGCTCATAAGCCATCAAAGGCTCCCAAAACAACTTAATCATATCGGGTTGCAGTTGTTCCAAATTTATCATTTCCAAAGATTTTGGATTCAAAGAGTCTATTAACAGCAAATGCCCGCCCTTATGCAAAAGCTCTTTCGTCTCATTATACTGAGGCAAATTATTCAAAACATCCATCATCTGCACTTCAACCACAACCGTTTGTTCTGGTTTCAAAAAATTCTTTGCAAACAGAACAAACTCTTTAGAAAAAACAGAAGACAGATTTAAATTTATGCTAATTTTCTCAGGCCATTGCTCAAGCTCGGCATAACCAAAAGCCGACAAAGTTTTTTTATCTAAAACCTGAGTCAGATATTGAAACAACCACCGATCCGCCGTCAAATCCAAATTTTCAGGAAAATAAGGGGTTAAATCCTTCACCGCCACAAAAAATTCTTGCATACAAACATGAAAAGCACCATCACCTTCAACGGTTAAGATACTCTGACGTTTAACCAACTCAGAAATATCAATATCATCCAACCGAGCAATAACCCCATCGATTTCTTCAGCTTTCAATGGGCGTTTAACATTTTTTTGCTCTGCAGCAGCATTAAGATGCTGCGCCTGCAACTGCTCTATTTTGTTATAAAAACTAACAAACTCGGTCGGAAAAGAATAAACCTTTGCAAAGTCGCGACTATCATGAGATAAAATCGGATCTGCCGCTAAACCTTCTCTCAATTTTTTAACAGCTTCATCAACAATCTCAGGGGGCGTATTTTTACTCAAAATAGCAATATCGCCATTGCTCAAAACAAACATAACCCCTTTTGTGGTTCCGACCACACTATCAAATAAACGAGCAATAATTTTAACAAACTGCGGATGTCTGTTTTTGGGCTTCAGAAGAGAAATATTAACATACAAAACCGTATAGCCCATAGGATTGCGCGCAACCCTGTCCAGTGCATCAAGAAGAATTTTTTCCGACAATATACTTTTTTGTTTTGCAGCCATATTATTCTATTAACCATTATCCACAATATCTCATTATACAATATCACAGATTTTCTAATTTTTTGCTAACAAATTTATCAGTTTATCCACGGGTTCGCTTTCATGATAAGGCTTGAGCAGCAAAGCCGCGCGATTATCTCGCACCAAAATATCTTTCAGCCCGTCATGAGCATCGCTGCCGCTGATAAAGATAATAATCAAATTTGGATTTTTCTGCCGCAAATCGGCATATTCCTTAAGACAGCTTTTTCCCCAAAGCATAACGTCCAAATACAAAACATCAACTTTTTTATAATCAATCTGCTCAAACCGACTAAAAGACACAACCGACACCCCAGCTTTTTTCAAAATAACAGTCAAAATTTGTTTCAAAACAGGTTCATCTTCAATCACCACTGCCTGAATTTTTCTCTGCGGAACAAACGCCTGAAAACAGGTAATACCGGTTTCGGATTTCGCTTCAATACGCCCGCCGCAAGCTTCCAAGTCTTTCTTCACCGAATATAACCCAAGCCCTTTATGCTGTTTCTTTTTACCACTATATCTTGGCAAAAATATTTTTTTTAGCAAAGACGGAGCAATACCTTTGCCGTTATCACAAACTTCAAACACCAAATAATCACCATTGCTTTGAGTTTTGATAACAACTTTACCGTCTTTATTCACCGCCTCTGCTGCATTCTTTACCAAATTAATAACCATATCCTCAAACTTTTTCTTCTCCATCATTAACGGCAAAACCGCTCTCTCGACAGCAACATCAAACTTAACATGAGGAAATTTTTTTTCAAAGCAACGAACAATATGCCATATACTGTCACCAATTTCTTTTGGAGCAAATTCCGCCGCAATCTTACAGGCTTTACGATTATTTTCATTATGCTGACGAACATGTCTTTCCAGCCGCAAATTTTTAATTGCGATACCGGCCACAATCACCCCTTCAAAAAATATTATTGTCTCAATAATCACAGATTCTTCTCCTCTTCATGCAAAATATCAAAAACTGATTGATTTTTAATTAAGCCTCGCTATAATCATCTTGAATTTTTTGTAATTATAAATTTGTAGAGGATTTTTGGCAGATGTTACCACAGAAAAACAACGTGGCTCCCATTCGTAATCAAATTATCGTAAAAATAGCTCAAAGCTTTATCAAAGACCGTTTTAAAAATGCAGATGCGATTCCATCTGAGATTATGCCGGACGGTTCATTTTTTTATCACGCATCAATTGATATCGACCGCGAGATTATAAAAAATATTGCCATGGCAGTTATGGGCTTTTCTCCGGCTGATGAAGAAGGCAAAAATAAATCTTTGAACGAATATGGCCAAGAAGCCTTGAAGAGAGAAAAACTCTTGCCGAGCAAACTCTCCGTTATTAATGTTGCCTGCCAAGCCTGCATGAAACAACAACACGTAGTCACCAATTATTGCCGTGGCTGCGTTGCTCGCCCCTGTCAGGTAAACTGCCCCAAAGGCGCCATTTCCTTTACACCGGAAAATCGCGCCCACATTAATCCTGATTTGTGCATTAACTGCGGCATCTGCTTCAACAGCTGCCCTTATAATGCCATCATCAAAGTACCGGTTCCTTGTGAAGATTCTTGCCCTGTCGGAGCAATTACTAAAGACGAGTTTGGCAAAGAACATATCGACGCCGAAAAATGCATTTCTTGCGGCAAATGCTTGCGTTCTTGCCCCTTTGGCGCCATCGTAGAACCCTATCAGATGATTGACGTTCTCAAAGCCATTAAAGACGAAGGCAAAAAAGTTGCCGCCATGCTCGCCCCTGCCGTTGTCGGCCAGTTCGGCGGCACCATTAACAACCTGATTGGCGCAATGAAAAAACTTGGTTTTGCAGATGTCTTTGAAGTTGCCGTCGGCGCCGACATCACCACCGAAAAAGAAGCTGCCGAATTCATCGAGCGCATGGAAAAAGGCGAAAAATTCATGACCACATCTTGCTGTCCGGCATACTTCCGCGCCGCCAAAACAGCCATTCCGGAAATTGCTCATTATGTATCAGACACCCACACACCGATGTATTATGCAGCAGAACAAATCAAAAAAGAACATCCGGAATACACAACTGTTTTTGTTGGCCCTTGCTATGCAAAACGTGTTGAAGCAGAGTCTGACCCATTTGTAGATTATGTTATCACCTTCGAAGAATTGGGCGCAATGTTTGAAGCTGACGAAATAGATGTAGCCACCTCTCCGGCAGAAGAATTTTCTGAAATCTCTTGCTACCAAGGACGCCAATTTCCGGTTACCGGCGGTGTTGCCGGAGCCGTTAAGTCTTTGGTCGAAGGAAAGGCCGAGATTCGTCCTGAAATGGTTGACGGCTTAACCAAAGAAAGCCTCAAGCTCCTCAAACGTTACGCTCTCAAAGGCTGTGACAACAACATGATTGAAGTCATGTGCTGCGAAGGCGGTTGCGTTGCCGGCCCCGGTTGCTTAGCTATGCCAAAGAAAGCAGCTGTCGCTGTTGGCAATTATGTTAAAACCGGTCAGGACTTAAAACAAAAGCTGGAATCAAAATAATTTTTTCCCACAAGGAAGAAAGGACTGCCATGAAAGTTGCAATTATTGGAACAGGCTATGTCGGATTGCCGACAGGCGTGGGTTTGGCTGAACTCGGAAACGAAGTAATTTGCATAGACCGAGACCCTTCTAAAATAGAGCGCTTAAACAATGGCATTCTCACCATTTTTGAAGACGGACTTGAAGAGCTTTTCAAAAAAAATGTCGCACAAAAGCGGATTCGCTTTACCACATCAATGAAAGAAGGCGTCTCCGCTGCTGACATTGTTTTGATTGCCGTCGGCACACCACCGCATCCAATAACCAAAGAAGCCGACATGAAATATATTCATGCCGCAGCGACCGAGCTTGCCGAATACTTAAACGGCTACACGGTTATTGCCACAAAATCAACCGTTCCCGTCGGAACCGGTGATGATGTCGAAACCCTGATTCGCAAAAAAAATCCGACTGCCGATTTTGACGTTGTGTCTTTGCCCGAGTTTCTGCGTGAAGGCTATGCCATTCATGACTTTTTTAATCCGGACAGAATCATCATCGGCGCCAATTCGGAACGCGCTTGCCAGCTTGTCAAACAGCTCTACACCCCTTTTGCTGACAAAACAACGCTTCTCTGCGTCAAGCGCCGCTCTTCGGAAACAATCAAATACGCCTCAAATGCTTTTTTAGCCATGAAGATTCACTACATTAATGAGATGTCAAACTTCTGCGAAAAAACCGGCGCTGATGTTTTTGAGGTCGCGCAAGGCATGGGACTTGATTCTCGTATTGGCAACAAGTTTCTCAACCCCGGCCCCGGATACGGCGGCAGCTGTTTCCCCAAAGACACCAACGCCATGGCCTACATGGCACGCCAAAACGGTGTTAACTTATCTCTGATTGAAGCCACAATCAAAGGAAACGATGCCCGTTATGGTCAAATGGCAGAAAAAATCCTAAAAGCAGCAAAATCAGATTCGCCCAAAATCGGCGTCTTAGGCCTTGCTTTTAAGAACGGAACCGACGATTGCCGCATGTCACCGGCTCTGTCAATCGTACAAGAGCTCATCCAGAGCAATGTTCAACTAACCGCCTATGACCCTAAAGCAATGGACAACGCCCGCCTCATTCTCGGCGATAAAATTTCTTATGCCCCGGATATGTATGAGGTTATGAAAGACGCTGACGTATTAGCTATTTTGACCGAATGGAGCGACTTTAAAGACATTGACTTATCAAAAGCTGCGGAATTGATGAAACAGAAAGTTATTGTCGACTGCCGCAATCTGCTTAATAAAGACCAAGCGATTGAAGCCGGCTTTGAATATCAAGGCATTGGCCGCTAACTTTAATAAAATCATTTAGCTGAAATAAATTCCCGTAACAGAAACACTGCCCAACAAAACGGCAATCAGTTTCTTTACGGTGAATTTATCTGTCTTCAACACAACCGAGAGCAAAAACAACAAAAAAGCCCGCATCTGAGAAATAACAATAACAACCGTCGGCGCATCATTATTAAAACTTATGGTCTCAAAAATATAATAGATGGCTTCAAAGCAACCGATAAGCAAACAAAGCACATAGATATTTCCCCACCTTTTGAAAGCAACATCTGACACCGCTTTATTTTCTTTTCCAAACCTAAAACTTTGATACGCAAAATAAGGCACGGCCAAAAGATAATAGCCAAGATTGATACCGATTTCATTCGCCCCTTGAAAGGCCGCTAGCTTAACCAAATAAGGCCCTGCCAAATAAAGCAAAACCGAAAGAATAATATATACAAAACCAATGGTTTTTATGCTTTTAACACTGTCTTTTCCCTTTTTCAGGCTGTTTTCCGTAAACAAAAAAATCGAAAACACAAAAAGCAAGAGCATCAACACAAAATAAAGCGTCAGCTCAACATAGCCCATGGCAGCATCAATCATAAAGGTTAAAAACAAACTGCTGGCCTCAATCAATCCGATAAGAGCTAAGGGAATATATTTTAACGATTTCACAAAAAAGATATAACCGGCCAAGATTAAAACCGAATGCAACACAACCGCCCCGACAGAGGCTAAAGGAATGGCTATTCCCAACACCATTCCGACCCAGAATTGAACCAACGCAGCCGTCAAGGCCGTTAAAAACAATACCTTGTGATAATTAAAACGATTAACCGAATAATCCAACAAAGAATCACAAAAAGAATTAGAAACGCTGGATATAATGGCTGTATATCGACTTGAACTCAAAACGCCTCTCTCAATTGTTTCAGCTTATATATTTTAAATAACTTTGATTAAAATTTTATAAAGAGGAACAATAAAAAAAGCCGCCATAACGGCGGCCAATACTTGGTCGAAATGACTGGACTCGAACCAGCGACCTCTTCGTCCCGAACGAAGCGTTCTACCAGGCTGAACTACATTTCGAACAATCGAACAGTGATATGTTTATCACATAAAAAAATTTTTACAATACCTAATTTTAAATTTTTTTGAAAAAATTTAAATTAAAAGCCCAAATTTACATTTCTATTTTTATTTCCAAGCGATTATTGAGCTTCTGATTCTGCGGAATAGTCTCGCCATAAGCATCCATATTCGGATATTTAGGAGACACGCCGGCCATTCCGGTTGCCCGTAGCCGAACACTTTCAACACCCATACTAACCAGCTCACGCACCACGGCACCGGCTCTGGCTGAAGACAATTCCCAGTTAGATGGATAAATATCACTTTTGAAATCGCGATTATCGGTATGCCCTTCCACCATGATTCGATAGCGCTTATACTTATAGCTGTTAAGCAAAGCCGCAATCTTGCGCAAAGCCTCAACCCCATCGGGCTTTATGACCGCACTTCCTTCGTCAAATAAAAACAATCCGGCAATATCCAAAACCGCACCATTAGGATCAGACCCCAAGCCAACATTATCACCAAGTTTCAAATCTTTTGCATCTTCCAAAAAATTCAGCACAGAACCATTCATCTGGTCTGCTGATAATGTATGAAAAGCCGCCGCAAAAACATATTCCATCTGCCCCATTTTGGCCTTGTCCAAACTTGATGATGCAAATAACACAATAAACAACGCAAGGAGCAGCGTCAACAAATCCGAATAAGGAATAAGCCAGGTTTCGTCGGCATGTTCCTCATGCGGCTCAGAATGTGGCTTTTTCTTAACCATAGATTATTTCTCCTCTTTATCGTCTTCTTGTTTTTTACGTTCCGAAACAGGAATAAAAGCCAGCAGCTTAGCTTCCATGGCTAAAGAAGAAGCACCTGACTGCAGAGCCAAAGCCCCTTCCATCACCATTTTTTTCACTTCAACCTCCTCTTGAGAAATTTGCTTAAGCTTATTTGAAAACGGATGCCACAACACATAACCGGTAAAAATACCGAGCAACGTTGCAACGAAAGCCGCAGCAATGGAATGCCCAAGCTGATCAATATCAGACAAATTTCCAAGCGCAGCAATCAATCCGATAACCGCACCCAACACACCTAACGTCGGCGCATACATTCCGCATTGCGCAAAAACCAAAGCACCGGAACGATGCCGTTCTTCCATTTGTTTAATATCTGCTTCAAGCACTTCATAAATAAAATCGGCATTAAAACCATCAGCAACAAGTGTCAAACTGGTTTTAATAAACGGATCATCAACTTCGTTGGCTTTTTTCTCAATCGCCATAACGCCTTCTTGTTTTGCCGCTTTAGCCGCAGAAACAAAAAGCTCCAACACCTCTTGCTTTGAAATAATCTTCTTACCACAAAAAATAATTTTAAAAAGCTTCGGAACCTTCTTCAAACCCTTCATGGTAAAGGCATTAAAAATAGCAGCAGCAGTTCCGGCAAAAATAATCAAGAAGGCTGCCGGATTAATCAAAGCATGAGGATCAGCACCTTTAAGCGCCATACCGACACCCACAGCGGCAATACCGCCAAATACACCAATAAGAGTAGATTTTTCCATAGTATTCCTTTCTATAAACTTATGATTAACCTAACAAACATTTACTAAATTTCCGTTAAGTCAAAAAGAAATCAGTGTTTAGGCTTCCAATATTTTGCAACACCAACGGCAACTGCCCCGCAAAACAGACTCAAAAGCGCTCCCATTTTGGCGGCATCTTTAAGAGAGTCTTCCTCAAAGGCAATATCTGCAATAAACAAAGACACCGTAAGCCCAACGCTAGCAACTAATCCGAGCAATAACAAATCACGATTAGCCAATCCCTTCCCCCGAGCAAAAGGCGTTGCATAAGCCAATTTTGCAAAACCATAAATACCTAAAGTTTTGCCCAAACATAAAGACAAAAAGACAATCAAACTCAAAGAAGAAATATTACTGAGAGCCACACCGGCATTCGTCAAACCAAAAAAGAACAATCCCCAATTAACCACCGGCTTAAGCAATACCTCAAGCTTGTGCAAAGGCAGAGAAGCTGATTTTCCATCTTTCATAAACGGAACAATCCATACGAGAGCTAAGGCCGGATGCAGCCCCGCGCAAAACATTCCCACCCAAGAGATGACTGCCGGCAAAATATAAGGATAAAAAGAGGTCAAGCGACACCGACGCAAACCATAGCTAAACAGCATAGCAACGACTATCAATATCAAAAATATCGGTTGCACGCTTTTTTCCGGCGAAGGATAAAACACCGCTATAATTCCCAACCCGATAAAATCATCAACCACCGCCAAAAATAGCAAAAAAATCAAGGCAGGATGCTTTTTCGGAAAAATCAATTTTGCAAAAAGCAAAGCAACCGCCACATCTGTTGCCGTTGCAATCGCCCAACCGGAAGAATAAACCTCACTTCCCCAAACAGTA
This sequence comes from uncultured Alphaproteobacteria bacterium, assembly GCA_944391315.1. Classification (GTDB taxonomy): domain Bacteria; phylum Pseudomonadota; class Alphaproteobacteria; order RF32; family CAG-239; genus HGM16780. The sequence goes on along the minus strand of CALXTD010000011.1, from coordinate 25,618 downwards.
TTCAAAACAAAAAACAAAATAATTGGAAGAATAACCCCACCCAAAGCGGCAAATATATTTGTGAGAGCCTTTCCTAGAGGATGAAGATTACCTTGCGGTGAAAACTCATGAACAATCTCAATAGAAATAAGCCCAAAGAACAGCACCAAAAAAATCTCATTAACAATAAAATGAAGGTCAAGATTATAAAAAATTTTATAATGCAAAAAAGAAGAATAAGACTGATAATCAAAGTTTGCCCAAAAAAGAGCAATAAAAATACCAAAAATCAGTGGAAGAGAATTATTTTCTATAAAATGCAGAAATTTATTCATATCAAATTCCTCAGTAAAAAACCCTCTTTAGAAATAAGATAAAAAAATAAAATAATCAAGAGAAACAGGCCACCTCTAACATCGGTGACCTGTTTAAATTCCTCGCAAACAACAAACCAAAAAAAGAACCGAGGAAATTTTTAGTTGTGAGAAAAACTATTTTTTTGCATCAGTCAGAACAGCAAGATTTCCGGCAGCAATACGTCCTTTGTCATTGTAAAGTTCATAACTCATACGCGATCCTTCAATAATAGGATTAATGCCTGCTTTTTGCATTTGAGTAATATGAACAAATACATCTTTTCCACTGTCGTCAGCAGTAATAAAACCATAACCTTTTTTAGAATTAAACCACTTCAAAACACCTGATAACATAAAACCTCCTTCATTGCACAGAACAAATCTACTTTAAGTTGAATTAATTCAACATTACACTAACATAAATAATACCATTAATTGTTGTTGTCAAACTAATTCTAATAAAATAAAACTAAAAATCAGTCCAAATTTTAGCCAACGACATAAAAGAACAATAGATTTTTTAGCTATAACATATTAAAATACCATAATATTCTAATAAATAGTTGCAAAATAAAAACTGATATAAATTCATATCGAACAAACAAGCTCAAATATAAAATTTATGATTAAAGTCCACCGACTCGCAAAAGCTAAATAATCCAAGCATAATATCAAAGAAATTAATCATCTTATAAATTGAGTATAGAAAGGCCACACCAAAAAAGAAGACTAAAATTTTATATAACTGAGATATAAAAAAAGCTATAGCGAGAGAATAAATTTGCCTCCAAAGTAACTATGTCACAAGAAACAAAATAGTCCAATTTCCCGTCCCAAACAAAAAATACATAATAACAAATTTCTTTATATTTATTAGAAAAATCGAATATATGAACTTGTAAAAAAGATGTATTTTAATAGCAACGGTACAACTTAAAAATAATATTACTAGGAAAAAATTCAATAGGTTACACAAAAAACAGATTCAACTGTGGATTAAATACATAGGACAAGGACAACTTTCCTAAAAGCAGAAAACCCAACAAAGCTTCTTGAACAAAAAAAGAGATTGCCAATCAATCTCTTTTTTAAATATATGCTGTTATACAGACTTTGCTTAAATTGGGGAGAATGAGTCGAGTAGTAGGCGTCAAGGGCAAAAGTACCGCAGCGTACAAACTAGTACGTGAGGAAACTTTTGACCCGCAGACAACGCACTAATCGACCATTATACACAATTTAAAATTTAGAAGACGTAGCGCGCCCCCACATAAAACTCATGCGCTCTGACCGATGCATGGTCAATTTCACCCATATGCAAGAAACGATAACCAATATCAGCATTGATACGAGTTGTGACCTGAGCGGACAAACCACCACCGACAGCCCAAGTGAAGTTGCTTTCGCTATAAGAATGTTTAATAGGATTGCCAATAATAACAGAAGTTGTTGAAGCATCAAGATTGCTGATACCGATACCGGCCATAATATAAGGGGTAAACATGGTATAAGGAGACAAATCGACATAGACGTTCCACATATAAGAATCAGACTCAAAATCAGAACCGGCACCAAAACCTTCACTATGATCGGTTTTTTCTCTCCAAGTATATTCCAACTCTGTACGGAAATATCCATAACGATAACCAAGAGCAATACCGGCAATCAAACTATTATCATCAACATCATAACGAGTACCGAGGGTTTCTGTATTATCACCAATATTATGGTTAATAACACCGCCACGAACACCGACGTATAATCCGTCACAACCGGCTTGAGCCGTACCAGCCAATCCGAGAGCTAAAGCTGCTGCCGAAACGACTGTCAAAAACTTTTTAGCCATAAAAAGAACTCCTAAACTAAAGTGCAAACTTACAAATATTATTCATTTTGTCTAAAAATATACAATAATATTAGAAATTATGCAAGCTTTTTTTTCTAAAAAAACTAGCCTCAGCTTAGCAGACAAATCTTAATATGTGATTAACGTATAATTATTTGATTTTTCAAGAAAAAGAATTAACAAGCGAACCGGCAAGCATATACCATCCGTCAATCAGCACAAAAAAGATTACCTTAAACGGCAAAGCCAAGACCGTTGGCGGCAACATCATCATACCCATAGACATTAGCACGGAGGCAATCACCATATCAATAATCAAAAACGGAATAAAAATAAGAAAACCGATTTCAAAGGCGCGGCGCAATTCGCTAATCATAAAAGCCGGCACTGCAATTTTAAGCGGAGTATCCTCAACCTTTTCCGCAGGTTTTTCCTTAGCCAAATCCGTAAAAAGGAGCAAGTCTTTTTCACGCGTATTTTTCACCATAAATTCCTTAAGCGGAATAACAGCCTTATCGATTCCTTCAGAGATTTCAACTTTTTCCTCATACATAGGTTTAACCCCCTCTTCCCAAGATTTTTCAAGAACGGGAGACATAATAAACAAGGTCATAAACAAGGCCAAAGAAATAAGCACCATATTTGGCGGAGTTGATTGGGTAGAAAGCGCGCTGCGCGTAATAGAAAGCACCACAATGATTCGCGTAAACGAAGTCATCATCACCAAGATACTCGGCGCCAAAGACAAAAGCGTAATCAATAAAATAACATTAAAAATTCTGGCAACGGCAGACCCGCTCTCCTGCCCCTGAACATCAAGCGTCACACTCTGAGCCCAAGCCGCATCGGCAGCAAAAAATATCACGGCAAAAATCAGCCCCAAAAACAAAAACCGCTTAGTCATTATGTCCTGCCTTTTTTTCAACAGAATTTTCATCCAGCACCAATGCCTGATTAGCCCCGAGCAAGACTAAAAACTCTTTATCATCTTTGCGCAAAAGCACAACCGAGTTTTTAGCATCAACGCGACGCAATTCTTCTACATGGATTCTCTGAGTTTCATTAATATTTTTGAACAATCGAGAATGAGGCACTTTTGTCTGAATATATTTTAAGCACCAAAGCGTCAGCAGCAGCAGCCCGATGACAAAAACAAACGACAGCACCGCCTGCAAAATATCGCCCCATTCCATTAATCAAAATCCTCATATAAAAACATTTCATAAATGTTCTAGCATGTTGCCATTTAATTTTCAACATGATAAGATAAACACTATGAATAAAGTGGACAACATCAGCGAAGAACGCTCAACTAACGGACTTTCGGCACTTTCCGGAACCTTGCTTCCTTTTGCAAAAAAACTTTTGGGCAGCAAAGGCTTTGTTGAGATTGATATTTTAACCGGCTGGGACAAAATCGTTGGCAAAGATCTGTCACGATTCAGCTTTCCGCAAAAAATAGACTTCAAAAAAGGTCAAAAGAATAACGGCATTCTCTATCTTGGAGTGCCCGCCGGCGCCTTTGCACTGGAGATTCAACATAAAAGCAAATATATTATAGATAAGATAAACACTTATTTTGGTTACAATGCTGTTTCTGAGATTCGCATTATTCAAAACAGTAGCCTCTTACCGCAAGAAACCTCTTCCCCCAAACCCAAACCACAAACAAACCTCTCCCCTGAAGAAAAAAATTACATTTCTGAGCTTGCAAACGGCATCAATAATCCCAATTTAAAGAATATATTAATCAAATTAGGACAGAATGTATTCAACGATAAAAAAACAAACAAACAGGAACAAAAATGAAATTAGATATAATTATCCGTCGTATCAGCGCTGTTTTGGCAGTCGTTCTGATATATTTGTTTGCCCTGAGTTTTTACTTGGGCTCTAAAGGTTTTTACTTTGACCCGCAAGACAACAGCGTAAAATTCAAGCTCAATGAAGCCAATGCAGCAGAAGCTCAAAAATCTCTGCCGATGAATATTGTATTGCCTTGGGGACATTCTCTCGGTTCAAACAAAGCCAAAGTCACCATTTATGAATATTCTTCCTTCGGCTGCAGCCATTGCGCCGACTTCCATTCGGTAACTTTGCCCAAACTTCAAAAAGACTATATTGACACCGGCAAAGTTCGCTTGGTTTTCACCCCTTTTCCGCTTGACCAAAGCTCTCTGAAAGCTGCTGTTTTGGCAGACTGCGTCCCTGCGTCAAAATATTTTGACTTTGCCAACAGTGTGTTTGAACATCAAATGAGCTGGGGGCTCTCACTGAATGCCGAAAAATCTTTGGCCAAATTGGCAGAACCTTATGGATTGTCAGAAGAAGATGCCTTAGCTTGCATGAAAAACACCCAAATTGCTCAAGAGATATTAAACTTAAGACAAGAGGCCTCTAAACTGATAAACATCCAAGGCACACCGACTTTTGTTATCTCATCACCCAAAGGCCGAGAAGTCTATTTCGGAGCAATGAACTATGCAAAACTTCAAGAACTGATTAGCAAAAATCTTTAAGATTTTAATAAGTCAGTAATATTTGATGATTTATAGTAAGGCAGAAATGAAGAAAAAACCGGAAGACATCAAAAAACTGGAAGAGCAGATAAAAGCTCTAAGCAAAAAAGAACAACAAGCGCGCGCCACGCGCACCCGCAACGAATATACCAATGCGGCACAAACCGGCATGAGAGTTGCCATCGAGCTTGTTTCCGGCGTCATTGTCGGCACAGCGATTGGCTGGTTTTTAGATGATATCTTCGGTACCAAACCGCTGTTTTTGACCATATTATTACTTTTGGGCGGAGCAGCCGGATTTTTGAACGTTTACCGCTTTGTCAAAAGCGAAGAACAAAAAACAAAGGAGTAAAGCAGTGGCAAACCCGATGGAACAATTTGAGATAAAACCGCTGGTAAATTTAGAACTCGGTGGCTTTGACATCTCATTCACCAATTCATCTCTGTGCATGGTTAGTGCTGTTGTAGCCGCCAGCCTGATATTCGGATTCTGCTTAAGAAAAAGAACCATTGTCCCCGGCGTGGCTCAATCAATTCCAGAAGGCATATATAGTTTTATTCATAACCTCCTGCTTGAAAACGTCGGCAAAGACGGACTAAAATACTTTTCATTTATATTCTCGGTATTTTTGTTTGTCTTGTTTGGAAACTTAATCGGCCTTTTCCCTTACTCTTTTACCTATACATCTCATCTGGCAGCCGTCGGAACTTTGTCTTTGACAGCTCTGATGTTTAATATCTGCATCGGTATCAAAAAGAAAAAACTTGGCTACCTCAGAACCTTTTTACCGAGAGGAATTCCCTTGGCCTTAGCCCCACTGATTGTTCCGATAGAAATGATATCGTTTTTATCAAAACCATTCAGTCTGACAGTACGTCTTGTTGCCAACATGACCGTTGGCCACATCATGCTGAAAATAATCGCAGGCTTCATCGCCGGACTTGGAATTTTCGGAATAGTACCATTTTTATTCGACGCCGGTATCATTGTTTTTGAAATATTCATCGCAATGTTACAAGCGTTTATCTACACCGTGTTAAGCTGCATCTACTTAGGGGATGCCATCCACGAACACTAAGTAGGACAGCCACGGCAAATGCCCATGGCATAACAAATTATTATAAATTGTGTTTTAACTCAAACAAAGGAAACAAACTATGGATTCTATGGCTTTTATCGGAGCCGGTATGTGCGCTCTGTCAATGACTGCCGCAGCTTGGGGCGTTGCTCAGGTATGGACAACAATTATTTCAACCGTCGGCCGCAACCCTCAAGTAAAGAAAGAAGTTGATATTTACGGTTGGGCAGGCTTCGCCGCTGTTGAAGCTATTGCGCTTTACGCATTAGTTATCGCATTGGTAATGCTTACCGGAAAATAAAAAAACACGGCAGAGCAAGCTTTGCCACAAATAACAAAGACTTGCCCTGCCTTTTCAAGATTCTCGTTTAAGGAAAGAAGAATGCCTCAGTTAGAAATCCAAAGCTATCCGTCCCAAATCTTTTGGCTGATAGTCTGTTTTTTCAGCATGTACTTCATCATGGCCCAAATAATCATCCCAAAAATCGCGGATATTATGGAGCAACGCCGTCAAAAAATTGACAGCGCCCTTGAAAAAGCAATGGAAATAAAACAAAAGGCGGAAAAGTCACTGCAAAAATATGAAGACGCTCTGGCCAAAGCCACCGCTGAAGCAGAAAAATCCTTAAACAAAACCCAAGAAGAGCTAAACCGCATGGTTGCCGAAAAACAAGCTGAACTCGAAAAAAGCTTGAAAGAAAAAATCGCCGCCGGAGAAGCTCAAATTCGCCAAAGCAAAGAAGAAGCCCTCAAAGAGGTCAAAACTTCTTCAGAAAAATTGGCACTGGAAGTCACCCAAAAACTCGGAATAAAAGAGATTAACGCGGCCAACATCAAAGCCGCTTTGAAGAAAGTAGAGGGAGAGTAATGAGCATCTCTAACCTGTCAATAATCGGCGGAGAAAAGCTGATAAAATTAGCCCAAAACACCGCGCCGAATGTCCAAGAAATCGCTACCAATGCAGCACAAGAAGCCCACCACGCTCTGCCTTTTTATCTTGAAGGCGAATTCTGGGTCGGTATGGCTTTTGTCTTTGTGATTTTAGCTTTGGCCAAACCGATATGCAAAGTTGCCAATACCATGATTCACAAAAGAATAGACGGCATAAAACAAAGAATTAGTGATTCCGAGCAGTTACTGGAAGATGCTCAGAAACTACTTAAAGATTATGAAAAAAAATATCGCAATGCCAAAAAAGAAGCTCAGGCAATATTAGAAAAATCGGAAAAACAAATTAATTATATTAAAACCGAAAAATTGAGCCAGCTTGAACAGGAAATTAAAACCAAAGAAAAAGACGCCGCGGATAGGATTCGCTCTTCACAAGAAGATGCGGACAAAGAGCTGACCACCCTCACCTCGGAATTAACCATAAAACTAGTGAAACAAGCGGTTAATGACAATCTGACACCAAGTGTCCAAAACAAAATGATTGATGAATCAATAAAAAATATCGGACGTTTGAACAAATAACAAAAAAGGCGTTTCACTGAAACGCCTTTTTTGTTAAGCACAACGACAATATGTCCCAAGAATATGAACACTCTCGGAAAAGAATTTAAGCTCTTCCAGCGCATTTTGAAAAGCCTTACGTGCCGGATGAGATTCTACCTCAACATAAAATTGAGCTGAAACAAAAGTCCCCGATTCGAGATAACTTTCAATTTTAATCATATTAATTCCATTGGTAGCAAAACCACCGAGTGCCTTGTACAATGCCGCCGGAATATTCCGTGCCTTAAAAATAAATGAGGTCACAAAATCAGAACCATCATCTTCAGGAATCATCTGATTTTTAGACATGATTAAAAAGCGCGTGGTATTATTATCCATGGTTTCGATATTTGAGGCGATTAGCTCCAAGCCATAGATATCCGCCGCCATTGCCGAAGCAATTGCTGCACGTGATTTGTCACCATATTCAAGCACAAATTCACAAGACTTGGCTGTATCGATTCGCTGCTCAGGATAGATATGGTGCTTTTTCAAAAACTCTGCACTCTGCGCCAAAGCTTGCGGATGAGACATCGCCACCCGAATATCCTCAAGCTTTGTTCCTTTAAGGCCCAAAAGCTGATGATGAATAGGCAGCTTATATTCGCCCACAATAAACAAGTTTGTTTTCGGCAGAAGAAAATGCACATCAGAAACACGTCCGGCAGTCGAATTTTCAACCGGAATCATAGCAAAATCAACTTCACCGCGCTGCACCATATCCATTGCATCTTCAAATGTATTGCAAGGAATATAATCGCTGTCGGGATAAACATTTTTGGCGGCAATATTCGAATAAGCGCCGGCCACTCCTTGATAAGCAATTTTAAGCTTCATAATCTTTTACCTAATAAAAAACTCTTGCGTCTAAAGAGTGTATATACTATAACGACTAAAAAAAACAAGGACAAAAACAATGCAGGTAGATATTTTTGATTTTGATTTTGACCGCAGCCTGATTGCCGACAAACCGGCCTCACCGCGCGACAGCTCTCGCTTACTGGATTTATCAGAAGAAGGCGAGATTCATGACCGCCATTTTTATGACTTGCCTGATTTATTAAAAAAGGGCGACGTCTTAGTGTTCAACGACACCAAAGTCATACCGGCCAGACTTTATGGACAACGCGGAGAAGCACTGGTAGAAGTCACCTTATACCACCCGATAGACGGGTTGAGCTGGATGTCTTTTATAAAGAATGCCAAACGCCTGCATGTAGGAGATGAAATCAGCTTTTATACCGACGAAATCACGGCAGAAAACTCCGACTTCAAAGCCAAAGTCATAAATAAACAAGGAGAAGAAGGCGTCGAGCTCCGCTTTGAATGTGACGCCAAAGACTTAGGCCATCTTCTTGAAAAATACGGCTCTATGCCCTTACCTCCTTATATTAAAAGAGAAAAGCCCGGAAATGGCCTCTGGAACAAATATAATGATAAAGAAGACTACCAAACCGTTTATGCCAAGCATGAAGGCGCCGTTGCCGCTCCGACTGCCGGCCTACATTTTACCGACCGCGTATTTAAAGCTCTGGAAGAAAAAGGCGTTGAAAAAGTCTTTTTAACGCTCCACGTCGGTGCCGGAACATTTCTGCCGGTTAAAGTTGCTGATACCAAAGACCATAAAATGCACGCTGAATATGGCATTATCACCGAAGACGCCTGCGAAAAAATTAATAAAGCAAAGAAAGAAGGCCGTCGCATTATAGCTGTCGGCACGACTTCGCTGCGCTTACTTGAATCTGCCGCTGATGATAAGGGAATGCTTCATCCTTTCATCGGAGAAACAGATATCTTCATCACCCCAGGCTACAAGTTTAAAACCATAGACATGATGATAACTAACTTCCACTTGCCCAAATCAACTTTATTTATGCTCATTTGCGCCGTTGCCGGAACTGAAAGAATGAAAGCAGCATATAAGCACGCCATGGAAGAAAGATATCGCTTTTATTCCTATGGAGACAGCTCAATTTTAAAATGCGTAAATAAAATTTAAACCATATTGAGATACAATCTGCGCAAATAAAAAAAGCAATAAATAAGGAAACAATTTTGCGCAAAATACTCAAGCAATTGGAAGAATTTTTTCCGCTGTTAAAAAACACGACCTTACCGGCCATGATATTTGCCGTTGCCGTGCTTTTTTTCTATGCCGGCGAACCTTTTTCCAATGAAACCTTGTTAACCTTAAACGCTGTTTTTTATATCGCCCAAGGGCTAATTTTTATTGCACTGCTAATATTCAACCGCAGCAAACCGATATTTATATCTCTGATAAGCCTGCTGAGCTACATCATCATAAATGCTTTGAAGCAAAGCTACGGAGCAGAATTTAGCACCACAGAAGCCTTTCATAATCTCACCACTTTAGCAATCATAAATTTTATAATCTTTTACTTTTTACCTGAGAAAAAATTTTTCAGAACTCACAACATCTACGGGTTACTTTTTATCTTACTTGAATTCAGCTTAATAGAACACTTAAGCAACCTTAACATAACACTTATTCCCACTACAGAAGATTTAATCAATCAAATAAACCTCCTGCTGTTTGGGATAGTTTTACTCTGCTTATTTATCAGTTTTTCATACAGCGGCAGCATTTTAGACAGCGGACTGTTTTTTGCCATATTCAACTATGGCTTAGGCTTCACATACAGCAACACGGCCAGCGGACAAATCACATTTTTCTGCGCCGGCACAATCACTTTGGCCATAACTTTGGGCGAACATATATACTACACAATGTTTCATGACCTAGAAACCGGATTATCAAGCCGAAAGTCATTTATGCAACACGCCAAAACCTTCCCGCCCAAATGCAGCCTCGGCATTATCCTGATTGACGACTACGACAGACTAAAAAAAATCTTTAAACGACAAGGCATCAAAAACATCGTAAAAATGCTAAGCCGTAAAATAAACGAGGTCGAAACCGAGGCCCAAATCTACCGCTATGAAGCTGATGAATTTGTGCTGATATTCCGTGGCAAAAACCAAAAAGAAGCTTTCGACCGAGTAGAAACAATACGCCGAGCCATAGCCTCATCGTCTTTTGGTATCAGAGGAATAAACAAACCCTTAAAGCTCACTGTTTCAGGAGCCGTAACCGAACAAAAAAGAAGTGACGGCTCAGCAATAGAAGTTTTACTGCGCGCGGATAAAGCCCTGCAAAAGAGCTACCGCTTTGCTCAAAACATCACCACCAAAGCCTAATCAACACGCGGCTTCCGCCATACAAAAATTAAAACCACGATTCCGAGCAAAATCAAAGGCACCGAAAGCAGCTGCCCCATGGTAAAGTTTCCAAAGAAAAATCCCATATGAGCATCCGGCTCTCTAAATTGCTCCATCAAGATTCTAAAAATTCCATAAAGCAAAACAAACAACGCTGAAACCGTTCCGCAATGCTTGCGCACGCTCTCTTTCCGCCAAAGAAGATTAAGGATAACAAACAAGCAAATTCCCTCAAAAAAAGCCTCATAGAGCTGAGAAGGATGACGCGGTAAAAAACCACCGGAAGGAAAGCGCACGGCCCATGGAACGTCGGTTACACGCCCCCAAAGCTCATCATTTACAAAATTAGCAATTCGCCCCAAGAAGAGGCCGATAGGCGCAACCAAAACCACCAAATCCGCCAGCTGCAAAAACGGAAAACGATATTTTCTGGCAAACAGAGCCATCGTCACAATCACACCGAGAGCCCCGCCATGAAACGACATTCCTCCCTTCCAAATAGCAAATATTTCAAGCCAGTTGTCCTGAAAAACTTTTTCCCCATAGAACAAAACATAACCGACACGCCCACCAAGAATAATTCCAAGCGTTAAATAAAACACAAAATCTTCAAGCTGAGCAGAAGAAAGACGCAAACCATATTTTTTAACATAATGCCGAATAAGCAGCCACCCAAAAACGATTCCGAAAAGATACGACATTGAATACCACCGAATGGCAATCGGCCCGATTTGCAGCATAATCGGAGAAATTTCAGGATAAGTCAACCCCATAGGATAGCCCCTTCCAAAAAAGCTTAATTCAAAAATTTATTTAACATTATCTTAATAAGAAAAAATAATCCACACCTATTCCCGAAAGACTCCGAGTCGAATTTTATAACTCATTGAAATAAGGAAACAAAAAAAATAATCCACAACTTTTTGAATCGACGAGGTGGAAAACTTTGCAAACAATATTGTATTAAACGACTCGCTAAGGCAATCTAGATTTATCGCGTCCGTAGTCACTTTTTTTATCTGGAGAAAAACCGTGAATCTGGCAAAGAATTATGCCTTAAATTACAATCCGATAGATATTATTGAAACCATTTTCAGCGGCAAAAATTACGAATTTGAACGCCGCTCCGGAAATGAAGTCGTTGTCGAAATCGAAGGCAAATGGAACAACATGCTCTTGTTTTTTAATTGGGAAGAAAACATGCGCTGCCTCCACCTCTCTTGCCTGATGAACATCCAAACCCAGATAGAAGATCGCAGCAAAGTTTTTGAACTTATGGCCTTGGCCAACGAAGATTTGTGGCTCGGACATTTTTCTTATTGGGCGGAACAAAATATGCCGGTGTTCAAACATTCTTTGATTATTGATGACACCGACGAATTTAGTATTGAAAACAAAATCGCACAGGTGATTGAGATTGCGGTTAAAGAATGTGAGCGGATGTATCCGGCATTCAATGTTGTTTTAACCAAAGGCTTATCACCGCAATACGCGCTTAACCCCTTGAGCATGGCCGTTGCCGGACAAGCATAAAAAAAAGATGTATCGGCCTTTTAAGCGGATACATCTTAAATTTTTTCTTACTTAGTTCACCGCGGCATAAATCCCGTCAACCAATTCCTGAATCGTCGTCTTTTTATAAACATGGTCATCATGGAGCTGAATACCAAGTTCTTTTTCAATTTCCATCACAACGACCAATCTCTCCATGCTGTCGATGTGTAAATCATCCTCCAAACAAGAAGAGCGTTCAATCACCGTACCTTCACGCAAGGTAGTATGCTCCTCAATAATTTCTTTCACCAGAGCAAAAATTTCTGCTTTTTCCATATGATAATCTATTAATAATTAAACGTTATTCTCAAAATAACTTAGTACAAAATTTTTGTCAAGTAATTTATTTTTTCTTCTTCGGCAAGCTCTTAACCCAGTCTTTTACATTTTTATTGTGCTCTTTTAGGGTTGTCGAAAAATTATGCCCGCCTTTTCCATCAGCAACAAAGAACAAAAAATCACTTTCTTCGGGATGAGCCGCCGCATGAATAGATTCTTTTCCGGGATTGCAAATCGGCGTTGGCGGCAAACCAAAATATTTATAGGTGTTATAAGGGCTGTCGATTGACAAATCCTTGCGGCGCAAAGAACGCCCAAGCTCTTCTTTTCCTTGAGTAAGAGCATAAATCACGGTTGGATCAGTCTGTAACTTCATCCCTTTGCGCAAGCGGTTAACAAACACAGATGAAACTAGACCTCTTTCTTCAGGCACTCCTGTTTCTTTTTCAATAATTGACGCCAAAATTAAAAGTTCTTCAGGAGATTTCAACGGCACATCAGGGTTACGATTTTTCCATTCAAAGGCTAAAACCTTATCAAGACTGCTTTGAGCATCCATTAACACATCTTGCTTTGAATCTCCAAATTTATAGGTATAAGTTTCAGGCAAAATAGAACCTTCCTCCGGAAGCTCAACAATCTCACCGGTCAGCATTGGGTTTTCATTAATCAACTCAACGATTTGAGAAGACAACAATCCTTCCGGCAAAGTCATCTTGCGATAATAAATATCGCCCTCGTTAATTTGATTTAAGACTTGTGCCATTGACACATGCGGCTCAAACTGATATTCACCGGCTTTAAGGCGTTTATCCAGCCCCTTAAAACGTGCGGCAAGCCGAAACAACATCGGACGAGAGATAACCCCCGATTCGAACAGTTTCTGCGCCACGATTCGAGAATTAGCCCCTCTCGGAATAATAACAAAGGCCTCTTGCGACAACGGCCCCGCCATTTCATAACAACGCTTAACCGCCACCAAAACAAATAAAAACGCAACAAATAAAAAGAACAAAATCTTTTTCATCAAAGCCCCTCCTAAAAACCGGATATAAGGCTACCCTCATGCCAAGAGAGAGTCAATAACAGAAAAAAATATCCAAAGCACAAAAAAAAACAGCCCCCCAAAAAATACCACAAAAAAAGCCTCCTGCCTCACGGCAGAAAGCTTTATTCCATTAACGTGGTGTAAAATACTCTGAAAAGCCCCGCTTTAGCCGATATTCCGTCAGATAAAAATACATTGGGGAACTGCACTTTTTCCAATTAATATGCCGACCCGAAACCTTATATTTATCCAACAAAAATTCCCAAAACGCACTGGGAATAACCCGATTAGAACACATTCTTAAAGTCGTCCAATCCACAGGCATCCAACCTTGCTTGGCTTTTACCAAAATATCAAAAATTAAATCAATTGGCATATAAGGCCAAGCTTCTTGCATATCGGATAAATAAAACATACAATAGCGAGCAAACACGCGCTAGTGCAGATAGGGTATAACGATTTTTTTCAAAACACAACAAAAAAACACGGTTCAAAGTCTTCTCTGCTCCGAACCGTGCTTTTTATTAAAAAAGAACCAAACTACTCTTCATAAACTTTCAAAATCAAAGAAGAGTTTGTGCCACCAAAGCCAAATGAGTTTGACATAGCAGCCTTAATGGCTTTTTTCTTAGCTTTAAGCGGAACCAAATCAATATCTTTAACTTCCTCTGCCGGATTCTCAAGATTGAGCGTCGGCGGGCAAATTTGGTCTTGCAAAGCTTTAATTGTGAAAACAGCTTCAACCGCACCAGCCGCACCGAGCAAATGCCCGATAGCCGACTTAGTCGAAGACATAGAAACATACTTCATGTCATCACCAAACAAGCGTTTTACAGCCAACGCCTCACCAACATCACCTGCCGGAGTAGACGTACCATGAGCATTGATATAATTAATATCTTTAAGCTCAACACCATGTTCTTTAGCATGATCAGCTGCCATTTTCATAGCGCGATAAGCACCATCACCTGAAGGAGCAGTAATGTGGTAAGCATCACCACTCATACCATAACCAACAACTTCGGCATAAATCTTAGCACCGCGAGCTTTGGCATGTTCTAATTCTTCCAATACAACCGCGCCGGATCCTTCACCCATAACAAAACCGCTACGGTCCTGATCCCACGGACGAGAAGCCTTTTCCGGAGCATCGTTAAAAGCAGAAGTAACCGCTTTCATACGAGCAAAACCAGACAAGCCCAAAACGTTAACAGCCGATTCGGCACCACCGGCCAACATCATATCAGCATCACCGCGAGCAATAATATTTGCAGCATCGCCAATCGCGTGAGTACCGGTTGAACAAGCAGTAACACAAGCATGATTCGGACCTTTGAGCTGATATTTGATAGAAAGATTTCCCGAGACCAAATTAATCAAACAAGAAGGAATAAAGAACGGAGAAATTCTTTTCATACCATTTTCATGGAACGAAACCGAGTTTTCATAAATCACGTCAAGACCGCCAATACCTGAACCCATCATAACGCCAAAACGATATTTTTCTTCTTCAGAAGCCGTTTCGGGATTCCAACCGGCATCTTCAATAGCATCACCGCCGGCAGCCATTCCATAAAGAATAAAGCGGTCATTTTTCTTCTGATCTTTAGGAGCCATAACCGTATCGGGATCAAACTCATGCTCACCTTTTCCGGTAGGAATTTGCCCCGCAATATGAACAGGAATATCCTTCAAATCAATATTTTCGATTTTGCGAATACCTGACTTTCCTTCCAGAATAGATTTCCAGTTATAATCAACGCCTCTACCCAAGGGAGAAACAATACCCAAACCGGTAACAACAACTCTTCTCATACAATACCCTCAAATACAAATTAAAGATAAAACTCGCCTAAAGAGCTAGAGCGAGTTTTATCCAACCTAAATCCATGATTAAAGACTTACGCATTCTTAGAAAGATAATCGATAGCATCTTTAACAGTGAGAATTTTTTCAGCAGCTTCATCAGGAATTTCGCAACCGAATTCTTCTTCAAAAGCCATAACCAATTCTACTGTATCCAAACTGTCAGCGCCCAAATCGTCAATGAAGCTAGCGTTTTCAGTAACTTTAGATTCTTCAACGCCAAGATGTTCAGCAACAATTTTCTTAACGCGATTAGCTATATCAGTCATTATGATTAACCTCAAAAAAATTAAAACAAATTGATCAGACCACAACAGCCTGTGAGACCTTGTTAGCACAAAAATATATAATTTGACAAGCATTATTTTAAAAAAACGCACTTAACAAAGGGTATAAAAAACAAAAAAACAAGAAAAAACAAAAAACTAGCCCATTCAAAAACAAGTGGATAAAACAGTAAAAAAATGCATTATTTTCAACATTTAGCTTATGGAAAAGCCCTAAATGGGAGTTGCAAAGGAAAAAAAATTATTATAATTTATAAAGCAGAATTCAGAAAAGAACATATCGGAGACAAATAATGAAAAAAATATTCTACATAGCACTGGTTTTGGTTGCTTTGATGGTCATCGGACGCCTGTTAAACCGCAAGCCCATAGAAAACGCAACGGTGGAATATCAAGCAACTATAGAGAAACAACCGATAGTTAAAGAAGATGCTAATGGCAATATGACCGTTGACGGAGAAATCGTAGAGGATATCGAAGAAACCAATCCTTCCGAAACCAGCGATGAAGAAGAAACCGTCATCAGCAAGTAACAATCAGCAAAAATTTGTTACAAACTTTAGGCTGGGCAAACCAGCCTTTTTTGTTGCCAATAAAAAAATAAACACTATATATAGAACAGAACAATATTTTAAGGAGATAAAGAAATGAAAGTAGGAATAATCGGAGCCGGCTCAGTCGGCGCTGCAACAGCTTTCGCCTTAGTCATGAAAGGCGTTGCCCGCAAAGTTGTTTTAATTGACGCAAACCAAAAAAAGGCTGAAGCCGAGGCTGCAGATATTGCACATGCCGCACCTTTTGCTTATGCAAACAAAATCAAAGCCGGAACTTATGATGACTTGAAAGGCTGCGAGATTGTTATCGTCACCGCCGGTGCAAATCAAAAACCGGGAGAAACCAGAATAGATCTCCTCGGCCGCAATGTTAAAATTTTTGAAAGCATTATTCCGCAAATAGCCAAAGCTGAACCCAATACAACCTTAGTCATTACCGCCAATCCGGCCGACATTATGACTGAAGTTGCTATTAAGCTCTCCGGTTTTCCAAAAGAAAGAGTCATCGGCTCTGGCACGGTTTTAGACACCTCTCGCTTCAGAACTTTACTGGGCTATCATTTGGGCGTATCTCCACAATCTGTCCACGCAAATGTTATTGGCGAACATGGCGACAGCGAAGTTTTGGTCTGGTCAGCTGGAGATGCCGGCACGGTTTCCCTCGATAAATTAGCTGAAGAAGTCGGCAAACCTTTTGACGCTGAAACCAAAGCCAAAATTGATGACGGCGTCCGCAACGCTGCTTACAAAATCATTGACGGCAAAGGCGCTACCTATTATGGCATCGCCGGCGCATTAACCCGCATTTGCGCAGCCATCACCAATAACGAATACGCCATTTTGACCGTTTCTTCTCATCAAGAAGACGTTGAAGGTGTTAAAGGCGTATGCGTCTCGCTGCCGACAGTTTTAGGCAAACGCGGTGTTCATAAGGTAATTTATCCGGTTTTGAATGCTGAAGAAAAAGCCGCTTTGAAAAAGAGCGCAGAAGCTATGAAAGAATATTCAGACCAAGCTCTGGCCATGATTTCAGCAGAATAAAAACTCCTTATCAAAAAAACTCTGCTCAACAGCAGAGTTTTTTTTGACCTTATAACACACAAAAAAAAGACCTTCCCGAAGGAAGGCCTTTTTCAATATATTTGTTCAAATTAGAACAAAACTTTTGCTCTGAGACCAACGGTGTAGTCATCAGTACCTTCACCACCGATACCATAATCACCATAAGCACCAACAGCGAGCTTATCCATCGGATAATAATCAGCACCGGCTTGTGCATATACACCGTTTTCATTTCTACCATCTGTTTCGAAGTCATAACGGATACCACCATCAGCAGCCCATTTTCCGGCATATTTATGAACACCGAGGAAAGCACTCTGATAGAATTCACGATCAGCACTGTCGATCTGACCAGAGAATTTATAAGTAGCATAAGGCATCAAGCCATCGCACATATCAGCGCCGAGTTTGATTTCGCCGTTGATATATTTCTGCCAACGATCATTCTGTCCATCTTCAGGATCACCGGCATAGCTTTGACCAAACCAAGATTGAGGATCATAAGTATAATAAGAAGCAGCAACCTGAGCTTTAATACGGCCATGTTCCATATTGTATTTAGCACCGATTTCATAATCAAAGTTATGACTGTTGTTGAAATCACCTTCATGGTCAAAATAGTTACCAAGAGTACCAACGATAGCCAAGTTATCGGTCAAGCCATAAGCCAATTCTTCAGAGGCAAAATAGTTGTCATAATGACCATTACCATCTTTTTCACGGAAATATTCAATCTTAGTATCAGATGTCATCTGACCTTTACCCGGCAAATAGAACGGGTTGGTTAAGTCCGCAGCAACAGCAGAACCGGCAAACAAAACGGCAGCTGAGGCCAATAAAACAGATTTTAACTTCATTTAGAGATCTCCCTATATGTTTTTATCTAATAAATTCGCCATAACCGCAAGTATAGGTATCGCGAATACAGATATCATAAACACAAAAAGTTAATAAATCAATAAATTAAATTAACCACCCACAATCACAAAATAAAACAAAATATGACACTTGCGAAAATTATAAATATTTTATAGAATAAACAAGATGTAAGCAAAAGGAGAGACATGGTACAAGTTATAACTTTCGGCTGTCGATTAAATGCCTATGAGGCAGAAATTTTCAAAGAAAAATTAAAAAACGCCGACAATATTATCATCATAAACAGCTGCGCCGTCACCAAAGAAGCGGAACGCCAGTGCCGTCAGACGATTCGCAAATTGCGCAAAGAAAACCCTGACGCTAAGATTATCGTTACCGGCTGTGCCGCCCAAATTGCGGCCACAAAATTTGCCGCTATGGAAGAAGTTGACCTTGTGCTGGGAAATAAAGAAAAAACCGAAATAGAAAAATACATAACGCCACCCTATCCCGCAGAT
Source organism: uncultured Alphaproteobacteria bacterium (assembly GCA_944391315.1). Classification (GTDB taxonomy): domain Bacteria; phylum Pseudomonadota; class Alphaproteobacteria; order RF32; family CAG-239; genus HGM16780. The sequence goes on along the minus strand of CALXTD010000011.1, from coordinate 7,079 downwards.
AAAATCATCGTCGGTGATATTTTTGAATACGAAAATTATGACCGCTACTTAATCACCGGCTTTGAAGGCCGCCAAAGAGCCTTTGTGCAAATTCAACAAGGCTGCGACCACCGCTGCACCTATTGTATCATTCCCTACGCTCGCGGAGCCAACCGCTCGGTAAACGCTGAGGTTATAAAGACACAAATCAAAACTTTGCTTGATGAAGGCTTTGAAGAAATTTGCTTAACCGGCGTTGACGCTTGTTCTTACAAGCCCTCATTCAGCGGTTTGGTTGAAGACATTTTACAAAGCTTTCCCGACCTGCCGTCCCTACAGTTTGGCTCGCTCGACCCCGCCGCCGTTGACGACAAATTTGTTGAATTAATAGGCAAATACAAAAACATTCACCCCTATTTTCACTTATCGATTCAGTCAGGGGATAATTTGATATTAAAGCGCATGGGCCGACGCCACAGCCGCGAAGATGTCATCAATCTTTGCAAAAAAATCAGAGCAGTTCGCCCTGAGGCTCGATTCGGTGCAGATTTCATCTGCGGCTTTCCGACTGAAACAGATGAAGCTTTTCAAAACACAGTCAAATTGGTAACAGAAGCCGGTCTAGACAAGCTACACGTATTTCCATATTCGGAACGCCCCGGAACACCGGCCGCAAAAATGCCACAAGTCCCTATGGCACTTCGCCGCGAACGTGCAAAAATTTTAAGAGAAGCAGGAGAAGCAAGAAATGGCTAACTTTTTTCAAAAACTCGGATTCGGCTTAAAGAAAAGCTCAAATAAATTAACCAATGGCATCAGCGGCATTTTCACCAAAAAAAAAGTCGATTCGCAAACCTTAGAAGACTTGAGTGATGTTTTAATCAGCAGCGACATGGGCGTTAAAGCCACCATGAAGATTATCGATTCGTTTTCCAAGCGCCGACTGGATAAAGAACTTTCAACCGAAGACATCAAAAAAGAGCTCGCCGTTGAAATCGAAAAAATCATCGCTCCTTGCGAAAAAAAGCTTGAAATAAAAACAGATTCAAAACCGCAAATCATTTTAATGGTTGGCGTCAATGGCGCCGGAAAAACCACCACAATCGGCAAGCTTGCGGCTAAACTAAAGCAACAAGGCAAACAAATCTCATTCATTGCCGGAGACACCTTCCGCGCCGCCGCCGTTGAACAATTAAGCGTCTGGGGCGAACGAAACAAGATTCGCGTCTTCAAAGGCGCCGATGGTTGCGATTCGGCAGGCTTGTGCTATGACGGCATTACCGAAGCGATTCGCCAAAAAGATGACGTTGTATTTATTGATACGGCCGGCCGCTTGCAAAACAAAACCGGCTTGATGGACGAATTAAAAAAGATTATCCGCGTTATTCAAAAAATAATCCCCGAGGCACCGCATCAAACTCTTTTGACCATAGACGCCACCACCGGTCAAAACGCTTTGGAACAAGTCAAAACCTTCAAACAAATATGCAATATTGACGGCCTTGTCATTACCAAACTAGACGGCTCGGCCAAAGGCGGAATTTTGGTCGCCATTGCCGAAGAAGCCCCTCTTCCGGTTTATTTCATCGGCATCGGCGAAGGAATTGAGGATTTAGATGAGTTCAAAGCCTCTGACTATGCCTTAAACCTTCTCGGATTGTAGCAGTTAACGTTTTTTTCATCTCCTCACATAATACTAAAAAAAGTAAAAAAAATAATCAGGGAGACAATTTTATGAAAAAAAGTATCTTAGGAATTGGACTAGCCTTGTTTGGAATAACAACTGCCCAAGCTACCAGTATAAAACTAGATTTATCAGGAAATACATCTACCGTTACAACCAAAACATCAGAAGTAAAATTATACAATTTCACCCCTGAACTAATCAATGCGACAGAATCTTGCTCTCCCTATGAAGAAAATTTTAATAAAAACAATCCTGAATTAAGTAAATCAATCCCCTTCCTTGGCAAACAAAAAATGGATATAACCATCAACATTGCAGGAAAAGACGATAAAGGAAATTGCAAATTTAATGTAACACAAAAAATCCCCGGAATGGTAACCTTTTTATACAACTGCACAATCTCTCCGGAACAACAAAAAGAACTTGTTACTGCCATGCAAGACCGTTCAACCACACCGATAACGGAAACTTTTACAACATACATGACATCAATCTATAATGGAGAAACCCAAAAAACACCTATGCAACAAACCATGACCGACGGTAAATTTAATATTGCCTGGGCAAAAATAATCGGCACAAGTTGCGAGACAGTTGAACAAGAACCGACAGAAGAAGAAAAACAAGCCTTAAAGAATAGTATAAACAATCTTTCGGAAAGTTTTCAATCATCCCTGCAAAAATGCCAAAAAGACACAGAAGAAAAAGATTTCATGATAATGAAAGAAACAATAGAGATTGCTGGTTGGGAAAATCAAAAATGTCATGTTAAATACCGCGACTTTGACTTATACATACCTCAAGACAAATTATCATCAATCAAAACCATTCCCAATATTACCGACTTACTGACCGATGAAAGCATAACTCACTACACTCCAAAATTTCAAACACAAGGACTCGTCAGCCGACTAAAAGACTGTGCTTCACTGCAAAGCCCCTATGATAGCTTTAGCTCATCGCAAAAAATAAACAACCTCGAAATCAGCAACAAAATGAGTATGGAGAAATCAGGAAACGAATGTGTCATAACATTCGAAAATAGCTTAAATCTGAACAAGCAAAAGAAAACCTACTTAAACACCTGCCGCGTAAATTTAGACATCATACCGGAATTGACAACACTCATTACCGAAAATGATAAGATGTTAGAGGTTTTATCACAAAGAAAATGCTGTCATATAACAACGGAATAACCCCACAAAAAAAGGAGCGCCGAAGCGCTCCTAAATTTTTAACCAAAGGGATTAGAGTTTTGCTAAAATCTCCTCTTCCGAATAAGGATTTTCGGCCGCAACGACAATAGTCGGCTTAGTTCTGAAGATATCAATAGCAATATCTTTAACATCACGAGCCGACACCAAGAACGTTGCATTGATTCTCTCATCGATATCATACATTCCCTTGCGCCCCAACTCTTGCCATGAAGCCTCAACAGCAGCATCTTGCGGCTGAGAAAACTTTGCCAACTTTTCAGTCGCGGCACGTTGGCGAGATGTTTCAATACGACGATCTGAAGCCTCTGTTGTACACAATCTCTTGATATTGGCACAAAGAATGTCAATATAAGGATTGATGTCCTCATTGGCTCCAATCACAATGGAAACACGTAAAGTCCGCATCCCATAGTAACCGGCTATTTTCACCTCGCGCACGGCACTGGTACCGACCAAACTGCGCTCCAAACGACCGGAAAGCATTGACATCAAAACATTGGCCTCTGCCACATTGGAAAGATCAGAAACATCCCAACCGATAGCGATAGTCTTATATCCTCCGATAACCGGAAGAACAGCGTAACCACCGGTATATTCAAGCTTTTCAAACTGCTGTTTTTTTCCATTTGGCAAATTGCCAAAACATTTTTCCATCAGCTTACGCAGTTCTTTGATAGGCAAATCACAAGCCACTCCGATAACCATGTTAGCCGCTGTATAATAGGTATCAATAACAGCTTCCAAATCCTCAGTCTTCAGAGACTTAACCGAAGCAATATAGGCATCCGAATCCCACACCAAATTACTGGAACCAAACGCCGTATGCTTATAACGAAGTTTCCACTGGCGTTCAGGCAACGGAGCCAAATCGCGAGTATGTTGAGCCACATCTTCAGCCGCAGCATCAACCAACTTCTGAGACAGATCAGGATTTTTCAATACGGCCGCAACCTTCTGCAACAAGCACTCAAACGCTTCAGGCGAAGATCCTGTCAAAAACGATGTAATTGTCCCTCCTTGAATAGCCACAGCGTCATTAAGCTGCTGTGCCAACACCTTCTCACAAACCGCCGCCAAACCAAGCTTAGACTCATTCAGATGACCAATGCCGACTGTTACCGACAAAGAATAAACTGATGCATTACTGGTTTTAACAACTCTCAATCCGTTTGATAAAACTATTTTTTTCATAATAAATAAAAAATTAATTAAACAATAATAATAAATCACGTAGCACAATATATAATACTAACCTAAAATTTTGTCAACTATTTTTATTTATAACTTAAATTTATTTAAGAAAATTACTTACCATTCAATTTCAACGTACCCAAAGGGACGAAAATGACAAGTCAAACTATTTTCATCTTCCCCTTCTGTTTTGTACCCAAAACTACCGGTATTAAGCCAACATTCATGAGTGGAAGAATATGCCCAATAATATCCACTCTGCATAACACTTCCCCCCGCAGACGTAATATACTTATTCACTCCAAACATATCATAAGCATAACCATGCGTAATTCCTCCCCATCGAAATTTTAACAAAAATTTATCACCTTGAGGGGAAAAAATTGCAACATCTTGCAAAGTATTATTACCTGAATTTAAACTTTCAATCATATTTTTCATAGTTGAATAATTAACGTTTTGTGCTGCGTCATTTAACTGAGTTATCCGACAAACATCAGCTGCCCAAACAATACCTAATAATTTTTTACTTAGTTTGCTAGTACTACAAGTACCATCTGCATAAAAATAATTACCATTCTTACATCCTAAAATATAACAAACCCTATTTGAACACTCTCCTATAGTTTCTGCCCATAGATATTTGTTTTTACATGCGCAATATTTATAGCGACCTCCACAAGAATCCCCCTCACCTCCAATTGTAGAAGAACTACCGGAACAAACATACTTATAATCTGAAGAACACTTTGTACAAGTCTGTGAAATTGCGTTCCATTCATATCCCGTCTGACAACCTGACTTATAATACTTTTTAGAACAGTCTTCATATGTACAAATAAAAGGTGAAGGACATGAGGTTAACGTACCTTTATTTTTGCATTGAGCTTTACAAGTTTTATTTTTTTCATTCCAGTCGTAACCTGCCTTGCATCCTGATTTATAATATAAATTAGAACATTTCTCAAAAGTACAAGTAAAGGGACTTGGACATTTTGAAAGCGTTCCTAAATTCGGACAAGGTTTGCAGTTATCGTATTTAATCACGTCACCGGACTGGCAAGTTTCGGCACCTGTTTCCCCGCCCATTGAGCCGCAGTCTTGAAAACCGTCGCAGGGATTGATTTTGACTTTATATTTGGTTTGTCCGTCACAATCGAGGCAGGCTTCGCCGTCTTGGATATAACCTTCTGGAATAGTGGTATAATCGTAGCCCGCGCCGCAAGGCGTGCAAGTACAAGACGCATATTTGCCACCGCAAGCTTCGCCAACACCATAATAAGGTGCTTCGCAAGTCACATAACCTGACGGACAAACAGAAATGCATTCGGAATAATACGGACCATAAGGACATTTCTTGCCGCCGAGTTTATAGCCATCAGGGCAAGAAGCATAAATAAAGCCTTCATTAAAGCAACGGTCACGGGGATTAAAATCATAGTCCGGCGGATTGCTTGAGTTACCAAAGATATTATCTTCGCATTCGGACATATCAGTCACAAAGCAGACGGCAGCTAATTTAATTTCAGAACGTGAAGGCAAACTTGGTGACGAAGCATAAAGGTGTGTGTGAAGTGTGTAGACAAGCTGCTCGTCACTCTTGATAACAGAATTATCAGCTCTCGCGCCAGTCGGCGATATTCCTACAGCCAAACATAGCGTTGCGGTTAAAACCGCCTTTTGTCGTGAGATAAACATAATACTTCTCCTATCTCGTTTGCCTTCACGACTCGATTATAGCATAATTTTGCCATAATTTCAAGCCTGTTTTTATTTTGAGGTGGGAGAGTGGTGAAAAAAAAGAGCCCGACCTTGCGGTCAAGCCCTTTTTCAGGAGGAAAACTTTTTTAATTTATATTATTGACAATCTAGGTAGCAAGTTTGTCCGGCATAAGTTGTGGTGGTGCAAACTTGGCCTTCCGGCCCACAGACCTCAAAAATATACAACTGCCGTTCGAGCCATTTTTTCAAACATAATTTTTGAAAAGATGAAAGGCGAGTAACATAATCCCTAATAAGCAATAAGATATCTCAAACACCGACATAAAAAACAAGACACAAAAGAAACCACCATGAAATTTACTTCATCAAAACTTTTTTGGATCAGACAGCCCCAAAACTATACCTTACTACCGAAATCTAAAAAATAAAAAGAACTTTCATAACCAGCAAAACTAAACAATATTGACAGCATGATAATAATTATCTATGCCATCGGCTTGATTAGGTCCATATTTCTTAACCAGCTGTTTACCAACATTATTCATTTTATTGTGATGTTGATAAGCAATTTGAGCATCAGCCGCTAGTTCGCCAAGATTTTCACCTGTGTATTTTATAGTATCTAAAATTAAATTTGCTTTATTGCCTAATTGATTAAGATTATATGATTTTTTTTGTTTATCAATTTCATTTTGTATATTAGACGTCATAATATTGTCATAAATATTGTTATTGCTCCTTTGCTCAAACAGATTGCTATTTTGCGCTAAAGGAGTGTTGTTCAGTCCCCATTGGGGAGAGTTATTTACCTAAAGAGCATCAAAAATAATTGAAAAAAATTGGAATTACAAAAAATATCCACACAAAAAAGAAATTAACATAACAGAAAATACAGTCACAATCTTAGCTCTTTGTTTCCTAGTATATTTTTTATCGCACAGAGCTGCCACTACACATCCGACCAGAAGCAAAACAAACAATTGAATTTCTGTTAAAAATTCTTTTCCCAACAATATCCACCCTAAAAAAAGAGCATACCATTGCAATTTAGGAAAATTCAAACAACTTGATTGATAAATATATAAAGAAAAACGAGTGTAAAACAGGTTGATCAGCCCAATAACTATAGCTAAAGGATAAAAACAATTAGCAATAATTTGTAAATAAGGCATGTAATAGTCTAACCTCAACCAATGATGAGCCAAAGACAATGAAACAATAATCACCAAAAGGGTTGAATATAAAAATTTTCCGATAAATGCACAACATAGCAAAAACAAAAA
>CALXTD010000010.1 GCA_944391315.1 uncultured Alphaproteobacteria bacterium | reverse complement strand
GTGTGAAGTGTGTTGATAAGTCGTTCTCCACCCTCGGTAAAAGAAATATTTGCCATTGCGCTCATCGGCAACAATCCTGCCGCCGACAGCATTACGGTCAAAACCGCATAATTCCGCGTATTCAACATAATATCACCTTTCTTAGCTTGTCTTCACGAATCTAATATAGCATAAATTTGGTTTACTTGCAACAGACATTTTAAAGAAAAATGGGAGAGTGACGAAAAAAAAAGAGCGTGTTTTGCAACAACGCTCTTTAAGGTGATAAAATTGTTTTATCTGGCACCGACCAGTGATATTGATGAAATGGTATCGCCCATACCGACCAAAGTTACCGGTTTTTCTACCAAAATTGTTGGAATGGCGATGATGTCAAAGCCATCAAATTCTGCAATGCCGTGGCTTAATAGTTCAGGCTTTTTAATATGCTCTGACAGGTCACGCAACTCATTTAAGCCGATATCCGATACTTCTTGTCCTTGTGCCCAAAGAAGGTTCTTTTCCTCATTGATATTTCCGGTTCCGGCCTTTCCGGCAGCAACCGTGGCAGCTAACATCATGCCTCTTAAGTTTTCTTCCGGTTTAACCTTATAACCTTTGTCTTGAATGGTGATGTATAAACCAAACATGTGCAACTGAATGCGCGGTGTTTTGATGTGTTTTTTGATGTTTAATATTGCTTCAAACATATTAACACTATGAGTGTCTTTGTTACATTTTTCTGCTAAGTCCTCATAGCCGATGACTTCAAGAATGTCAATTGCTTCTCGCTCATTAACGCCAACAGAATCGACAATCGGAGCAATCTTTTTAATAATTGCTTTTCTGACGGCAATGTCTTGGGTTGATGCAATTTCAAGGTGAATTAAGTCACCGTTGTCTTTCCAGCCTTTGATAATCGGAAGAGCATCATCTTGCAATTTGACGCCGTTATTTTTTTCGGTCAAAGCATGGAATCCGGATAAGACAATGTAATCAATTTTTTTCTTGGCCATATTGTTTACGAAGTGTTCGTCCATGACTAAATGCAAATTGAGCGGGTCATAAGTTGCAATAAAGCGGTTTGACTTCGGACAAGTGAAGGTTTTTCCATCAAGTTCGACGCTGTCGTTTTTATCAAATTCGAGAATCCAGTGAATCAACGGAATATCAACTTCGCGGTTAATGCTGTAAGCCGGTTTTTCTTTGCCTTCATGGTCAAAGGACATCAGGTTTTCTCTTTTTAAAAACTGTTCTGCTTGAAGTTTGGGCAAAGAATTGGTGTGGGCATAAACTTTTTGGACGCCGGTAACGGCCAAAGCATTTGCTACAATGCCGCCTTGTCCTCCCATTTGGAGGCGGTCATAACCTAAGTTTTCGACCATCCAGTCATAAACTAAAGTGTCTTCGGTTAACCATTCTTCGGCAATGCCATTTTTGAAACATTTGAAAAGCCCTTTCAAAACATCAGATGGTTGTTCAAGTTTGGTTTGTTTGATGTCTTCAAGTTCTTTTAACCCAAGTCCGAGTTGTTTTGCTAACTCTACGATTTTTTTGCCGCTGACCTTAAGAACGGCGTCAATATTTGTATTAAACGCGGTGGCTACAGCTCCGACTTCTTTCATTCTTTTCAAAGTTTCAGGTACGGTTGAAAAATTTTTGAGCCAGAGTTTTTTTAGTTCCTGATTTTCCATTTCTTTTATCCTTATATAAAGTTGTTTAGTTTGCGGCTTTAGTCTGTACATAGTTGAGTTTCATCAAGGCAAGAGAGCTGCTGCTGAGCTGAGATATGGCTTGATTAAAACTAATATGTGTTTGAGCAGATGATATCCATTCTTGGAGAATCGGATTTTGTGAAACGAGGTCCGGTGATGCATTCAGCAAAGTTATTGCTTGAGCAAAGTGGCCGGTATCGACTTCTTTTTGTGCTGCACTCAGCAAATCCGGTTGAGCTGTTTCATTTTCTTGTTGGTTGGTGTGTTTTATTTGGACAACTTCTTGAAATTTCATATTCAAGCGCTCTTTCCAGTTTTTGTCTTTTATCTCACGTTCTTGTTCGGCTTTTTCTACAACTTTGCGGACTTGAGCAAATTTTTCTTGCAGCTCTTGCTTGCTTGGGATTTTTCTTTGAGCGTAGCTGTTGATAATCCTTACTGAATTTTGCATTTGAGTTTCTTGCGCGGTTAGTTGTGACAGCATTTCGGCTTCGTATTCAAAGCTGTTGCCTTTTTCGGCGCTGTCTTTAATCATCATAACGGCAGATAATATCAAAGCACCTTGATCAGAAATTTTTGCCATGTTGTTTAGGCGTTCTTCAATACGATCAAGGCGGTTTATGATGCCCATTAGGCTTTCTTTGTCGGCTTTGGTTTCAATCAGCGCAATGTTTTGTTTTTCAAAATTTGAAATGCGGTTATTCAAAGCTTTTATGCTTTCGGTATCAAAATTGCCGGTTGAAGTTGTTCTTTGCAGGTTTCTGATTTGGTTTTGCAAGCTATAAATTTGTTTTTCCAGCTGTTTGATACTTGGCGCGCCGGCAGCGTTTGTTTGTTGCGGCATTTCAAAATGTGAAATTATTTGCTGCAATATCTCAGGTTTTATCCATAAGCCGGCAATTATGGCAAAAAAGATAATCCACATGGCTATTCTTGCCATAAGGTGTCCATACATTTTGTTTGCGGCGGTATTATCTTCAGAAGAAGTTTCTTGTTCTTCTATTTGTTTTTCTTTGATTTCTTCAACTTTGGGGTTGGAGGAGAGTGTTTTGTTTTTGCTCATTGTAAAATCCTTGTCATCTGTCTTTTTCTAGTGTATATAATCTTAAAAGATTAAATTAAAACTGCAATACTATATTTTGGAATATACAAATGATTGTTTTAGGTATTGAGAGCAGCTGTGATGAAACAGCCGCCGCCGTTGTTTCTGATGATAGAGAAATTTTGGGCGAAGTTGTGCTCTCGCAAGAAGAACATAAAAAATTTGGCGGGGTGGTGCCGGAAGTAGCGGCACGCGCTCATTTGGAGCATATTGATGAAATTATTGAGCTTACGTTAAAGAAAGCCGGTGTTAAGCCACAAGAGCTAGATGCGATTGCGGCTTCTTCCGGTCCGGGTCTTATTGGTGGCGTTGTGGTCGGTGTTATGGCGGCAAAGGCTTTGGCTTTGGCTCTTAATAAGCCCTTTGTGGCGGTTAATCACCTTGAAGGGCACGCCCTGACTGCACGCTTAACCGCCGGTGTGACTTATCCTTATTTGTTATTATTGGTTTCTGGCGGGCATTGTCAGATTTTGGTGGTGAAAGATGTCGGTCAATATGAACGTTTGGGCACAACGATTGATGATGCGGCCGGTGAGGCTTTTGATAAAGTGGCAAAGATGCTTAATTTAGGTTATCCCGGTGGACCAATGATTGAAAAACTTGCCGATCAAGGGAATGAGAATCGTTTTACTCTGCCGCATCCGTTGCAAAACTCCGGTGATTTGAACCTTTCTTTCTCCGGTCTGAAAACAGCTGTGCGAAAAATCATCGAATCTTATTCTCCTGATGGAAAAGTGGAACATGCGATTTTGCCAAAGCAAGATGTGGCGGATATTTGTGCTTGTTTTCAGAAAACGGCAACCGAGTGTTTGCTTATTAAGCTCGAGAAAGCCATAAAATATTTTAAATCTAATTATCCTGATGGAAACGACCTTGTTGTTGCCGGAGGGGTGGCAGCAAATTCTTATTTGCGTATGGCACTGGAGCGTTTGGCTAAGAATAACAAATTGACTTTTGCCGCACCTCCTATTCGTTACTGCACTGATAACGGCGTTATGATTGCTTGGGCAGGGTTAGAGCGTTTTCAAAAGGGGCTAACCAATTCTTTGGACTTTAAGCCGCGTCCGCGCTGGCCTTTAGATGAAAATGCTCCGAAAGCAGCCGGTGCCGGCGGAGTGAAGGCCTAATGCGCAGTAAAAAAGAAATTCTCGATATTATGGCGGTGTTTGATAAGCTTGATCCGAATCCACGGTGCGAGCTTAATTTTCATAATGCTTATACGCTTTTGGTGGCGGTTGTGCTCTCGGCGCAATCTACCGACAAGGGGGTTAATCGCGCGACAGAATCGTTGTTCAAAATTGCTGATACGCCGCAGAAAATGCTTTCTCTTGGTTTGGAAAACTTAAAATCTTATATCAAGACCATTGGTCTTTATAATAACAAAGCCAAAAGTATTATCGCGCTTTCTCAAGAGTTGGTGGAAAAATATAATTCTGAAGTTCCGGCGAATCGCGAAGCTTTGGAAAAACTATCCGGCGTGGGGCGTAAAACCGCAAATGTGGTGCTTAATGTATGGTTTAATCAGCCGACTTTGGCAGTGGATACCCATGTTTTTAGAATCGCTCATCGGCTTGATTTTAGCCAAGGGAAAACGCCGCTTGAGGTGGAAAAAGATTTGCTTTCCGTTCTACCGGATAATTATGTTAAAAATGCTAATCATTGGTTGGTTCTTTTCGGGCGTTATATTTGCAAGGCGCAGAAGCCAGATTGTGACAAATGTCCGATCAAAGAATTTTGTCATTCAGCTGATAAGCGGATATGAAAAAAGGAAGGTTAAAAAAAACCTTCCTTTTACATTTTTTAGAGGTCTGCAAAGAAGTCAATCAGTTCACCGACTGTACGTTGGTTGCAGTCGAAGTTTTTGGGAAGCATCTTGTTGAACGCGTCTTCCATCCAGTAGATGATGATGTAGTAGTCATCTTTTCCGACGGAGCTTTCGCAGGGATGCAAGATGATGACCTTGTCGGTTTCTCTGATTTCTTCAAGCTTAACCCCGCATGATTCTGCCAAATATTCTTTGACTCTTTTGCGGGAATTTTGCTGCTCCTGCTTCTTTTTCCATGTTTCGATGAATGACGGGTTGGAACGGGCGATTATTTTGGAAATCTTGCGGTCTTGTCTTTCCGAGAAGTAGTCGGCAATGTCTTCAATCGTGACAACTTCGTCTTCATCGCAAAAGTCTTCCAAATAGCGCAACGGAGCGTCACAATCTTGAGTGATTTTGCTACCGGTGTAGGCTTCAAGAGTTTCTACCAGGTCAATCAAGGTTTCTCTCATAATGCGTCCACCGGAAATGCTGTCTTCTTTCTTGACGCAGGCTGTCTTTTCAAACAAGCGAAGCGTTTGCTTTTTGTGTAAGCGCGGGAATTCTTTGATAGTGTCGGCCAGCTCGGAAATTAAAATTGCTCTTCTCAGTGCGTAGAGTTTAAGAGTGTCCTCTTTGCCGAGCAGGGGCTCAACAGCTTCAACAAATTCTTTCTTTTTGATGACAGAGATGGTCTTGTTTTCGACTTCTTTGTACTTTGATAATAATTCTTGTAATTCCATAATGCTTATAATTTTTTTATGATTAATAAATAAATAAAATAATAAATTTAACGCGTTGAAATTAGCACGTTAAATCTTTTTTTGCAAGAATTTTTTTTGTCAATTTGTAAAAAATTATATTATGGAAGCCAGTTTTAAGTATTCTTGTGGTGAAATTTGCTCCGCGCGGCGGGTCTCTTCTATTCCTAACGAAGCTAATTTTTCTGAAATTCCGTTGATTGACTTTAAACTTTGACGAACCATTTTGCGCCGCTGGCTAAAGGCTAAAGTGGTTAAATGCTCCAGCTTTTTGAGCTCTTGGGCATTAGGTCTGTTTTCTAATGGGCGGAACAGTAAAACGCTTGACCATATCTTGGGTGCCGGTGTGAAGCAGTTTGGATTTAAGTCCATTAATTTTTCTATTTTGCAATTTAATTGCGATAGAATCGATAAACGTCCGTAGTCTTTGGTGTTTATCGGGGCCATAATTCTTTCCGCAACCTCTTTTTGGAACATAAGGGTTAGGCTCTCGAAATGTTCGATATCTTTTAACCAACCGGTCAGTAAGGGAACAGATACATTGTAGGGCAAATTACTGATTATATGACGTGGTGCTTCATCTCGGCTTTTTATATCAATCGTCAAGGCGTCGCCGTTGATAATTTCCAGTCTATTCTTAAAGCGTGCCTGCAAGTCTTCCATAATGCTGATACAGCGGTCATCCATTTCAATAACCGTTAACTTCTTCGGCTCTTGTCTTAGAATGGAACGTGTTAATCCTCCGGGGCCGGGGCCAATTTCATAGATGTTATCACCGGCAAATGAATCCTTATTTTGTTTTTCTAACGAAAGGCGAATGATTTTGTCGGTGATGTTTCTATCCAGTAAAAAGTTTTGGCCTAAGGATTTTTTTGCCAATAGTCCATGTGCCTCAACCGTAACTCGAAGGCTGGGTAAGCTATCTATGATTTCAGCGGCAGATAATCCCATATTTATCCTCGGAACTCAATAACGGCTTTTTGGCGGAGTTGTTGAATATATTTGGTGGCCGTTGTATCCAGTTGTTGGTTTTCTAAAAACTGTCTGATTTCTTTTTCGGTTGGCATGTGTTTGTTTGAGCTTGGGTTATAAACTTGTCCCAGTTTCATAATATAATAATCTTCACCAACTTTTATTGGTTCTGAAATTTCACCGGCTTTTAGCTTCTTGACAGCTTTTTGCAGAGGTTCGCTCAAAGAATCGATGTTTATCCAGCCCAGTTGTCCGCCGGCAGAGGCTGTCGGACTCTCTGAAAACTGGAAGGCATAATACTCAAAGCGTGGGTCGTTCTTTAAGGCTTCAGACACTTCGTTTACGCGAGCCTTGTTTTTGCCGCTGATAAATATTTCTGAAAGTTGGTATTTTGACGTAGAAAAGTCTTTTTCGGCATTTGCCAATTCTTGTTGAACATCTTTATTGCTGATGCCGCCTTCTCTTTCTACTCTTTGACGAATCAGTCTTATCCAAGCTAAGTCAGCTTTCATTTGTTCTCTAAAAGCTTTTTCTGAAACACCATATTCTCTCAAAACGTTTTTCATTTTTCCTTTGCCGATTTTGTTACCTACTTCAAAATTAGCAATTGAAGCGTCTATGTCGGCTTCGGTTATGTTGATTCCGTTTTTTTCGGCTTCCTGAACTTTTAGTTTTTCATCAATTGTTGAGCTTAAAACTCTTTGGTAAATTACGGCCTTGTTTTCATCATTTACCGGAATTTGGCTGCTCATGATAAAGGCTTTAACGCGGTCGTCCAAATCTTCGCTCGAGATGATGTCTCCATTAACAACGGCAACGATTTTTACCGTGCTGCTTTTTATTGGAGAAAGGCTGGGTGCGGCCTTTTTTTCAACGGCTTGGGTCATGCTTTGCGGACTGCGGAATACTTTCGATTTTTCTGCACTATCTTCGCTTGTTTCAGTATTTGAGCTTCCGTTTCTGTCAGATGACAGTCTGGGGTCTATTGATGAAAAGTCAAAGGCTGCTGCATTAGATATGCTTAAGATTATTGCCATTATCGAAAATATTATTTTTTTCATTGCGTGTTCCTTTTGTTATTCTGAACCAATCATTCCTAATGTTTTGAACATAAAGGTTGCCGTGTATTCGTAATCATCATCGTAATCAGGCGTGTCATAATTATAACGCTCGAGGTTTAATATAAACTTCATGCATTCATCTTCGTAGATGACGGAGCCACCATATTCAAGAGACTTGTCAATCTCGGCAAGGTCTTGACGGTTATATAGCCTTAAGGTCCAGTCTCTGCTTAAACCGATGTTCAACGCCGTATAGAGTTCTTGACGTTCTCTGTATCCTTGAATGGTTGCGTTTTTGTTGTTTTGCAGATAGATGTAAGAGATGTATAAGCGCATCATATTGGGACCTATTCCGGCCGTCAACTCGTTGTAGTTAAAGTTGAAGGTGTCTTTATCAATGGTGAAGCGATAGTTTAAGTCCAAATATTCGTTCGGTGTGGCATTGATTCTTCCGACATAGTCACTGAAGTAGCTTCTTTGATCAAGATATTCGCCGAAGCCTTCGCTTTTGTTAAAGCGATAACTTTGGGCGATAAAGGCTGAGGTGCGTCCCATTCGGTCGTCGTATGCACTCCAGTTTATACCATAGCTGATGCGGCTGCCGGAGTCATTACGATCGTATCCGGCGTAGCGGTCAAGACTCAAGATATTTGTATCATCTAGTTCAATATCTTGACTGTCTTCGTTAGGAATTTTGTTATCTTTATTTCCTCCGTTAGGAGATAAGGCTGCTACAATAACCGGCTCAATAATTTGACGTGATGTCTCTGTGGCTTTGACAAACGGCAAACGCCATTCTACGCCAATTTGTGGAAATACGCGTGCTACCGTGCCGGTGAAGTCATTGCCTTCTTCGTTAACGTAATTATCAATGTAATATAAGTCTGATTTGACCGAAGCTACGAATTTGTATTTTTCGCCATAGGGGCTAGTATAAGGCAAATTCCATGAATTTATCATGGTCAGGCGTTGGTCGCTGGCTGCGTCTTCACGGTAGACTGATGCCATATTAAAGGTGTTTTTGAAATATGCTCCGTAACTATTCGAATCGCTGATGTTTTCATAAGTCATGACCGGCATGACAAATGGTTTTTCTTCATTATTCGGTAAGCCTATGGTGCTTATGAGCTTGTAATAATAGGCGCTGATGTCTGCATAATCTCTGTTTTCGAACATTTGGGCGCCGATGTGAGAGGTTAGCCACATATCATCTTTTTGTGGAAGAGAAATATCTTTCAGGTAGTCTTTGTCTGAAACATATTTTAAATCGGCATTTCCTACCCATTTGTTGTTAATTTCATATCTACCCTTAAAATAGAGACTGCCGCGATCTTTCTTTTCACCATATTCAGGGAGCTTTCGTCTTTTATAATTTTCGTTTCTTACTTCAGCATTGATGTAGGTGCCGCTTGTTTCCATATAGCCACGTTCAAGATATTTACGATAGGTTCCACCCCATAAAATACCGCGGTCTGTTGTAAAGGTCGGACTAAAAAGAAAGTCTTGGTGTTCATCTATGGACCAATAGTATTTTGGTGTAATACTTTGTCCTAAGTAGCTAGTGCTGCTTAAGTTCGGAAATAAAAATCCTGAGCGTCTTTTTACACTTGGGTCCGGATGAGAAAAATAAGGGGTGTAAAGAACAGGAATACCTTTGAGCTCAAGAAATGCGTTGTTGTAAATAACGTTTTGACTTTCTGCATCATGGGTGACGTCAAAAGCACTCAGTTGCCATAAAGGAGAGGAATTTTCGCAGGCGTCACAAGGTGTGTAAGTGGCATCTTCCATCTCTTTATTGTTGTTTGCTAAACGGCGGAATTTTTTTGCCGTGACTTTGGTTTCATCTGCCATCGTGACTTTGACGTTATCCATAAAGCCTTTGGACATTTTATCGGTCAGCTCAACATAATCTGAAAAAGCAACATTACCGCTTTCTTCAACAATAATAACATTGCCACTGGCGGTTACAACATCTGTTACTTGGTTATAGGTGACTTTGTCTGCAACGATTGTAATGTCATTTCTGATGATGTTTACATTGCCTAGCGCCGTGATGGTTTGTTCTTTATTGTCGTTTATCATCTCGTCGGCACTGAAGTAAATGTCTTCTTCATTTGTGCTTTCAGAGGCTTCTTTGGCGGTTTGAGCGTCAAAAAAGCCGGTTATGTTTAAGGGTTTTATCTCTGCTTTGGGGGCAGTTGTAGAATCGTCTCTGTTTTTTACTTGTCCGGCGATATATTGTTTCTCATATTCTCTTTGCTGATCTTCCATAAACTCGTCTTCATCAGCATAAGTATTGGTCGGAAAAAGACTGACACCGCTTATTAAAATAGTGGATAAAAACAGGATAAATTTATTTTTCATCTTGTTCTTCTCCTTGGGCAGGGTGGTGGTGCTTTCTTTTGGCCGGATTGTAAAAGAATGTTAGATAAGCAACTAAAGCCAATGGAATCGCAAAATTTAAATACATTCCAATCAAAAAGCCTAAATTTTTAGCTGCGAGATTTTCAAGTGTGAGGGACAAACTTTGTAAGATGACCATGGAGAGAATCGATAGAGAGATTATTTTTGTTTGGCCACGTCGGTTAAAGTTGCCAATAACCAATCCTAAACATCCGATTAATGCAAACAGAAGATTGTAAAATGGATTTAATAATCTTTTGTGGCCGGTTACCACATAGTGGCGAATCTCTCCTTCGCTCAAGCTTTTGTCTTCATCGGCGTTTAAGAGTTCTAAAGTTGTTTTTTCGCGAGCATCTTCGCTTTTTTCTTTTTGAGTTTTATTATACCCGAGGTCAACAGAATAGCGTTTGAAAGAAAGCGAAGAAAACTGGTGGTCTTGTTTGTTAATTTCTTGTCGGACGCCGTTTACCAAAATAACACGAGGACCTTTGTTGGTATAAACAATGCGCCCTTTTTCGGCAGAAACGGTGCTTTTGGTTTTGGGATTGCGCTCATCATTGAGCAGGAGGTTGCTCATTGAACCGTCGGGTTCGTGCTTGGAAATGAAAATGGTCATATTGGGTTGAATTTCCGTAAATTGTCCTTCGCGGAAAATTAAGTGAGATACATCATTTTTTACTTTCCACTCAAGTTCGTTGAACGCGGCCTCTGCTTGCGGTATTCCCCAGATATTTAAATACAGGTTAAAGAAAGATAAGGCTATGCCGAAATATAGTGTTGGTAATATGCTGCGGAAAGGACTTATACCAGCTGATTTCATAACGATTAATTCGCGGTCGCCCAGCATGCGGTTATAAACGAACAAAACCGCTGCAAAAGCTGCAATCGGTGATAATAATGAAAACAAGCGGGGCATGAGCAGTGAAGTCATTTGAACAAACAAGCCTATCGGCAGGCCTTTGTTGGTTACCAGTTCGACAAAGCGAAGCGACTGGGTCAACCACAATATGGCCAGCAGCGAAAAACTTACCAGCAGGAAGCCTATTAATACCTGCTTTAATATGTATTTGTTCAATATTTTCATTATAATGATAGCTATCTGTTTTTATATTATGAATTTGTAGGGGAATTCTGTTAAAAAGTCAACACATGATGTTGTTTTTAAACCATTTCTCTGCGTTTTTTATCATAAAAAAACGGAAGAAAAATCTTCCGTTTTTAAAATCAAAACCTTAGCGGTTTAGATCATGGCCATACCACCATTGATATTGATCGTTTGACCGGTGATGTATTGTGCTTCATCACTTGCCAAGAAAGCAACAACGTTAGCAATATCCTGAGCTTCACCAAGTTTTCCGGCAGGAATACGAGCCATTAATTTGGCTTTAACATCATCTGTTAAAACATCAGTCATCGGGGTTCTGATAAAGCCCGGAGCGATTGAGTTTACGGTTACGCCACGAGAAGCAACTTCTTGTGCCAAGCTCTTGTTCATAGCAATCATACCGCCTTTGGATGCTGCATAGTTAGCTTGTCCGGCGTTACCCATAACACCAACAACAGAAGCAATACCGATAATGCGACCAAAGCGGCGTTTCATCATGCCTCTGACAGCAGCGCGAGCCAGTTTGAAGCCAGCGGTTAAGTTGACATCAAGAACAAGCTGCCATTCTTCGTCGCTCATACGGATGAAGATGTTGTCGCGGGTTAAACCGGCGTTGTTTACCAAAATGTCAATTTTGCCCATTTTCTTTTCAACATCATCAACCAAAGTTTTTACAGCTTCAGCATCAGTCAGGTTGGCGGTGAAAACTTCAACGCGGCTGCCTAATTCGGCTTTTAATTTTTCCATCGGCTCGGCTCTCATGTCGGTTAAAGCCAAGGTGGCACCCTGAGCATGAAGAGTGCGGGCAATTTTGTCGCCCAAGCCGCCGGCGGCGCCAGTGATGAGGGCTACTTTTCCTGTTAAGTCAAACATTTGTTTTTCCTTTTCTTTATGTGTTTATAAATTTTTTGCCAGTTCTTCGATTTCAGACGGGCTGCCGACTGAAATTGCGTGAATTTCCGGCTGACTTCTTTTGATAATATTCGTCAGAACCTTTCCGGCGCCAAGTTCTACTGCGTCGGTTACGCCTTCTTCTTTCATGAAGTTTACACTTTCTCTCCAGCGTACGGTGCCGGTGACTTGTTTTATCAAATTCTTGATGATTTCTTCTTTAGAACTTTCAACTTGAGCCGTGACATTAGCAATCAACGGAATTTGAGCAGAGTGACTTTCAACTTCTTCCAATGCTTTTGCCATAACTTCGGCAGCCGGTTGCATTAACGGGCTATGGAATGGTGCGCTGACCGGAAGTTTGACACATCTTTTAGCACCAAATTCGGAAGCAATAGCAACGGCTTTTTCTATTGCCGCCATGTGTCCGGACAATACAACTTGTCCGTCAGAGTTATCATTAGCGGCGACGCATAAATTGTTTTCGTCGTTGCAGGCTTCGACCAAAGCGTCAATATCCTTGAAAGATACGCCCAAAACAGCGGCCATACCACCGAATCCGAGCGGAACGGCTTGTTGCATGGCTTCACCACGGGTACGAAGCAATCTTGCGGTATCGGCTAAAGAGAAAACGCCGGCGGCACAAGCTGCCGTATATTCTCCAAGAGAATGGCCGGCAACATAAGAGGCTTTGTCTTTTAATTTAATGCCGAATTCTTTTTCTAAAACACGGACAACAGCCATTGAGTGTGCCATTAAGGCTGGTTGAGTGTTTGCGGTTTTGGTTAATTCGCTTTCGGGGCCTTCGACCATGATTTTAAATAAGTCCTGTGATAGGGCTTCGTTAACTTCTTCATAGACTTCTTTTGCTGATTTGAAGCTTTCGGAAAGTTCTTTTCCCATGCCGACAAATTGTGATCCTTGTCCGGGAAATACAAAAGCATATTTCATAAAATTGTTTCTTCCTATACTTTGTTAGACCTGTTTTTATTCTGTTTAAGCTTTAGATATTTGTGCCCAAAAGTCAAGGATTAAAACACATTTAGTCAGAATCTTGACCTTTTTGTTAAGATAAAATTGAGGTTTTGCTTCTATAATGCCACCAAGTTTTAGTGTTTTTTTGATGTTTTTTTGGTGTCATTATGGCGAAGAAAAAGAAAAAATCTTGGTTAAACCGCTTTTTGCAGCGCTTTGGTGGTGTTGCATTGTCTGTTGCAGCTCTTATGGTTATTGTTGCATCAATTTTTTATCAACCTGAAGATAATGCCATGAATGTGGCAAACGGGCAGCCCGTGCGCAATCTTTTGGGGCTGGTCGGTGCGATTTCTGCTGATTTTTCTGTGTCGTTTTTTGGTATTGTGTTGTCATTGTTTTTACTGGTCTTTATTGCTTGGGGTATTTCTTTGGCACGATTGAGGCCGGTGATTAACCCTTATTCGAGAGTGTTTGCTTGGATTGTCGGGTTGGTTTGCGGTTGTGCGTTTTTTGCGGCATTTCCGCCGGCTGCCGGTTGGCTTGAGTTGGGCGGTGTGTGCGGTGGTTTTGTGCTTTCGCATATTATGACTTTTGTTAATACGCTTTATCCTTTGGCTTATGCCGATATTATGGTTGCGGTGTTGCTCTTTGTCTTAATGATGATGGGCTTTGATTATGCTATGGGAATCACTTGCAAAGATTGGTGGCGCTGGACGAAGTTTGTTTCGGTTAAAACCTATCATATTATTGCGATTTGGTGTTTGTATTTGTATAAAGTTGTTGCAAGGATTTGTTTCATCTTTGGAAAATTGTTCAGACGTCGTGCCGTTGAAGTTGATGATGGGGAGGAAGAGGTTGTTTTAACTCGTGCTCCTAAAAAAGAAAAAGTTCGTAAAGAGCCAAAACTTTCTGACGAATCGACCTCAAGTGATGAAAAATCTTCGGAAGATAAAGAAAAACGCTCGGCGGCTAAACCTAAAGCTACTTCCAAAAATGATGGATATGTTTTCCCTGATGTTGCCTTATTAACACGTCCGGCGGCTAAAGGCGGAACAAATTTAAGTGAAAAAGAGCTTGATGCAATTGCTCGTGAGCTTGAAGGCGTATTGGAAGAATTCGGCGTTCACGGGAATATTGTTAAAGTTCGTCCAGGGCCGGTGGTTACGCTTTATGAGCTTGAGCCGGCTCCGGGAACAAAAACCGCGCGCGTTATCGGTTTGGCTGATGATATTGCGCGTTCGATGTCGGCGGTTTCCGTGCGAATCGCCGTGGTTCCGGGGTCTAATACAATCGGTATTGAGTTGCCGAACAAAAACCGTGAAACAGTTTGGTTGCGCGATTTGATTGAAGATGAACAGTTCAAAAAGAGCAAAAATGAGCTTAATGTTGTTCTCGGAAAAGATATCGGCGGGCGCAATGTTTATGCTGATTTGGCAAAAATGCCGCATTTGTTGGTTGCCGGTACAACCGGTTCAGGTAAGTCTGTCGGTGTTAATGCCATGATTTTATCTTTGCTCTTCCGAATGACACCAGATGAATGCAAGCTCATCATGATTGACCCGAAAATGCTTGAGTTTTCAATGTATAATGGTATTCCGCATTTGTTGACGCCGGTTATTACCGATCCGGCAAAAGCGGTTATCGGCTTGAAATGGGCAGTGCGCGAAATGGAAGAACGTTATCGTGCCATGGCTCAGCTTAATGTGCGTAATATCATGGGTTATAACCAAAAACTTAAAGAGCTTAAAGCCAGCGGAGAAATTATTAAACGTACGGTACAAACCGGTTTTGATTCTGAAACAGGCAAGCCGATTTATGAAGAGCAAGAACTGGATTTAACACCGCTGCCGTATATTGTTATTGTGGTTGATGAAATGGCGGATTTAATGCTTGTGGCCGGAAAAGAGGTTGAGGCGGCTATTCAGCGTTTGGCGCAGATGGCTCGTGCGGCCGGTTTGCACTTGATTATGTCGACACAGCGTCCGTCGGTTGATGTTATTACCGGTACGATTAAAGCGAACTTTCCAACACGAATCAGCTATCAAGTGACCTCAAAAATCGATAGTCGTACGATTTTGGGCGAGCAAGGTGCGGAGCAACTTTTGGGACGAGGCGATATGCTCTATATGCCGGCAGGACAACGTCCGCAGCGTGTTCATGGTGGTTTTGCTCCTGATGCCGAAATTGAAAAAGTGGTGGAATTCATTAAAGCGCAAAAAGCCCCCGAATATGTTGAAGGGGTTACCGAAGGTGAGCTTAATACCGATAAGGGCGGTTCTTCATCAGCCGTGTTTGATAAGTCGGATATGGGTGGCGGCGGTAGCGATGAAGACCTTTATCGCCAGGCAGTTGAGATTGTGCGCAATGATAAAAAAGTGTCAACAAGTTATGTTCAGCGGCGTTTGAGAATCGGCTATAACCGTGCAGCAACCATTATCGACCGTATGGAAGAAGAGGGAATTATTTCCGCTCCTGACCATACCGGACGGCGACAAGTGTTGTAGGTTTATTTTGAGTCTAAAAAAGAGAGATTGGTGAAAGCCTTTCTCTCTTTTTTTGTGGAATCTGTATTTTTTTATTTTCCGCCTTTGCTGACGACAACCATGGCCTCGCGCAAGATGCGGTCGTTTATCATATAGCCGCTTTGAAGCTCGCTGATAATCGTGCCATTGGCTTTTTCTTTGTCTTCAACCTCTTGGATAACCTGATGGAAGTTCGGGTCAAACTTGGTGCCGATAATTTCCATCTTTTTAATTCCGAATTTTTCAAAGACTTTGGTCAGCTCGTGCTGGGTCATTTCAACACCTGCTAAGAGGTTTTTTAGGTGTTCGCAATCGTCCTTTTTGTCCTCGGGAATCGACTTTAAGGCGCGGTCAAGGTTATCGGCAACGCTTAGCAAATTTTTTGCAAAAGAGGAAATCGCGTATTTATTATTTTTTTCAATTTCTTGAGCGCAACGCTTTTTGGTGTTTTCAGCGTCAGCATAGGCTCTTAAAAAATTTTCTTTAAGTTTTTGGTTTTCTTCTTTGAGGCGAAGCAATTCCTCGTCCTCTTCAGCAGAAACTTCGGCTGAGAGCTCCTCTGCTTGAGGTTCTTTTATTTCTTCTTCCAAAATTTCTTCATCAATCGGTTGTTCTGTCTCTTTTTTGTGGTCTTTCATTGCTTTCCTCTTTAAATGTTCGGTTGATTATGTTACATTACCTTTATCTTAAAACTTAGTTATTCTGTTTGGCTGTGTCAAGAGCAAAGCGTTTTTTAATTGAAGGGAAATATGTCGATGGGTGCCGGTACTGAAGAAATTTTTGTAATGTCTAATTTCAAAATGCTGCCGCCATTGTTTAATCGCAAAAAAAATTCTCAACGCTTTTTTATTCCGACAACTTATATTACTCGTGAAATTCAACAACTTGCTCGTACACAATGTTATGGTAAAGAAATTTGGCCGCTTTCGGGAAAGCTTGATGCTTGGATGGTGAGTGCCGAAACTGCAAGTTTTATGAAAATGGGCGGACTGGGGGTTATTGCCTCAGAATTGCCGGAAGCTTATAATCGGACTTATGGAAATGAAGGTGACAATATAAAAGTTGTTACCCCGCTCTATGTTGGTGATACCGGAAAAAAGAAGGCAGAGTTTAATTCTGAAACGCTTGTTTATATCGGCGCAGAAGGAAAAAAGGCTCAGCTTAAGCGTTTGACCACTATTGAGGTTCCGTTCATTATTGAAGAAAACAAACTTTCAAACCATCGGGTTGTGGTTTATCAAACCAGTTTGGATGGCGTGGATTATATTTTATTGGAAAATAACCGTTTTTTTTCAATTAATCCTCATAAAAACAATCCTTCAGCACAAGGTGGTTGCTATGTGCTTAATGAAAATGGGGTTAATGAGGTTGAGCGTTTTGCCTTTTTCTCAAAAGCGATTTATGTCTTGCTGAAAGATGTGGCAGAAAACAGCTATAATCCGTTAGCTTATCCAAATATGATTGTGGCAAATGATTGGCACTGCGGTGAGTTGGCCGGTTTGCTCAAATATTTTACCTTTGCGCAAGAAGAGCAAGGAGTGATGGATTCCGCTTTAGGTGAAAAGCTTAGAAATTTGCCGATTATTCACATTGCTCATCATCTTGGTTATCAAGGTTGGGATTATAAAAATACACGTCGGTTGCTGAATTCGGCTTATGAATATGCGGCAAATCTGATTTATAAAAACGCAAAAGCCGTTAAAAATGCGAATCCGAGAACGCAAAATACACTCATCGTTTATGACTGTTATAACCAAGCAGCATGTAGTTTGCATTTGGCTGACCGTGTGGTGACAGTGTCTAAAAATTATTTGGAAGAAGTTTCTCGGTTTTTGGAATTTGGTTGGGATTTTCGCGATATTCTTAAAATCAGAAAAGACCATAGAACCTTTCTTGGAATCGTTAATGGTTATGATAAAGTGAAAATTGCTCCGAATGCGGCTAAAATTGAGCAGTTAAATCGCTTTTTTGATACAAATGAGTTTTGTGTGTTTGATGAAAATTCGTTAGCTAAGAAAACACAGAACAAAAAGGCTTTTCTAAACCTTATCGGTCGATTGGCCAAAGATGAAGCTCTTCGGAAAGAAAAATTTCCGGCAGTTGAATTTTATAAGCTTAAAGATTTGTCAAAGTCGATTGATGATTTTGATAAGACACCGGTCCTTTGTGCCACAAGTCGAATGGTTGAGCAAAAAGGCTATGATATTGTGGCTGATGCTTTGCTGCGCTTGGCTCAGAAGACCAAAAAAGTTAATTTCAGTGGGTCTTTTCCGATTTTTGTATTGGGGGGAGCCGGTGATGCTGAGATTTTTGAGTATTTGAAACGAGTTAAAGATGAAGTTAGCCTTGCGAATCCAAAGCTTGGTGAAAGAATAATTCTCTTTCATGGGTATAAAGATGAGCTGGCTTATGCCGCACAACTTGCTTCAGATTTTTATTTGATGCCTTGCCGCTTTGAGCCTTGTGGTTTGACCCAGATGGAGGCGATGGCAAAAGGGGCTTTGCCTTTGGCTATGTCAACAGGCGGGTTGGTTGATACAATCACCAATGGTGTGGACGGTTTTCGAACAGAGGTATTTTTTGTTGGAAAAAGCCGTGTTTATGGTAGTAATTTGGCTGCACAAAGGCTTAAAAATAACGTGAATGCTTTTGCGGATATGTTGAAAAATGTGCTTGAAATTTTTTATCGAAATCCAGATATTATATCCGCGATGAAAATGGCTGCCATGAAGAAAGATTTTAGTTGGTCAGAAGGAGCTATTCAGAAGTATTATAACTTGTTTCATTATGGAATTTAACGGTTAGGAGTTTGTTATTATGCGTCATTCGGGGCGAAGTTTTGATGAATTGCGTCAGGTTGAGATTATATCGCATTTTAATCCTTATGCCGAGGGCTCTTGCTTGATTAAATGCGGAAATACGCATGTTGTTTGTACGGCCTCTGTTGAAGATAAAGTACCTGCTTGGCTAAAAGGACAAGAAAGAGGTTGGGTTACTGCTGAATATGCTATGTTGCCGCGAGCAACACAAACGCGTAATTCTCGTGAAACAACAAAACCATCCGGTCGGTCACAAGAAATTAAGCGCCTTATCGGGCGCGCTTTGCGTGCCGGTGTGGACTTAACGCTTATTCCGGAGATTTCAATTGTTGTTGATTGCGATGTTTTGCAAGCAGATGGCGGAACGCGCACGGCCTCAATTACCGGCGGATTTGTGGCCTTGTATCTGGCTTTTGAAAAACTTTTGAAAGAAGGAAAAATTGCTAAGAATCCGATTATGCATTTTGTGGCAGCGGTGTCTTGTGCCGTGTCAAACGGTGAGGAAGTGCTTGATGTGGATTATGAGGAAGATTCTTCAGCTCAAGCAGATATGAATTTTGTGCTGACAGAGAATCATCGAATCGTTGAAATTCAGGGTACGGCCGAGGGCGAGCCTTTTTCCGAAGAGCAATTTAATAAGCTTTTTTCTTTGGCAAAAAAAGGCATTGCTGAGCTTATCAATGTGCAGAAAAATGTTTTAGGGGTATCAAAATGAAATTTGCAAAACTTGTCGTTGCCAGTCATAATCAAGGAAAAATTAAAGAAATTAAGCAAATGCTTGCGCCTTATCAAGTAGATGTTGTTTCTGCTGATGATTTGAAGTTGCCTGATGTTGAGGAAACGGGCAAAACTTTTGAAGAAAATGCTCGACTTAAGGCTGAGACGCTGGCAAAAATGAGCGGCTTTTATTGCTTGGGTGATGATTCTGGTTTGTGTGTTAATTGTTTGGATGGAAAACCAGGGGTTTATTCCGCACGATATGCTCCAAACCGTGATTTTGATAAGGCTATGGATATGTTGCTTGATGAGATTAAGGCAACAGGTTCAAAAGATCGTTCGGCCTATTTTTCTTGTGTGTTGGCGGTGGCTAAGCCAAACGGAAGAACAAAGGTTTTTGAAGGACGCGTTAATGGCACAATCGCTGAAGAAAAATCCGGCTCTAACGGTTTTGGCTATGATCCGATTTTTATTCCAGAAGGATATAGCAAGAGTTTTGCTAATTTTACTAATGAAGAAAAAAATGCTATTTCACATCGCGGACGCGCTTTTCAGAAAATGATTGCCGAGATTTTTAAGGAAAAAAAGAAAAGTTGACAAGTCTTTGCCTAGCATGATATGCAAAAAGCAATTATTTTATTGTTATTAAATTATTGGGTTATGAAGCAGAATGAAGAATTCAGAAAGCCAACCAAAGAAGATGTTTTACGCTCCTTGTGCAAAGAATGTCCTGTGGGGCCTGTAAGATTGGCTGTTGGTGTGAGCTTTTATGGAATGATAATTGCCATTGAGGATGAGTGTTATAGCCATTTTACGCTTGATGTGCTTAATGCGATTTTAGCTTATGGGATGGCCATTGATTCTTCTTTTTATGATACGGAAGAAAAAATAGGGCATATAACTTATTTTGGTGATGCAATTATGGTTCGTTCTATGCATGGAATTTGTTTTAAGCTCTTTCATTTTAGAGAGGGAATTTTTGAATGTGTTGCCGTGCTTGATGTTTGATTACAAAAACCTGAGTTTTTAAAACTCAGGTTTTTTATTGACTATTATGCTTAATGTCATAAACTCATCTTATGATGAAAAATGTTTTTAATATTCCGGCGAGTGCGGCGTTTGTGGACGTTGTGGCGCAGAGGTTTTTAGATGAATATTCGGCAGTGCCATTGGGCTTGTCAGAAGTATTGTTTCTGTTGCCGAATCGTCGTGCGTGTCAAAATTTGAAGGAAGCCTTTGTGCGTGCGCAAGGGCTTAAGCCCACACTTTTGCCGCAGATGATGCCTTTGGGTGATGTGGAAGAAGATGAGCTGTTTGTTTCGGGCTTTGATTTTTCTGAAGAGCTTAAAAATTTGCCGGCGGCGGTGCCGTCCTTTAGGCGTTTGTTGTGGTTTACAAAACAGATTATGCAGGAAGCACCGTCCTTTGGCTTGGATAAATTTTCAGCGCAGCAGGCTTGTTCTTTGGCGCAATCTTTGTGTCAGCTTATTGATGATGTGCATAATGAACAGCTTTCTTTTGATAATTTGAAAAATCTTGTTCCCGAAGAATATGCTCAGCATTGGCTTGATACGCTTCGCTTTTTGGAAATCGTGACGCAGAGATGGCCGGCTTATTTGAAAGAAAACAATTTGGTTGATCCGGCGGAGAGGCGCAATATTTTGCTTGATTTGCAATGTCGCTTTTGGCAAAAGCATCCGCCTTCAAAGCGAATTGTGGTGGCCGGAACAACTGCGACTTATCCGATGATGCGACGCTTGGTGAAAACAGTTCTTGATCTGCCAAACGGTGAGCTTATTCTTTATGGCGTTGATAAAAATCTTGATACGCAAAGCTATGATAAGCTTGATGAATCTCATCCGCAATTTGAAATCAAGCAACTATTGGACTTTATCGGGGTTAATCGTTTTGAGGTAGTTGATTTTTGCTCCGTGGTTAATCCTCAGCGGGAAAAAATGGTTTCCGAACTTATGCGGCCTGCATCTACTACCGATAAGTGGCGTGGTTTGGTGACTGAAAAAATTATGCCACAAGCCGCGCAGGGGCTTTCGGTTATTGATTGTCCGGATTTGCGGCAAGAGGCAGTGGCTGTTTCTTTATTGATGAGAGAGGTTTTGGAAAAGCCTGAAAAGACGGCGGCTTTGGTTACTACCGACAGAAATTTGGCGCGTCGGGTTGCGGCAGAGCTGGAGCGCTGGGATGTTAAGGTTGATGATTCTGCCGGAAAACCGCTTTCTCTTTCTCCGGTCGGAGCATTTTTGCGGCTTATTATTCAGGCTTGTTTGGAAGATTTTGCGCCGGTGCCGCTGTTGGCTTTGATGAAACATCCGTTTTTTGCTAATGGTGAGGATTATTCTACGGTTCGGCGAAAAGTGCGCGATTTTGAAAAATTAGTTTTGCGGGCCGATGAGCCGTCAGAGAATCCGGATATTGTTGGAATTTTTGATTCTTTGAAACAGCAGCTCAGTCCTTTGCATGATTTGCTTGCTTCCGCTGATAATCTTAAAAATTTGTTGGAAGCTCATATTCTGGCGGCGGAAAAGCTGGCGTCTACACCTGAGAAAAATGGTGCGGCTGTTTTGTGGCGTGGCGATGACGGCGAATCAGCGGCAGGATTTTTATCTTCTCTTTATGATGAAGCCGCTATGCTTGATAAGCTTAACGGAAATGAATATCTTGATTTACTCGAATCTCTTATGGTCGGGGTTACGGTGCGGCCACGCTATGGAACGCATCCTCGCTTAAAGATTTTGGGGCCGATAGAGGCCAGACTTTGCCATTTTGATTTATTGATTATTGGTGAAGTTAATGAAGGGGCTTGGCCAAAAGCCGCAGATGCTGATCCGTGGATGTCGCGCCCGATGAAAAAAAGTTTTGGCTTGCCGTTGCCGGAAAAAGCCGTTGGTATTTTAGCAAAAGATTTTGCTGATTTTCTTTGTGGTGAAAATGTTGTTTTAACTCGTGCCGCAAAGGTGCAAAGTACGCCAATGTCTTATTCTCGTTGGTGGTTGCGTTTGCAGACTGTATTGGCGGCTTTGGGGAGTAGTATTGAAAATCTTTATGCTTTTGAATATTTGACTTTGGGTGAGTTGTTGGATAAACCAAGTGCGCCGGTGCCGTTCTTTCCTCCGGCTCCTAAGCCTCCGCTTGATGCTCGGCCGCGAAAGCTGTCGGCCAGTACGGTTGAAGTGCTTATGCGTGATCCGTATCAGATTTTTGCACGCCATATTCTTAAGCTATATCCGCTTAATGATTTGAATCGAGAACTTGATTTTAGTGATTACGGAACACTTGTTCATAAGGTTTTGGAAGTGTTTAATCGTCGCTATCCGACAGAATATCCTAATAATGCTGAAGAGATTTTGCTAAAACTCGGGGAAGAATATTTTGCCGAGAATGAGGTCGATTTGGAAAAACGGGCTTTTTGGTGGCCGAATTTTGTTAAAAGTATTCATTGGTTGGTGCAGACAGAATCAGAATATCGTAAAGATATTGCCAGAATTCATTGTGAAGTTTCGGGCTCTATTGTTTTTAAAGCTGCGGGCGGAGATTTTGAGATAACCGCAAAAGCAGATCGAATTGATGAAACAAAAGATGGACAATATATTATTCTTGATTATAAAACCGGAAGTGCGCGCTCAGCTAATGAAATCATCAAGGGTTATGCGCCGCAGCTGCCGATCGAAGGATTGATTGCGTCTAACGGTGGTTTTAATGGATTAGCGGCTAAGAAAACGGCAGGGTTAGTTTATTGGCAACTCGGTACAAAAGAAACATTTTTATCTAAGAAGATTGATGATGTTTTGAAGAAAAACCAAGAGAATTTGCTCGTTTTGATTAATACTTTTGATAAACCTGACACCCCTTATTATTGTCAGCCGAATCCTTCTTATGCGCCGAAATATTCTGATTATTTTAATCTGGCTCGGGTGCCGGAGTGGAAAGTTAAGGGAGATGCCGATGATGAGTAACGGAGGCGTGCTATAATGACCGAATGTGCCGATATTCGTAAAAACCGCGGAGAGCTGGCCAGTGGGCAGCAAAGACGTGCGTCAAATCCGTTAAAGTCCGTTTGGGTAGAAGCCTCTGCCGGAACCGGAAAAACGAAGGTGTTGTCGGATAGAGTGTTGCGTTTGCTCTTAAATAATGTGAATCCGGCTAAAATTCTTTGTCTTACATACACAAAAGCGGCGGCTGTTGAGATGAATGACCGTATAGCCAAACGGTTGAGCGAATGGGCGGTGGCAAGCGATGAAACGTTGCATAAAGAGCTTTATAATTTGCTTGGAAGTTTACCAGAATCGGCCAAAGAATATGCTTTGCTGGAAGCAAAAGCGCGTCAGCTTTTTGCCTTGTTGCTTGATACGCCTGGGGGAATGAAAATTCAGACTATTCACAGCTTTTGTCAGGAAGTGTTAAAGCGATTTCCGTTAGAGGCTCAGGTTTCGCCATATTTTTCGGTGATGGACGATCGTATGGCGGCCGAAGCTCTTGATGATGTAAAAACTCACTTATTGCAAAAAATTGAACAATCTCCTGATAGCGAAGCGGCAAAAGCGATTGTTTACTTAACACAAAATATCAGCGAATCGAGATTTCCTAATGTATTTAAGGCGATTGCCGAAAATCGAAACAAGTTGGTGCGCTTTCTTTCGACATATCATTCTATGGAGGAGATTCTTGCCGCTTTGGCGCAGAAGTTTGGTATTTCTCCTGATGATACGGAAGAAACTTTGATAGCCTCGTTTTTGAACAAAGGACGCCTGGTGGATGTGCAAAGAATTATTTTAGTTCTTCAGCATGGCTCAAAAACAGATGTTGATCGCGCTTTGGTGATTGCAAAATTTTGGGAAGGCGATGCAAGCGTTTCTTTTAAAGATTATGCCGCTTGTTTTGTAACACAAGAAGAAAAAACGAAGCTTGCTACAAAAGACGCTAGAGCATTTGATTCTGGGGTTGATTCGTTGATAAAGGAAGAGGCTCAGCGCGTTCTTGATATGAAGAACAAGTTGGTGTCTTTGCGGGTGTTTACGTCAACAAAAGCGGTGTTGCTTTTGTCAGAAGAGCTTATTAGAGGTTATAATGCTTATAAGGCTCTGCATTCAAAGATGGACTATGAAGACCTTATTGTTCTGACACGGCATTTGTTGGAGAATCAGGCTGTTGCGCAATGGGTGATGTATAAGCTTGATGGTGGTATAGACAGTGTTTTGATTGATGAGGCGCAAGATACATCCCCTGACCAATGGGCAATTGTTAAGGCTTTGACGGAAGAGTTTTTTGCCGGAATAGGGGCTGATGATATTATTCGGACGGTGTTTGCCGTTGGGGACCGTAAGCAATCCATTTATAGTTTTCAGGGAGCTGATCCGGAAGAATTTGAAAATATGCGGCGCTATTTTCATGAGGTTTCAAACAACTTTGAGGAAGTTAAGCTTGATGTTTCTTTTCGTTCAACCGCGGCGGTTTTAGATACTGTAAACACTGTTTTTGGTGATGAAACAGCTAAAAAAGGCGTGGTTTTGCCGGAGCAAGATATTACGCATGTGCCCTTTCGTGTGGGGGATGCCGGAAAAGTTGAGCTTTGGCCGCTTGTTGAGCCTTTGCCCGATGATAATCCGGATGAGTGGTTGCCGCCGATTGAAAAAACAAGTGCGGCTTCAACCAGTTCGCGTTTGGCTGAGGATATTGCAAAAAAAATTAAGTCTATGGTCGATAAAGGCGAAATCCTTAAATCTAAGAAACGGCCGGTCAGATATGGTGATTTTTTGGTTTTGGTTCAACGTCGTAATGCTTTTGTGGAAGAATTTGTCAGAGCCTGCAAGAAAATTGGGGTGGAAGTAGCCGGTGTTGATAAAATCAAGCTCTTGGAGCAGATGGCGATTCAAGACCTAATCGGAATCGGAAAGTTTTTGCTGTTACCGACTGATGATTTGACACTTGCCGAAATCTTGAAGTCGCCTTTGTGGGGGCTTGATGATATGGATTTGTTTGACCTTTGTTATAAGCGCGAAGGTGCTCCTTTGCTGACAAGGCTTTCTAAAAGCGAAAAATTTGCTGCGGTATATGCAGAGTTGCAACAGCTTTTGAACAAGGTGGATTATGTTCGTCCGTTTGAGCTTTATTCTTTTATTCTGAACAAACTTTCGGGGCGAAAAAAGTTTGTGGCTCGGATGGGAAAAGAGGTTGAAGACGGTATTGATGAATTTATGAATCTGACTGTTGCTTTTGAACAGGATCATGTGCCGAGTTTGCAATCTTTTATTGATTGGATTACGCAAGACGAGGTTGAAATTAAGCGTGAGCAAGAGCAAGCCTCGCAAAATCTTGTTCGCTTGATGACGGTGCATGGTTCTAAAGGTTTGCAGGCGCCAATCGTGATTTTGCCGGATACGGTACGCGTTGCTTCGGAAAAGAAAGAAGCCGCGATGTTGTGGGACGAGCTGATGTACTTTCCGCTTAAGTCAGCAGATTATGATGATATTTGTCTTAAAATTAATCAAAGGCAGAATCAAAAAGCTTTGGAAGAATATCGTCGTTTGCTCTATGTGGCTTTGACACGCGCTGAAGACAGGCTTTGTATTTGTGGGTATAAGAGTAAAAACGCCATTAAGGGCGACTGCTGGTATGATGTTTGTCGGCGTAACTTTGCTGAAAATGCCAAGGAAGAAGATGATGGTTGCTTGTTTGTGGAAACAGAGCAAGAGTTTGTTGAGCAGGATGAAAAAAAGAAACAAAAAGTCGATGTGGCCGGAAATAAAAGTTTAGAAGTCCCCGAGTGGTTGTTTGAGCCTGCTCCCGAAGAGGATTTGTTAGCAAAGCCTTATACGCCGTCGCGTCCTGATGAAGAAGATGAACTTTCAGAATCAGCCTTGGTTTCTCCTATTTTTAAAGAAGATGAGCATCGTTTTCGTCGTGGGCGGGTTATTCATAAGCTATTACAATTTTTACCAGATGTTAAGCAGGGAGATTTGCGTTCTGTTATTTTGGACTTTTTGAGTGCTAATGCTGCGGATCTTCCAACAAAACAGCATGAAATTATTTTGCATGAGGTTTTGCATTTGTTGGAGAATCCGGCTTTTGAAAAAGTTTTTGGCGTTGGTTCAAAAGCGGAAGTGCCGCTGATGGGGCAAGCTGACGGAAAGATTGTTTCGGCGCAAATTGACCGCCTTGTGGTGCGAGATGATGAGGTTTTGATTATTGATTTCAAAACAAATCGTCCGGCAGCCAAAACGATTGACGATGTTCCGCAGATTTATAAAAAGCAATTGGCAGCTTATAAACAGCTGGTTGAAAAAATCTATCCGCAAAAGGCCGTGCATTGCTTTATTTTGTGGACGGATACCGCCTTTTTAATGCCGCTCGATTAATTTTTATAAGAAAAGTCTTTTATTCTTGGATTTTATACCCTATATTAAGTTACAACAGTTTTTTTATGAAAGGGAGATTCTATGTTAGCAATTAATGATTCTCAGTTTGATGCCGAAGTTTTGAATGCAAAAGGTTTGGTATTGGTTGATTTTTGGGCTGAATGGTGCGGTCCGTGCCGTCAGATGATTCCGATTTTGGAAGAGATTTCTAAGGAGATGGGCGATAAAGTAAAAATCTGCAAAATGAATGTTGATGAATCTCCGAACAAAGCTTCCGAGCTTGGAATCAGAAGCATTCCTTCAATTTTTTTGTTCAAAGACGGAAAACAAATTGATGTTAAAGTCGGACTTAATCCGAAGTCTACAATGGTTTCTTGGATTGAGGCTAATCTGTAGTTTTTAGTTTTTTTGGTTATGAGAGGGCATTGAGCCCTCTTTTTTTTATAAAAATTTTTATCTTTTCTCTTGTCTTTTAAAAAATCATGATTATCTTCTAGGGACACATTTGAGTGTTTTTGCGAAATTATCGTGGAAATGTGGACTCGGACTTTTTTGAACGTGCCTATTTCCCTCCAGCTCTTGGCCTTGGGCAGAGTTTTGTTGTTTGATTGGAGGATTTTTGATGACTGATTTGGTTTCCTGTGTTTTTTCTGATGATGATTTTGTGCTTGCAACTTTGCAAGCGCAGATGCTAGCTAAAGTTAGCCGATTGGTTGAGGCTTCCTCTTTGTCAAAAGAAGAAATTTCAAAAAAATCCGGTATTGAACCGGCTCGGCTTGATGCGCTTCTTGAGGGAAAAGAAAAAATTTCGCCGTTTGATTTGACTAAGATTATTGATGCGGTTGCATATTTTAATCAGGAAAGTTAAATTACTATCTCAGACAAAATGTGATTCATGAGCGGAAAGCCTTTTTTTGTTAGGCGGACGGTGTTTTGATTGTCTTGTATGAAACCAAGTTTTTCGAGCTCTGTGATTTTTTGCGAATCGGTTATATTTGAAAAGTCTTTTCCGCAAAGTTCTTTAAAGTTTTTCTTGTTGATTCCCTTATCAAGGCGGAGGCCCATTAGCAATAATTCTTCGGCACGTTCTTCCGGTGATAGTTCTTCAAGTTGGCAGCGGTAGGTCGTGGCGTAAATTTTGTTTTCTGTGGTTTTTATTCGGCCGTGTGCGCCTTGTCCGATGCCGAGGTAGTTATCTCCTTGCCAATAAAGCAAATTGTGGCGGCACTGGTATTGTGGTGTGGCAAAGTTTGAAACTTCGTAACGCGGGTAGCCGTGCTCAGCTAAAAAATCGGTGGTGACATCGTACATTTTGGCAGCGGTGTTTTCTTCCAAAGCCTTAATACCGCGTTTGGCAAAGTTGGTGCCTTCTTCAATCGTTAATTGATACAGTGATAAGTGCTTAAAACCGAATCCGATGGCTTGCGATAGTTCTTGTTGCCAAGCATCTAGTTTTTGCTCGGGGCGGGCGTAAATTAAGTCCATGGAGTGATTGTTAAAAGTTTTAAGAACTTTCTCGATGGCGGTTTGGGCTTGGGCGGCATTGTGTGTGCGGCCTAAAAACTTCAAATCCTTATCGTTTAGGGCTTGAACGCCAAGTGACAAGCGATTGATTCCGGCTGATTTTAAGTCGGAAAATAATGTCGGACTGTCGGTGTTGGGGTTGGCTTCAAGTGAGATTTCGATATCTGCTCGTAAGCTCCATTTTTTTTCGATTTCTTCAATTAAGCGCGCAATCAGTTGGGGCTTGATTAGCGACGGTGTGCCACCGCCGAAAAAAATGCTGCTGACTTGTTCTGTTGAAGTTAAGTCATGGTAAAAGTCAAGCTCTTGGATATAGTCTTCGATGATCTTTTCTTGTGGAATGTCTTTTTTGACTTGTGAAAAAAAGTCGCAATAAGGGCATTTACTGCGGCAAAAGGGCCAATGAATGTAAATGCCGAAATTGCGACGGTTCATCTTTTGCACTCGCCTTATAAAATGAATTTTGAAAGGTCGGTTGCTTTGGTGAATTTTTGAAGTTTGTCTTCAACCATTTGAGCGGTTATGGTTTCGGTTTGGCCGCTGCGGTCCGAGGCGTTGAAACTGATGTCTTCAAGCAAAATCTCTAAAACCGTGTGCAGGCGGCGGGCGCCGATGTTTTCAACATTTTCGTTAATCGCAACCGCTATGTCGGCAATTTTTTCAATTGCTTCGTCATCAAATTTGAGGGTGAAGTTTTCTGTTCCCAAAAGAGCGATATATTGCTCGGTCAGGTTAGCCTCCGGCTCCTTCAAGATTTTGATGAAGTCTTCTTTGCTCAAGGCCTTTAATTCAACGCGAATCGGTAGGCGGCCTTGTAATTCCGGCAGTAAATCTGACGGTTTGGACAAGTGAAAAGCACCCGAGCAAATGAACAAAATATGGTCGGTTTTGACTGCACCGTATTTTGTATTGACAATCGTACCTTCAATTAAAGGCAAGAGGTCGCGCTGGACGCCTTCTCTGGAGACATCGCCACCGCGGCGCTCGTCTTTGGCGCAGATTTTATCAATTTCATCAATGAAGACAATGCCGTCGTTTTCAACCGATTTAATAGCTTGGACGGTGATGTTGTCGTTATCCAAAAGTTTGTCGCTTTCTTCATCAATGATGATTTTGCGGGCGTCTGCGACTTTGAGTTTGCGGGTTTTGTATTTGTCACCAAAAGGTTTGCCCAGTAAATCGCCCAAGCTTATCATGCCCATTTGGGCGCCGGGCATTCCGGGGATGTCGATTGTTGGCATGCTGGCATTGCCGTTGTCGATAATATCAATCTCAATCTCGTTATTATCCAAAGAACCGGAGCGCAGCATTTCTCTGAATTTTTGGCGGGTTTCTTCGCCCGAATCTTTACCGACCAAGGCTTTTAACAGGCGTTCCTCGGCGGCGGCCTCCGCCTTAACCCGAACGGATTTGCGTTGTTCAAGCTTGGTGGTATTTATGGCGGTTTCAACCAAGTCGCGAATGATAGATTCAACATCGCGGCCGACGTAGCCTATTTCGGTAAATTTAGTGGCCTCAACTTTTACAAACGGGGCTTTTACCAATTTGGCCAAGCGGCGTGAAATTTCGGTTTTACCGACACCGGTTGGGCCGACCATCAAAATGTTTTTCAGGACAATTTCTTCTTTTAATTGTTCCGGCAGTTGCATACGACGCCAGCGGTTTCTTAAGGCTATGGCTACGGCTTTTTTGGCTTCTTCTTGGCCGACAATAAAGCGGTCGAGTTCCGAGACAATCTCTCTCGGGCTGAAATTTGCGGTCATCTTATTTGCTCTCTATTTTTTCTATGATTACGTTGTGATTGGTATAAACATCAATGTCGCCGGCTATTTTTAAGGCTTTTTTTGCGATTTCTTCGGCGCTGAAGTCATTGACTTCCGCTAAGGCCTTGGCGGCGGCCATGGCATAATTTCCGCCGGAGCCGATGCCGATGATGCCGTCGTCAGGTTCCATGACTTCTCCGGTGCCGGAAATGACCAGTGAAATGTCTTTGTCGGCAACAATCATCACGGCTTGGAGCTGTCTTAAATACTTGTCCATGCGCCAATCTTTTGCCAAAGATACAGCGGCGCGTTTTAACTGATAAGCGTTTTGTTCAAGCTTTTCTTCCAGCCGCTCGATTAAGGTAATACCATCTGCGGCGGCGCCGGCGAATCCGGCAATGATGCTGCCGTTGCCGATGCGTCTGACTTTTACCGAAGTTGATTTGAATATGGTTGATTCTCCTAACGTGGCTTGTCCGTCTCCGGCCATGGCTACCGTGCCGTTTTTGCGGACGCAGAGTATGGTTGTCATGCTTTTCCTTTCGTTATTTTTTGGTTCTTTTGTTTTTATTTAGGATGTCGGGGCGAAAAATGCAAGGCTTGTCTTGTCTTCTTTAGTCTTTTTTAAGCTTGTTGGGCTAAGCTGAAAGCCAATTTTAGAGGAAATGTTATGTTAAACAGATGGCTTCGTGCGCTTCAAATTTATGCTGACCGTCGGATGGCGGTTATGATCGGGCTTGGTTTTTCAAGCGGGCTTCCCCTTATGTTGGTGGGCGGAACGCTTAGCTTATGGCTTGATGCAGCCGAGGTGTCTTATGCGCTTATCGGGGTGTTTTCTTTAGTTAAAACGCCATACAGTTTTAAATGGCTTTGGGCGCCGTTGATTGACCGCTTGCGTCTTCCGGTTTTGGGGCGTATGGGGCGGCGGCGAAGTTGGGCTTTGCTGACGCAGATTGTTTTGCTGGTTTCTTTAGTCCTTATGGCGTTGATTAATCCTGCCGAAAATCCGTTGCTTTTGGCAACAGTAGCGGTGGTGGTGGTTCTGGCGTCGGCTTCGCAAGATGTGGTGCTTGACGCTTTTCGAATCGAATCTTTTGATGACGAAGAGCAAGGAGCGGCTGCGGCAATCTTTGTTCTGGGCTATCGTTTGGGAATGTTGTTTTCCGGTGCGGTGGCTTTATGGCTGGCTTCGTTTTTATCTTGGCAAGAGGTTTATTTAATTATGGCCGGTGGTGCGTTGGTTGGAATCTTTACGATATTGCTGGCTAAAGAACCATGCAAAGACGTCGAATTTCATGAGATTAAGGTTATCGGATCGCGGAGAGAACGCTTTATCGCTTTTATGCAAAAGGCGGTTATCGCGCCTTTTGCCGATTTTATGAAGCGGTCAGACTGGAAGCTTATTTTGCTCTTTGTTTTTCTTTATAAAATGAGTGATGCCTATATGGGGCCGATGGCCAATGTGTTTTACAAAGCCATGGGATTTTCGATGATTGAGATTGCCTCGGTGTCAAAGTTTTTTGGTATGGGCGCGACAATTTTGGGCGGAATTATCGGCGGTATTGTGGTTAGTCGGTGCGGATTGTTTCGCTCTTTGTGGATTTGCGGAATTTTGCAAGGGGTGACGACGCTGGTTTTTGTGGCGCAGGCTTATGCAGGGCATAATATTTGGATGTTGGTCGGTTGTATCACTCTTGATAATATTTCCGGTGGTATGAGCATGGCCGCTTTTGTCGCGTATCTTTCGTCTTTATGCAGCGTGGCTTATACCGCAACGCAATATGCGTTGTTGTCTTCTCTAATGAGTTTGGCACGTGATGCGGTGGCGGCAACTTCCGGAAAAATGGTCGAATTGGTCGGTTGGCCGATGTTTTTCTCCATTACCTCATTGATGGTTATTCCGGGGTTGTTTGTGCTTTATCTTTTGCAAAAACGCGCGGTCAAAAATCCTGATAAGTCTTAAGCCTTATAAGGCAATTTGCGGTAGATAAAGTCACTGATGCAGTTTGGCAGAATCGAACCAAACCATGCGGCAAAACGCAACGGAAACGGGAAAGAGATAATTGCTTTATCTTGTTTGATGCCTTCGGCGATGGCTTTGGCAGCTTCCGGTGCTTCCATGAAAAACGGCATGGGGCAGGTGTTTTGGTCGGTAATGCGTGAGCGGACGAATCCGGGGCAGACGACATTGACATTAATACCTTCGGGTTTGAGCTTGACTCTCAGAGCTTCGCCATAAGCCTTAACAGCGGCTTTGCTGGCGCTGTATGACGGGCAGGTGGCCAAGCCATGATAACCGGCAATAGAGCTGAGCAACACAATGGTCGGGCGACGAGAAGCCGAAGTCAGCGGATTTTGACGATAGATTTCAACAGTTGGCAGAACCGTATTTAAGACGCCAAACAAATTTATGTTAAAAGTATTGTATATCGAATCCGGTGTTTCGTTGACCGTGCCGACGCCGGCATTGGCTATAACAATATTTAACGGCGATTTCTGGTTACTGCTTTCAATCCAGTTTTTCATTTCTTCTTTGTTTGTTACATCAAGAATTTTGCTTTCGATCTCGGCACCGAGTTCTTTGCATTTGCGGGCGACTTCTTCCAATCTTTCTTTATTGCGGCCGCAAATATAAAGATTTTTAGCACTGGTTTTGGCATAATATATTGCTAAAGCCTCGCCAATGCCGCTGCTGGCGCCGGTGATGAGGATATTGTCTTGTCTTGATGTGTCATTCATTTTTGAAATTCCTTATTGAAATATTTTTTATTCAGTTTAATCTATAATTCTGAAAAATAAAATCTTAGGAGAGCGGTTTTGCACATTGCTAGTATGACGGGTTTTGCCCGTGTTGAGGGAAAGGCTGATATTGCAAATCTTAAATATGACTGGGCTTTTGAAATAAAAAGCGTGAATGGTAAAAATTTGGATATTAAGTTTAAGTTGCCGGCCTTTTTGGATAGTTTGTCTTTGGAGCTTAAAGAAATTGCGGCGGGGTATTTTTCTCGCGGAAGCGTCAGTGTTTTTTTAGAGCTGAATTCTCAGCTTTTGGAGAAACAGCCGCAGGTGAATGTTGATTTGCTTAATCAGCTGGCAGAAGCGGCTAATGAAGTAGCGACTAAATATGGCGATAAGTTTCGGGCGCCGTCTTTGGGCGAACTTTTGGCTTTGCCACAGGTGATTGATTTTGCAGACAAACGTCTTGATGACAATCAGATAGAAGAATTGAAGAAAGCTCTTAAAGACAGTTTTGTGAAAGCTTGTGAAAAGCTTAAAGAAGCACGCTTTGCCGAAGGTGAAAAAATTAAGGGGGCGTTGCTCGAAATCGGCGCAAAGATTAATAAAATTGTTGGGCAGATAGAGGTTTTGTTTGAAAAGCTGCCTCAGAAAATTAAGGAAGGGTTGCAAAGTCGTGTGGTTGAGCTTAGCGGTGACTTGCCGGCTGTGTCAGAAGAGCGATTGGCTCAAGAAATTGTTCTTTATGTTACGCGTGCTGATATAAGAGAAGAAATTGACCGCCTTAAAGCGCATATGAAGACTTTTGCCGAGTTGTTGGAATCATCGCAACCGGCAGGAAGACGGCTTGATTTTCTTTGTCAGGAGCTTAATCGTGAGGCAAACACTACTTGCTCAAAGTCAATGGATATAACGCTTACAAATTTTGGTATGGAGCTTAAGGCTTTGATTGAACAACTGCGCGAACAAGTGCAAAATATGGAGTAAAGACTATGGCTGATGTTATTGATTATCTTAAAAAAGTTCGCCGCGGTGCGATGTTTATTATTGAAGGGCCTTCCGGTGCCGGCAAAGGTGCTGTTTGCAAAGAAGTTTTGGCACAAGACCCGCATATTAAATTTTCGGTTTCTGCTACAACACGCGCAAAACGTGAAGGTGAGGTCGATGGTGTTGATTATTATTTCTTAAGTGATGAGGAATATGACAAGCTGATTGCCGAAGATGCTTTTTATGAGCATGTTGATTCTCAATACGGCCATCGTTATGGAACGCTTCGCCGTGAAGTGGACAGCTTTATTAATGTCGGGGAAGATGTGTTGTTTGATATGGACTGGGTCGGTGCGCGTCAGATGAAGAAAAAAGCCCCCGATGATGTGGTCACGATTTATATTTTGCCGCCTTCGGTTGAGGAATTGCGTCGGCGTTTGGTGGGGCGTGGAACAGATTCTGCCGAAGTTATTGCTAAAAGAATGGCACAGTTTGATGATAAAGTCAGCCATTGGGACGAGTTTGACTATGTTATTGTGAACGTTAATTTGAACGAAACCGTCTTAAAAGTGCAAAAAATTATTTCGGGCGAGAGAATGAAGCGTGTGCGTCAGACTGGTTTGAAAGAATTTGTTGAAGCTTTGCGCAGAGAAGCAAAAAATGGATAATTCTTTGATTTTTTTCGACCGTAACGGGCGCGAACATTATTGTGAGGCGGCTATTCCCTCTGAAAAAGAAGGATTTTTTGCTTTGTTGGTAAAAGACGGGTGTCTTTTGCTGACTTATCCGCCTCATTATGATGTTGCGGAATTTCCGGGTGGAAGTTGTCGAAGAAAAGAAAATGTTCGAGACTGTTTGTTTAGAAAACTTTATGAAGAAACAGGGCTCGAAATTATGCTTGATCGTTATGAAAAAGCTTTTGAACAGGTGGTGCGTTATTTTGCTGATGATGAACCTCCGGAAGGGACTTTTTATATTTATAAACAAAAGTTTATGCTTTATGATGTTTCATCTTTTCGTTTTGATGTGGCGCAGGAAAAGTGGAAAACGCCGGAGAACGGATTTGCCGAATGGGTGGCGATTGATGATGTGTTGCGGCGGCAGGTAAAGCTTAATTTTATTCACGAAATAGCACTGAAAGCTTTGGCTGAGTGATTTTTAATTGTTTGAAGAAGTATTGAGCTTGGCGCGTTGATCAGGCGTCATGACCTTATAGACTTTTATGGCATTGTCTTTTGCATTGGGAACATTGAGTTGTTCTGCTTTGCGATATAGTTTAAAAGCTTTTATGAGGTTCATTTTAACGCCGATGCCGCGTGCATACATAAAAGCTAAAATTTCTGTGGCTGTTGGGTCAGAGGCTTCTTCTCTTGTCTCAATTTCATGAAGATCCATTGGTTTGACGTTGTTCTTTTTTACTGCCTCAATTGCTTTAAGCCAGCGTTCTGTTTTGGCTGTTTCTTCTTGTTCTCTTTTTAGGCGGTAATCCTCAAAGTCTATTACCATGTTTTTTTGGGGTTCGGTCACAACCGGAGGAATATTTTGAGCTTCTTTGAGTTTTTCTTCATCAAGCAAAAACTGCGGCGCATTGCGGTTTTTTACATATATCGGGAGGTAGCCGCTGTTATCTGAGCGAATAACATCGCGATATATCTCGTCAAGGCTTGTTCCCTGTGCGCCTGAGCTTAGGAGCAGAGCTGTTGCGATTAATGCTATTTTTGCTTTGAATTTTATCATTTATTTAGTATTTTCCTTTATAGTGTTCTTATCATAACAAAAAGCGACGATAAAAGAAGTTTATTTTGCGCTTTATGAACAAATTAGAGGAAACTATGCGTAAAATTTATAATTCCGTGGCGGAAATGGTTGGTAATACGCCGATGTTGAAAATGAATCGGCTGATAAAACATTTTAATCTTAAAGCCAATGTTTTAGCCAAATGCGAGGCTTATAATCCGGCTTTTTCGATAAAAGACCGCGCGGCTCTTAAGATGATTGAAGAGGCGGAAAAATCCGGTCGGGTTAATGAAAATTCGGTTTTTGTTGAGGCGACTTCCGGCAATATGGGTATCGGTTTGGCGGCTTTATGCGCGGCGAAAGGGTATAAGCTGGTTATTACCATGCCTGAAAATATGTCGGCTGAAAGAATTGGGCTGATGAAACTGTTTGGGGCAGAAGTTATTTTGACCCCGAAAGAAGACGGAATGACCGGCGCTATTAATAAAGCAGCTATTCTTGCTCAAAAAAATCCGAATGTGATTTTGCTTAAGCAATTTGAAAACGAGGCTAATCCGAATGCTCATCGTTTGGGCACCAGTATGGAAATTATGGAGCAAACCGGTGGAAATGTTGATGCGATTGTCAGTGCGGTCGGAACAGCCGGTACCTTGGCAGGTGTTGCCTCGGCGTTGAAAAGTTGTAATCCTGATTTGTTTGTGGCTGCGGTAGAGCCCTTGTCTAGTCCGGTTTTGAACGGAGGTCAAGCCGGAGCGCATAAAATTTTGGGAATCGGTGCCGGTTTTGTACCAAAGTTTTATAATCCGGAGCTGGTTGATGAGGTTTTTGATGTGAGCGATGAAGAAGCTGTTGAAATGCTCAAACTAACAGCGCGGCTTGAGGGGCTTTCTATCGGGATTTCTGCCGGTGCGGCTTTGTGTGCGGCGGTTAAATTAGCAGAACGTTCGGCCTTTAAGCATAAAAATATTGTGGTTATTTTACCTGATGCTTTTGAACGCTATCTTTCCATGAATTTGCTCTAGCTGTTATTTTTTGATTGCGAAGATTTTTCTTTTTGTTTATCTTAGCAGCAATTAATGATGATTTTGTAAGGCGTAGTTTTATGAAACCAAACTCAATTCTCGGTCGCTATTTGATGAAGCAGATAATATGGAACTTTCTGTCCGTATTGCTGATGGTCATTGGTATCGTGTTTATGTTTGAGATGATTGATATGCTGCGTCGTGTGGCTGATCGGCCGGATATTTCTGCCGGTTTTGTAATCCAGCTGGTGATTATGAAGCTGCCAAAGACCTTGGAAATGGTGTTTCCGTTCGTGATGATGATTGCGGCGATGGCTACTTTTTGGCGTTTGAGCAAAAACAGTGAATTTGTGATTGTGCGGGCGGCCGGTGTTTCGGTTTGGGGCTTTTTGGCGCCGGTACTGTTTGCCGTGTTTATGGTCGGAGTTATTAATGTGGCCGTGATTAATCCGGTGGCCTCTTATATGAATGAGATTTTTGAAACACTTGATTATCGTTTGAAAACGAAAAATCCGAAAGCGGTTCTTTTTTCGAACAAAGGGTTGTGGATCAGAGAAGCGGTTGATAATGACAGAGTGCTTGTGCTGGAGGCAAAGTCTGTTCATCAGCAAGATGAAGATACGCTTTATCTTTATGATGTAGATATTTTAGAGCTTGATCGTGATTCTCAAATCTTGCGCCAGCTTAATTCTTTTATGGCGGTGCTAAAAGATCAGAAGTTTGAGCTTAGAGATGTTAAGGTTTTTGAAACAGGAAAGCCGCGTATTGATTTGAACAAAGTTTCTTATAAAACATCAATAAATCTGGATAGAATAAAAGAAAATTTTGTGGATCCGGAGGCTATATCTTTTTGGGATCTGCCAGATACTATTCGGTTTTATGAAAAATCGGGTTTTTCGGCTGTGAAACATAAAATGCGTTATCTATCTTTGTTAGCGTCGCCTTTTTTACTTTGTGCGATGGTTCTTGTTGCCGCGGTTTTTGCTCTGCGTCCGAATATGCGCAAAGGCGGTGTCTTGTTCCTTATCGTTGGCGGTATAGTTTCCGGATTTGTGGTTTATTTTGCGTCGCAGGTTATTTATGCCTTTGGGCTTAATTCTTATCTGCCCCCGTTTATGGCTGTGTGGACGCCGATTTTGATTACGGCGTTGGTCAGTGTTTCAGTCCTATTGAGATTAGAAGACGGATAATCTTTTTTTGTTGACTTTTGTCTAATCTTGCTTTATATCCCAAATTAGTGATTCGTATTTTTTTATTTATAATTTTAATATTTATTTTTATGGATGATAATATTTTTCCGTTACCGGTTCTTTATCAGAATGGGTGTCAATCATTGGTACCTTTGAAAAATGGCCTTAAGCCTGTTGCTATTGTTGTCGGTGAGTTTGCTTTTATGGATGCCGTATCAAAAAGGATGCTCTTATCGTCGGCTCGACGGCATTGCAAGTCTTTGCGCTTTAAATCTTTTCGTATTTCTATGGGAAGTAAGCGTGCGTGGAATGCTTTGCTGGGAAGTTCTTTGAAAGATTTTAACAAAACGGCCGCGCTAATTGGCTTTAAGCCGATTGTTTTTGACTCACCTTACTGGTTTGATCAAAAGGAAAATGCCGAATATTGTATGGGGATTGTTGGTTTTCACCTTGTGCGCAGTATGCCTTCTGATACGCTTTTGTTTTATAAGGTGCGGCCGGTTATAAAACTGAAATGAGTTTTTAGGGTTCTGCTTTTGCAGGGCCTTTTTTTTATTTTGTGCTTGCTTTTTTAAAAATTTATGGTATAAAGTCGACATAGTTGGGAATATTAGTTTGAAAGTGGGGTCAAAAAACCCCGCTTTTTTGTTAACTTAGTTAAAAGGAATCGACCTTATGCAGGAACATCCGCTTTATTCTTTGATTGAGCCCGTTGTTGAAAAAGAAGGCTATGAGCTTATTCG
Organism: uncultured Alphaproteobacteria bacterium; assembly: GCA_944391315.1. Taxonomy (GTDB): domain Bacteria; phylum Pseudomonadota; class Alphaproteobacteria; order RF32; family CAG-239; genus HGM16780. The sequence goes on along the minus strand of CALXTD010000010.1, from coordinate 13,597 downwards.
TGTTTTAACAGTTGGGGCTAAAAATCCGACTTTGCAGGTTATGATTGATCGCAAAGACGGTAAAAATATTACGGTTGATGATTGTGCTAAAGTTAGCCGCGCTTTGTCTGATGTGCTTGATGATAAAGATCCTATCGAAAGTCAATATTCTTTAGAGGTTAGCTCTCCGGGAATCGACAGACCATTGACTAAGCCTGCTCATTTTAAGCGCTTTGCCGGATATGAGGCTAAAGTTGAAACTTCTTGCGAAATTGAGAAGAGAAAGCGCTTTAAGGGAAAAATTATTTCTATTGATGATAAAGGTATTATTTCATTTGAAATGGATGACAAAGTTTATGCCATTCCTTTTGCTGATGTGGCAAAGGCCAAAATTTTAATTACCGATGCGTTGTTGCAAGAGTTTGCCGACGCGCAAGATGATTCTGATTTACAATAACTTTTATAAATAATGAGGATTTGATAATGGAAAATATGGAAAGCATGCCGAGACCGGAAATTATTTTAGTTGCCGATACTGTGGCTCGTGAAAAAAATATTGACCGCGAAGATGTTTTTGTAGCAATGGAAGTTGCCATTCAAAAAGGTGCTCGCTCTAAATATGGTGCTGAGCATGATATTCGCGCTAAAATTGATCGCAAAACCGGCGCTATTGCTTTGTCTCGTTATCGCGAAGTTGTGGCTGATGATGCCATTATTGAAAATGAAGCGGCTCAGCTGCCTTTGAAGTTGGCTAAAAATTATAAGGCTGATGCTAAAGTCGGTGATTTTTTGGTTGATGCTCTTCCTCCGATTGATTTTGGTCGTATTGCCGCTCAAACCGCAAAACAAGTTATCGTACAAAAAGTTCGTGAAGCTGAGCGTAATAAGCAGTTTGAAGAATATAAAGAAAAAATCGGTACGATTGTTAACGGTACTGTTAAAAGAATCGAATTTGGCAATGTGGTTCTCGATATTGGTAAGACCGAGGCTATTTTGCGTCGTGATGAAATTATTCCGAGAGAAAAGTTTAAGAATGGTGACCGCATTCGTGCATATGTTTTAGATGTTCGTCGCGAAAACAAAGGTCCGCAAATCTTTTTATCTCGTACTTGCCCTGAATTTATGGCTAAGCTCTTTACCCAAGAAGTTCCTGAAATTTATGATGGAATTGTTAAAATTATGGGTGTTGCTCGTGATCCGGGGTCTAAGGCCAAAATTGCCGTTAAAGCAGACGATATGACTGTTGATGCTGTTGGTGCTTGTGTTGGATTGCGCGGTATCAGAGTTCAAGCCGTTGTTAATGAACTTCAGGGTGAAAAAATCGACGTTGTTCCTTATTCTGACGATAAGGCTCAGTACATTGTCAGTGCGCTGGCTCCGGCAGAAGTTACAAAAGTTGTTCTTGACGAGGAAAATAACCGTATAGAGGCTGTTGTTGCTCAAGACCAGTTCTCTATTGCTATCGGTCGCCGCGGTCAGAATGTTAAGCTCGCTTCTCAGCTTTTGGGTTGTGATATTGATGTCTTGACCGAAGAGCAAGAGCAAGAACGTCGTTCTAATGAAAACAAGGTTCGTTCTCAGCGCTTTATGGAAGCTTTGGATGTTGATGAGATGATTGCTCATCTCTTGATTGCTGAAGGTTTCTCTACTGTTGATGAAATTGCTTTGGTTGATTTGTCTGAGCTTTCTGAAATCGAAGGTTTTGATGAAGATGTGGCTAAAGAACTGCAGAATCGTGCAAAAGAGTTTGTTGCTAAACGTGATGCCGAATTTGCAAACAAGAAAAAGTCTCTCGGTATTGATGACCAGCTTATGGGTATTAGCGGTTTGGATCAGGATATGATTTTGACCCTTGCTGAAAAAGGTGTTAAAACTCTTGATGATCTTGGTGATTTGGCTGCTGATGAGCTTATTGAAATGCTCGGTGAAAATGTTATTTCACAAACCGAGGCTAATAAAATCATCATGGAAGCTCGTGAACACTGGTTTGCTGATGATGAAAACGCTTCTGACGGGGAAAAGCTGTAATAGCTTTTCCTCCGCTCTGGCGGCTTTGAGGGTGAAACATAATGGAAAAAGATATTCATAGAAAATGTATTGCCAGTGGTGAGATAAAACCTAAGACCGATATGCTTCGTTTTGTATTGGTTAACGGTAATACGGTTGTGCCCGATTTTTATAAAAAACTGGCGGGAAAGGGAATTTATGTTTCTAATTCAAAGAAGTTGCTCGAAACGGCAGTAAATAAACATCTTTTTGCAAAAGTTACAAAAGGAAAGGCTCATGTGGAAGATGCCCTTGTGCCTATGGTTGAGACTTTGTTGAAGAAAAAATGCTTTGATATGCTTAATTTTGCAAGAAAAGCAGGGCAGTTTGTTGCCGGTTTTGAAAAAGTTAAAGATGCTGTTATCAAAAATAAAGCAGCTTTTTTGTTAGAGGCTGTTGATGCCGGTGATGATGGACATCAGAAAATTTTGGCTGTTGCCGGAAGTTTAGAGGTTTTGACTTTGTTTAATGTTGAGGAGTTGGATAAGGCACTGGATAAAGTTAATACGGTTCATGCCGCCTTACTCAAGGGCGATATGGCAAATGCCGTTTATCGAGAACTGAAACGTTATGAGCAGTTTTTGAATGCGTAAATTAAAAAGACGATATGGAGAAAGATATTAATGACAGAAGATAGTGCAAAAAGCAGGTTGACATTATCAGGGAAATCTACCCTTACCCTTAAAAATGTGGGTGATGCCGCTAAAAACCATAATGATGGCAAAAAGATCGTTCAGGTTGAGGTGCGCAAAAAAAGAATTATTTCTGCAGCTAAAAAAGAAGAACCTAAAGTGCAGATTGATGATGCTACGGCCGCTAAGCTTAAGTTGATTGCCGAAGCAAAAGAGCATGAGGCAAAGCGTCGTCTTGAAGAGGAAGAAAAAGAGCGTCAGCGTCAGTTGCGTCGTGAACAAGAAGAGGCTCTTAAAGCACAAAAACAAGCTGAAGAACAAGAAAAAGAAAAGGCTCAAAGCCAGCAAAAGCAAGAAGTTAAACAGCCTCAAAAAGTTGAGACACAGCCTGATTCTGCCGTTAATCCTGAAAAATCAGCTGCGGCGGAAGAACGTGCAGCTTCAAAGGCTAAGGATAAGAGACCTCGTGATTTTGATGATGACGAAGATAATGATGATGATAGTTCTTATCGTTCTCAAAAAGGCGGAAAGTCTTTAAGCAAAGAAGAAGTTTTTGAACAAGAGCGTAAAAAGATTATGAAGCGCAGCTTTGAACCACAACGTCGTGGAGGAAAAGTTAATCTTCATAATGTTATGGGTTCAATGGATGATGATGACGATGATTATGGTTATGGAGCTCCGCGTCGTCGCTTTAAGAAAAAACAGCCGAAACCTCAGCAAGCTCCGCAACAACCTGCTGAAAAAATTATTAAAGAGGTTGTTGTTCCTGAAATTATTACTGTTCAGGAATTGGCTAACCGTATGGCAGAAAAAAGTGCCGAGGTTATTAAAAAATTGATGGCTCTCGGTGTTATGGCTACTATTAACCAACCAATTGATGCTGATACGGCTCAAATCGTGGTTGAAGAGTTTGGCCATAAGGTTAAACGTGTGGCTGATAGTGATGTAGAGCAGGGTTTGACCGGTCCGCAAGATACTGCAGATGATTTGCAGCCAAGAGCGCCGGTTGTTACGGTTATGGGACACGTAGACCATGGTAAAACATCATTGCTTGATGCCTTGCGCGAGACCAATGTGGCTGCTCGTGAAGCCGGTGGTATTACTCAGCATATCGGTGCTTATCAGATTGAAGTTGCCGGCGGTAAAAAAATTACCTTTATTGATACTCCGGGACACGAAGCTTTCTCCGAAATGCGTGCTCGTGGTGCAAAAGTTACGGATATTGTGGTCTTGGTTGTGGCTGCTAATGATGGCATTATGCCGCAAACAGTTGAGGCTATTCGTCATGCTCAGGCCGCTGAAGTGCCAATTGTGGTTGCTATTAACAAAATCGATTTGCCGGGTGCTGATCCGATGAAAGTTAAGACAGCTTTGCTGCAACACGGGATTGCGGTTGAAGAGATGGGCGGTGATAGTTTGTGCGCCGAGGTTTCTGCTAAGAAGAGAATCAATATTGATAAGTTGGTCGAAGCTATTTTGCTGCAAGCAGAAATTCTTGATTTGAAAGCAAATCCAAACCGTTTGGCCCAAGGTGCTGTGGTTGAAGCTAAAATGGAAAAAGGCCGTGGTTCGGTTGCAACTGTTTTGGTTCAGAACGGAACGCTTCATGTCGGCGATATTTGTATTGCCGGAAAAGAATGGGGCCATATTCGTGCAATGTTTAATGAACATGGTAAGAAAATGACTGAGGCCGGTCCGGCAACTCCGGTTGAAATCCTTGGTTTGCAAGGTACACCGGCCGCCGGTGATGATTTTGTTATCGTTAAAGACGAGGCTCAGGCTAAAGAAGTTACCAATTATCGTATTCGTAAAGAGCGTGACGCTAAGTTAGTTAAGAGCGCGAAATCGGCTATGGAGCAAATGCTTGATAAAATTAAGTCCGGTGAAGTTAAACATCTTCCGGTTATTATCAAGGCCGATGTTCAAGGTTCTATCGAAGCCATCGAGGGAACAATTAAAAAGCTCTCTAATGACGAAGTTAGTGTTCAGATTCTGCATTCGGCGGTTGGTCCGATTTCAGATTCAGATGTTACTTTAGCAAAAGCTTCAAATGCCTTTATTATCGGATTTAACGTTCGCGCCATTCCTCATGCGCGTGATCTTGCCCGTCAAGATGGTGTTGATATTCGTTATTATTCCATCATCTATGATGTGGTTGACGATATTAAGAAAGCGCTGGAGGGAATGTTAACGCCTGAGCTTAAAGAAAAGATTATTGGTTATGCTGAAATTCGCAATGTCTTCAATATTACCGGCGTTGGTAAAGTTGGCGGTTGTATGGTTACCGAGGGCTTTGTTAAACGTGGGGCAAAGGTTCGCCTGTTGCGTGATAACGTTGTTATTCACGACGGTGCTCTTGCTCAACTCAAACGCTTCAAAGAAGATGTTCGTGAAGTAAAATCCGGTTATGAATGTGGTATGAGTTTTGAAAACTACAACGACATTCAAGTTGGCGATTTTATTGAGTGTTATGAGGTGGAGGAGATAGCTCCAACCCTTTAAAAGTTTACTCTGTGGTCGACTAATACAGAATTGTCGGATATTTTGCTCGGTCACGTACTTCTGTGTACCTTAGGCATCTAGTTTCGCTGCGGCAGCTTTCGCAGCCTAGCTCAACAAGATGTTCCAAAGAGTTTGCAGACAAAAACAACCGGAGCAACGGTTGTTTTTGCTTAGCACTTGCTCGCAAAATTCCTAAATTCTTATTATTCGACTCACATATTAAACTTTAAAAAAACTCGTATAATGGTCGATTAATACAGATTTTGTGGATAGGAAAAATGCTCATGTACTAGTGTGTACACTGCGCTTTTTCCTTCCTTAAATCTTATTACTCGACTCATTCTCCGAACTTTTTGAAAAAACTCGTATAATGGTCGATTAATCCAGATATTGACAAAAATTGTTTTTTCGTTTAAGGATAATTTGATTTTGAATTTTTATTTATATAATTTTTTATATTTTTATTATGAATCAAGATAAAAGTGAAGCGGTGGATTTTATTTTTCGCGAGATGCTGATTAAAGGTGTCACGATTGAAGATTTATGTAAGCGATGGGGCGGAGAGTTCGTTTCTAAAAAAGGAGCTATTGTTTCTAAGACTTTGCCTTTTGATGTCTTATACCAGTCGGGTGCTGTTTGTTCTTACAAGGCGTTTGGCGATGTTCCGATTGCTGTTTGTGTTAAAAATTGTTTTATTGCTCTTTGTGATTTGCCACAAAAGCTTTCTTTTCCAAAAGCGTTGCAAGAAACTGCTTTGGTAAAATTTAACAACAATTCGGCGAATATGGGTGTTCTTAAAATTTGGGATTTCCTTTTTGAAAATGCTGAGGCCATTAATAATGAGCTTACTCTTCTCGGAGGGCAAAAGATTGATTTTTCTTCTGCTTATTGGATTTATTCTCATCTTCGGGGAAAACGGGTGCTTTATTTTGAAAACGGAGTGACACGTTTTGCTCCCCGTTGTGAAAAACTTAATGTTCGGCCGATGTGTTTGTTGCCGTGATTTTCAAAAAAGGTTTTATCTTAAATGATAAAACCTTTTTTTGTTGACTTTTGTCTATACTTAATGTAGCCTTATTTTGTTTTTTTATTATGATGTCAATTTAATAATTATATTATATGGAAAAAAAAGAAGTTATAGAACAAGTTGCAAATATTATGAAAGCGAATAAAATTTCTCCGGCAGAAGTGGCTCGTTATTTTGGAGGATATTTTGTTCAAAAAGGAGGTCCTAGAGAACGTTTTTCCTTTGAAGTTATTTATGAGAACGATAAACGTTCGTGGTTTCCTTTAAAGGGGGTGCAGCCTAAGGCAATAATTATTGCTGGAAAAGCTGTATTTATTGAGCATTCAACTAATCATTTAGATTGGTTTGAAGCAGGAAAGTATTGTGAAAAACAAACTATTCTTGGCAATAAATGTTCTCGCGGTGATCGGCATTTTTGGCTGGTTGAGGTTCGTCCACGTTTAACGCAGATTAATATTCAGCGAATAAGAATGGGGTTTGAGCCGATTTGTACTCATGATATTTTGTGGACAGATAGTGAGTATGGAAATGGTGGAGCTGCAGGAATTATTTATTTTTTAGATAATCCTGAAAATCTTGTTGCAGGTGGAAAGCTCAATGCTTATTTTACTTGTCCGGTTGCTTCTTTAGATTAAAAAAAGCTCTGAGTTTTATAACTCAGAGCTTTTTTTGTTAAAACCGAAGTTTTATTCAGCAGAATGAGCTTTTGCCTGCTTCTTGGCTTCGTCTTCCGTACGGGCGACGTTTACCAAAATAACTTGAGATACTTCAGGGTGTAAGTTGAGTTTTACTTCATATACGCCCAAGTCTTTAATCGGTTTCTCAAGGAATACGCAGCGGCGTTCAACATCGAATCCGGCTTCTTTGATTGCACTTGCAATGTCGCGGATTGTAACAGAACCATATAATTGGCCTGTTTCTGCTGCTTGACGAATCAAAACTGCATTGAAGCCTTTTAATGCTTCTGCTTTTTTGTTTGCTTCATCAAACAAAGCTTTGTTGTGAGCTTCAAGCTCTGCTTTTTTCTTTTCATAAAAAGCGATGTTTGCTTCAGTAGCGCGCAAAGCTTTCTTTGAAGGTAAAAGGTAGTTGCGGGCATAACCGTTTTTAACGTTTACTTTGTCGCCCATCTTGCCTAATTTTTCAACATGTTCCAGAAGAATGATTTCCATTTCTTTCTCTCCTTCCGCTTAGTCGGCTACAAACGGCAATAAGCCGATGTAACGTGCACGTTTGATTGCTCTTGCCAATTCTCTCTGCTTCTTAACAGAAACGGAGGTAATGCGGCTGGGGATAATCTTCCCTTTTTCAGAAATATATCTGGAGAGAAGTTTTACGTCTTTGTAGTCAATCTTCAAAGCGTCTTCGCCTGAAAACGGACATGCTTTCTTTCTTCTAAAGAATACTTGTTTTGCCATTTTCGATTCTCCTTATTCTTCTGCTGATGCGGTTGATTCGCTGCTGGCGTCGTTAGCATCGCTGAATTGTTCAACTTTTACGGTCATATAACGAATGATGTCTTCGTTAAAGCGCATAATTCTTTCAAATTCGGCAATTGCAGAAGCCGGAGCCGTGATGTTCATCAAAACATAGTGGCCTTTGCGGTTCTTTTTGATACGATAAGCGAGGTTTTTCAAGCCCCAGTTGTCAACGCGGACAACGTTTCCGCCTTCGTTTTTGATAACATTGGAGAGCTCTTCTACAATGTTGTTAACCTGAGATGCACCCAGATCCTGACGTGCAATAAGCACGCTCTCGTAATTATTCATTATATTATTCTCCTTATGGATTCTCAACAATTCTAAGCCAAAGTAAAACTCGGCTCAGTCCTTATTTGTATAGCCCAAAAAGCAAGCTCTTCAAGCAAGGAACATTCGGAATATACACGAAAATTGAAGAAAATCAAGAAAAATTTTTCAAAAAGATTTAGGATATTTTAATTATTAAGTGCTATGGTTGCTATTATTTGAAATTATCTTTGGAATTGGTGCTATGTTCAGGATTTTTCTTATCGCTCCGTTGCTTTTGGTTTTGAGCGCTTGTTCTTCTCTTTGGGAATTTCCCGAGGAAGGAAAGGTTAATTATGTGGCGGCGCCTCCTTGTTTTGTTAATACGCCGACCAAAATCAGCCTGCTTAATCCGATGAGCAAATATATTGTTCATTGCTATTCAACACCGACAACAAGTTCCGAAGAATGTGCTTTGATTTTTGAAAGAAAAGGATATGTTCGTTATAGGGATATCCCTTATAAAACTGCAAGTTATGATTTTTTGCATCGCGGAACTTATCCTACTCGCCGTTGGCGTGACGGTGAGCGTACGCCGCGGTGGTAGATATGCTTAGCCGCGTTAACACTCTTGCTTTTAATGGCTTGGATACCCAAGATGTGGATTTGCAGGTTCAGATTTCTTCGGGAATGCCTGCTTTTTCTATTGTCGGGTTGCCGGATAAAGCGGTGGCCGAAAGTCGTGAACGTGTGCGGGCGGCGCTTAATTCTATCGGAATAAGTTTTCCTGCAAAGAGAGTGACTATTAATCTTGCGCCGGCAGATTTGCTCAAAGAAGGTTCTCATTATGATTTGCCGGTGGCGCTTGGTATTATCTCTTGTCTGGGGATTATTCCTCTGGAGGAAGTAGATAACTATATCGTGCTTGGTGAGCTTGGGCTTGATGCTTCTATCTTGCCGGTAAACGGTATTCTTCCGGCGGCTATTCATGCTAATCGTCTTAACAAAGGGTTGGTTTGTCCGGCAGAGCAAGGCTCGGAAGCCGCGTGGTCCGGTATTAAAGAGATTTTGGCCCCTCATAATCTGCTTGAGCTTATCAATCATTTCAAAGGGACACAGCTGATTCCTCAGCCGGTAAAACAACAAATGTCTGAAAATAATGTTTATCCTGATATGGCGGATGTCAAAGGTCAAGAAAGTGCTAAACGTGCTCTTGAGATTGCTGCTGCCGGTGGGCATAATATGCTTATGATTGGGCCTCCGGGGTCAGGTAAGTCTATGTTGGCAGCCAGGTTGCCGGGGATTTTGCCGCCGCTAACACCCGAAGAGGCTCTTGAAACCAGTATTATTCATTCGATTGCCGGTGAGCTAAAGGGTGGTATGTTATGTTTTTCGCGTCCGTTTCGTGCGCCGCATCACAATGCTTCGACGCCGGCTTTGGTTGGTGGCGGACGTCGTGCTGAACCAGGGGAGATTTCTTTGGCTCACAACGGTGTTTTGTTTCTTGATGAGTTGCCGGAGTTTAATCGCGCAACCTTGGAAGCGTTGCGTCAACCCTTGGAAAACGGAAAAATCACCATATCTCGCGTTAATGCTCATACGACTTATCCGGCAAAAGTTCAGCTTATCGCCGCGATGAATCCTTGTCGTTGCGGACATCTCGGAACGCCGGAATTTGAATGTCCGAGGGCGCCGCTTTGTGCTGCAGAATATCAATCTAAAATTTCGGGTCCTTTACTTGATCGTATTGATATTCAAATTGAAATGCATGCCGTTTCTCCATGGGAGCTTTCTTCGGTTAAGACAGGCGAAACCTCGGCCCAAATTCGTGAACGTGTTTTGGCGGCAAGAAAAATTCAAAGCGATCGTTTTAAAGCTTTGGGCCTTAAAGGTTGTCATACAAATGCAGATTTGAAAGGAAAAGCGCTGGATAAGGCTGTTGTATTAGATGATGAGGCTCAGAAGCTTCTTATCAATTATGCTGATAAAAATAAAATTTCGGCCAGAGCCTATCATCGCATTTTGCGGTTAGCAAGGACAATTGCAGACTTGCAAAATAATGAAAAAGTGCTTAGAATGCACATAGCTGAAGCTTTGTCATACCGCCGTATGATGCCGCATTATAAAAAATGATGGAGTATTTTGATGAAAATAAATAGCTATTTCAAGCCGTTGGCCTGTTCTGTTTTGGCGCTGAGCGTGAGTGCTGTTGCGTTGAGGGCTTCTAGGGCTTCTCAATATGATAATAATGCTTATGATGGCAACGGGGAAATAGAAATTCGGACCGAATATACCGATACAAGTTCGAGCATGGGCTTTTTTGATCAGAAAAGCAAATATGCCGGTGAAGTTACAACGCGTATTCAGCAGCGCAAAGAAGCTTTGAACCCTCAGCAGGATGGAAGAGCGGCAAATATTCCAGTGGTAACGGTTAAGGGTAAGACTTATCGTGACGGCAGCATTTTTGGCGGTACTTGCTGTGAAGCGAGCAGCGGACAAGATAACAGTATCTTTCCGGGGCAAGGTTGTGGCAATGACCCTGTTCTTTGCGATAAAAAAGTTGCCGTTCAGCCTTCGGCTTGCACCCTTAACCCTCAAAAATGCAAGGCCAAACAGCGGGCGCCCAAAAAAGCTAAGGTTAAAGAAGTTGTGCGCTATAACTTTGTGCAAAATTATGTTGTTCGTCCAAGCGGCAGCATTTATGATAAAATTCATGGAAAATGTGGGCAGTATGCGCCTATCCAGTTAGAATGGGTTGATTTTAAGCTCAATGATGAAGATATTAACGGTCCTTTGATGCAAAAGCTCGGAAATTATCGATTCCGTATTTTTGGTTGCCGTCGTTTTACCAAAGAGGCGATTTTGAACCAAGGGCGGTTGATGGAAAGCAATATGCGTCTTATTTCTGTTTTTGATAATCAACTTAAAGACTGCTTCAATATTGTTAAAATTCCTGATGATGTTTGTATTGAAGAAACACCGAGCCCCTTGCCGGAATATTTGATTACGGCAGAAATCACCAATTATTTTATGAATATTTGTGATAAGTATAATTGGAATGAAGCCATTATGGAAAACAGCCGTATCGGGTCTTCGGAGATTACGGTTAAATGGACGGTTACCGATATTAATCGAGAAGTTATTTATTGGTCAGGTGAGACTGATGGTTATGCTGATTTGATGCGCGGTGAGCCTAATGGTGAGGTTTTGTTGGTTGAAAAAGCTTTTGCTGATGCGGCTAACAATCTTCGCAGCCATCCGGCTTTCTTGAAGGTTGTTTCTCATCGTTTCACATCTGCTGAAAAAGAAAGCCAGCGGATTCAGTATATTGAACACGAAAAAGCCCATAATCCGATTAAGTGTCAATACACTGATCATGAAGCTCGTAAAAACAGTGTTACAAAATATGTTTATACGCCTGATGATAAACCGGTTATGCCAAGTCCGGTTGTTCCTCCCAAAGCTGAACAACCGTTGATTCCGTTAGAAAATAAACAGCCCGAAGTTGGTTCTGCGCTTACGCCGGTTCCGCCACTTCCGACGCCGCAACCGGCTCCAATGCCACAGTCGGCTCCAGTCCCGATGTCAGCCTCACAACCGGCTCCAATGCCGGCTCCGGCCCCGATGGCTGCTCCACAACCTGCTCCAATGCAGGCTCCTGAACCTGCGCCGGCTCCAATGGCTGCGCCGCAACCTGCTCCGATGCAGGCTCCTGAACCTGCGCCGGCTCCGCTTTCAGCACCTGTTCCTGCTCCAGTGGCACAACCTGCTGCAGATACTCAACCAACTGTTTTGAACAATCTTGATTTGGAAGAAACTGTGGTTGAGGAAACTGTTGTTACAGAGCAACCGGTTGCTGAGCCTGCAGATATTTTGTTGAGTAAAGAAGCTGCTCCTGAGCCGCTTGACCCAAGCATTAGTCCGGTTCCGTCTGATGAACGTTATTCAAAAGAAGTTAAAGATGGCGAGGGTATTTCTCCGTTATTAGCCGTTGTCGGTGCTCCGATTGCTGCTGTGGCTGCTCCAATTGCCGCTTTAACTTCAGATGCTCCGGCAACGCCGTGTAACAACATGACTTTGTTTGGGCCGGATTGCGACTGCAATAATAAGATTTACGGCGGATGTGAGCCGAATAAATTTTATGGCGGTTGTGAAGACAACAAGCTTAATGAACCTTGCGATAAGTGTGATAGCATCTTTAACACCTGTTGTGATGAAGATGACAAGATGTGCAAGATTCCGGTTAGCATTGAAGAAGACGGCGGTGTTAAAGCCAGTGGTTCTTTGAGTAAAGAGACTTGGGTCAATGTTCCTGTTGATGATAAAAATGCTATCGAAGCTCAGAATATGCTTTGCATTGTTGAGCGTGCGCCTTATACCATTCCGCTTTCTGCCGAAGATGTTTATAAGGTTCGTACTTCAATTATCTCAATTACTAATGCCAATGGTAAAGAAGGTGCGGGCTTGATTGTTTCTGATCAGTTTGTTTTGACTTCTGCCGACTTGATTACCAAAGATAACAACAGTTATAATCTGCGCACGATTAATGGTGGTCAATTTACCGGTTATGCGGTCAGAATTAATCCTGATAAGAATACGGCTTTGCTCTATCTTGACAGAAAGACTGAGTATACGCCGCTGTCGCTCAATTTGTCTTTGCCGCCGATTAACCAGAAGACTTATATGAGTCTTGGTATTCTTGACTTTGATACCGGTGAGGGTTATCTGGAAGATTCCGGCAAGATTAAAGGTTATCGTTACAGCGAGAACAGAGGTACGGAAATCTTGCTTGATACTTATGTTCAAAATATTACGCTGGGCGGTGCTTTGATTGATAAAGACGGTACGATCACCGGATTTGCTCATTCAGGTGCAAGTGGTGAAAATACAGACTTGTTCTTGCCGATTGCGACAGCTCTTAAGAGTGTCGGACTTGAAATTTGTGGTAAGCAGATTACTGATATTCCGGTCAAGAACACGGCTATCAGTGAGGCTATTTTGTTCAACAGCGGATCAAAAGAACCGTTGCCGATGGATAAGACCGAAAGAAAATAGTCTGTTTTCAAAAGCAATAAGAGCGGTAGGCGGGAGATTTTCTCTTTGCCTGCCGTTTGTTTTTTCTTGATTTGACGGTGTTTTCGTGCTACAGTCGCGTTAGATTTTGTTTTAGGAGATGTTTTATGGCTGATAAAGAACCTTCTCAGCGGCAGTTGCGTGTCGGACAAGAAATTAAGAAAATTATTGCCAAGCAAATTGAACGTGATGAAATTCGCAATCTGCAAGGAATTAATACCCTTGTTACGGTTATGGAAGTTAAGGTTTCTCCAGATTTGAAGTATGCTTCCGTTTATATCATTACCTCATCAAAAGAAGCAGAACAGCAGGTTATCGGTGGGTTGCAACTTGCGGCAAATTATTTGCGCAAAGTGATTATGGCCAAGACCGAATTGCGTTATGTGCCGGAGCTTAGTTTTAGAATTGATAAAAGTTTTGAAGAAGTTGATAAAATCGAAAAGCTGTTGCGTGATCCCAAAGTGGTGCGTGATTTAGCTAAAAACGATGAAAAATAACGTTTTGTGATTGCTTAAGAAGTCGCGTTTGCGGCTTCTTTTTTTGTAACAAGAAAACTACCGGCTAGGCCGGTAGTTCCAAAGAGCTTAGAGCTTTACAGATAAAAAACTCCT
>CALXTD010000009.1 GCA_944391315.1 uncultured Alphaproteobacteria bacterium | reverse complement strand
CGCCTTTTGTCGTGAGATAAACATAATACTTCTCCTATCTCGTTTGCCTTCACGACTCGATTATAGCATAATTTTGCTAAGCTTGCAAGATGATTTTTGTTTTAAGATGGAAATGTGGCGAAAAAAAGAGCGGGGTAAAACCTCGCTCCGTTTATTGTTTGTTTATTTTGATTAATTTATTTCTTCATCATTATAAATGCCGAACATGTTTCTTTTGGGCACCCAGCCTTCTATTGTGTCAAATTTTATCAAGCAGAAATTGCTGCTCGGCGTACATTTTTTGACCTTGCCTATAACGCCATCTTCAACCTTTGCAACAACTTGTGACTGGTAATTGTCCGAGGCATAGATATTGCTTTCGCCTTTGGCGGTCATTTTGATGCTCCTTGCACCGGATAACATTGATTTATGAACCCAAGTTTCAGAACCGTCCCAATCCTTTATTTTGCGCCATAATTCGAACTCAGCTATTATCTCAACCGGTGCGCCTTTTTGCTGATATACCCATTCTATCGGATATCTGGCTCCGGGGCCGGAACGTGCATTAATTAAATTTGACCGCAAAGACACCATGCGCGGCAAGGCTAAACCGGTTTCTTCACCGGTATCTTCTTGCGCTTTTGCTCCGCCGGCGGCAAATATTATTACGGCTAAAATTGCAAGCAAATATTTTTTCATTCCTTCCCCTCTTTCTTCTTAATCTTTTCTTATTATATTTATGCCTTATAATAATGAATAAAGCGTAAAAATATTTAAGGAAACAAAAGATGAAATTAACAGATACCATTATCGACCTGATTAAGTTCAGAACAGAAACCGGAAATGCCGCAGAAATTGACAAGTGCCTTGCTTATTGTGAAAAGCTATTTGAAAATACCGGTGCGATTGTGACAATTTTTCGCTCAGAAAAAGCCTCCCCGGTTTTGTTTATCCGCAACGTTGAAGCAAATGAATATGACGCCCTTTGCCTTGGGCATCTTGATGTTGTGCCGGCCAATGATTCTATGTTTAACCCAGTTATTAAAGACGGAAAGCTGTTCGGTCGCGGGTCTCTCGACATGAAGTCCTTCGCAGCTGTGGCCTTTAACTCGATGTTTTATGTTTTGGAAAACAAGTTACCCATAAAATTTGCGGTCATTCTTTCAACCGATGAAGAAAAAGGTAGTGCAAGCACCCACGCCTTTATGGAGGCTCATCCTGACCTTAAGGCTAAAATTGTTCTCGATAATGATGTCGGTGGTGATATCTCAAAGCTGGTTACAAAATGTAAAAATCCGGTTTTTGTTAAACTCATTGCCGAAGGAAAAGAGGCTCATGGCTCAACTCCGTGGGATGGAATCGACGCAAATGAAAAGCTTATGATGACATGGCACAATATTCGCAAAATCTATCCCTATCTTTCAAAAGAGCTGCCTAAGCCTAGCGACACTTGGTTTGACACACTTCATTTTGCAAAATTTGAAGGTGGGCAAGTTTCTAATGTCATTTCTAATCATGCAGAAGCTTTGCTTGACTTTCGCTTGACCGAAAACTCAACAGTTGAAAATCTGCGAAAGAATCTCGATTCCGCAATGGTTGACGGTGTTCATTATGTTATTGTTTCTGAAAGTACGCCGGTAGTGATGGATGAAGAGAATCCGTTTATTCTTGATTATAAGCACTTTGCCGAAGATATTTTGGGTCATAAAATTGATTTTGAACATATCGGCGGAGCAACTGATTCTCGCTCTTTTGCCTTGCGTGGTTCGGTTGTTATTATGCATTCTGGTACCGGAGACGGCATGCATGCCTCAAATGAATATGTTGAGCTGGATTCCGTTCTTAAAATCGCCGAAATTCAAACACGCTTTCTTAGCAAGCTTGCCCAAGATTTGGCTTAAAAGTTTGGGGCTCAAAATGAGCCCCTTTTTTATATCTGTATCCCAAAGCCGGCAATAAATGAGTAGCCCTCATTGCTGTCCTCGGGGGTTCCGGTCATGCCTCTAAATTTGACATGACCAACGGCTCCATACAGGGTTACATATTGATTTAGCTTATACTGGTTCAAATACTGAATAAACTGGTCCTTATTTTCGGTCTTATGTGCTCGGGATTCAAAATATGTTACAGCGGTTGTCCATTTATCCAAACTATAGCTTAGGCCCATATTCCATGCATAGCCATCACGATAGCCATCGTAAAATTCCGGCGTCAAAGTCGGGTTTATTTGCTGATTTATCGGATTTTTATCGCCATCAGGTGTGGAGCGGCGATATGATCCGCCAAAGGTCCAGTTTTTATAGCTAACGCTTCCGCCAACACCAAAGTCTTTCATATAATCGTTATACAAGCCATAGGCCATATAAGTCGATAAGCCAACTTCGCCAAACTGTTGCTCATTTGAGATAGCGGCAACATAAGCGTCATTATGGCGATATGGGGCGTATCCGCTGACAAGGCCTTGGTTGAAATATGCTGACGGCATATAGCTGAAACCAAAGGTCGTGCCTTTTATGGTTGGGCTGATGTAGGAAATTTTATTTGCGATATTATCCGTATTAAGAGCCGTTGAGTTGAGCGTTAAGTAGGATGCTGTTTTACCTCCGTCTCGGTTCCAGTTTGGATCAGTTAAAAAGTCAGTTATTGTACTATCATTAACATAAAGCGGGGCCAGCGCCGGTGCTCCGACGTAAAACTGATATGCAACGTTATAGTTTAATCCGGCTTGAATTTGTCCGTAAGGCGTTTGTAGGGCTCCATAGGCTTGGTTTACCCATTGGTCGCCATCATAGTCTTGCAGATACTCTGTGCCGCTGGTATTGGGTAGATAATATAGCGCCAGCTGATAATCGTTATTAAAATTGTAGGCGGCGGAAAGAGTTACATAAGTTGAGCTATAGGTTTCATCTCGATTATTTTGTTCGGAATATTTTTTATTATAATCATTATATCCGTATAAAACGATTGTGTTAATTCCTGCTGTAAACTGCCATGGTCCTTTGGTAAACTGCATGGCTTGTGCCGAGGCTGAACTTCCTAAGATTGCTGCAAGAGTGGCGACTATGACTGTTTTTTTCATCTTTTATTATTCCTTCCGTTGCCTATGACTGGTATTTATATAATCTTTGATGAAAAAATATCTACCTTCTGCTAAAAAAATGGCGCCAGCGGCGGGACTCGAACCCACTACCCACAGTTTAGGAAACTGTTGCTCTATCCTGATGAGCTACGCCGGCCACCTTCTTTTTGATTATAATCTGTTTTGCTTAATTGCAAGAAGTTTTATCTTTCTCTTTTCAACAAAAAAAGCTCCGAATTTCTTCGGAGCTTTCTTCAAACACTTAAAAATTAAGCATTTTTCTTCAGGGCTTCACCCAAAGCATCTCCCAAAGTTGAGCCGGAAGAGGTGTTAGAATATTCTTCCAAAACCTTCTTTTCTTCATCAATTTCAAGAGCTTTGATTGAAATGCCAATCTTGTTGTTTTTCTTGTCAACAGATGTAATCTTAGCTTCTACAACATCACCGGCTTTGTAGTTTTCCGGATTTTGTTCAGCTTTGTCTTTTGACAAGTCTGCTTTTTTGATGGTAGCAGAAATGCCGTTTACTTCAACATTGACACCTTTTTCATCGGTGCTGACAACAGTGGCTTTAACAACATCGCCTTTTTTGATGCCTTCCATTGCACCAGAAACAGCGTCTTCGGTCAACTGTTTGATGCCGAGAGAAATTCTCTCTTTTTCAACATCAACATCAATGATTTTAGCTTGGATGTCTTGGCCCTTGGTGTAGTCTTTAACAGCTTCTTCACCAGATTTATCCCAAGAGATATCTGACAAGTGAATCATGCCGTCGATTTCATCAGACAAGCCAACGAACAAACCGAATTCGGTAATGTTTTTAATCTTGCCCTCAATGATTGACCCAACCGGATGCTCTTCAACATAAGCGGCCCATGGGTTCGGGGTGCATTGTTTGATGCCCAAGCTGATTCTTCTCTTGTCAGAATCAACTTCGAGAACCTTAACTTCAACTTCTTGAGAAGTTGAAACAATTTTACCCGGATGAACATTCTTACGGGTCCAGCTCATTTCAGAAACATGAACGAGGCCTTCGATACCATCTTCAAGCTCAACAAATGCACCGTAATCGGTGATGTTGGTGACTTTTCCTTTGTAGATTTCACCAACTTTGTATTTGTCAGCAACATGCTGCCACGGATCTTCTTCAAGCTGCTTCATGCCCAAAGAAATGCGTTGGTTGTCTTCGTTGAATTTGATAACTTTTACTTTTACGGTCTGACCAACAGACAAAACTTCTGCCGGATGATTGATTCTCTTCCAAGAGATGTCGGTAACGTGCAACAAGCCGTCAACGCCACCCAAGTCAATGAATGCACCGTAATCGGTGATGTTTTTAACAACACCTTCGAGTTCTGAACCTTCCTTCAAGTCACTGATCAATTCAGCGCGAGCTTCAGCTCTGGTTTCTTCAAGAACAACACGGCGAGAAACAACGATGTTGCCTCTTACCTTGTCCATCTTCAAGATTTGGAAGGGTTGAGAAATTCCCATTAACGGAGTGATATCGCGAATCGGGCGGATGTCAATTTGAGAGCCCGGCAAGAAAGCAATAGCGCCGTTCAAGTCAACAGTGAAGCCGCCTTTAACACGACCAAAGATTACACCGTTTACTCTTTCATTAGCGTTCATAGATTTTTCCAAATCTTGCCATGCTTCTTCGCGGCGAGCTTTTTCTCTTGAAAGAACAATGTTGCCGTCTTTGTCTTCATAGCGGTCAACATAAACTTCTACGACATCGCCAACTTTTAATTCCGCATTTTGACCAAATTCACGGAGAGGAATGCGTCCTTCTGACTTTAAGCCAACATCAACAGTTGCAAAGTCAGGTGTTACGCGGATGATTGTTCCCTTTACAACGGAACCGGTAATTCCTTTATCGCCGAACTGTTCGTTCATCAGCGCTTCAAAATCTTCGGTCATTTCGGGAATTTTAATTTCTGTATTTATCATATAATTTTATTTTCTTAACCTGCCAGACCTCCTAAAACAGAGCGGACTTGTGCGTTTTATATATAAAAAGAGCAACCCTTAACGCACCTTAAGAATTTTGCTCTTTATTCTTATATAGTGATTTTATTAAATTGCAAGATTTTTTTGATGTGAATCGATAATTTCTTTCGCTTTTTCAAAAACTTCTTCAATACTGAGATGGGTTGTATCCAAAATTATGGCATCGGCGGCCGGTTTTAACGGCGAGGTGCTTCTTTCCGAATCGCGCTTATCTCGCTGATTAATGTCGTTTAAGACCTCTTCATAGCTTGTGTTAATCCCTTTTTCGCAATATTCTTTATAACGGCGTTGGGCTCTGGCCTCGGCCGAAGCTATTACAAAAAGCTTTACATCTGCCTGAGGGCATACAACCGTGCCGGTATCGCGACCATCATAGACAACGCCTTGCGCTTTACTTCCATCTGCAAAAGTCGGATTTTTGCAAAAATCCTGCTGCATTTTTAACAAAGCTGCGCGAACAGAGGGAATCGCCGAAACGAGCGAGGCTCTTTTCCCGCCCTCGGGACCACGAAAAGATGGGTGTTTAGACAATTCCATCATTCTTTGAAAAGTCAGTCCTTTGGCAAATTTTTCTGCCATATCAGCATTATCTGCAGGAACATCTGCCAGTAAAGTTTCTATTCCGACGGCGCGATAAACCATGCCGGTGTCAAAATATGCCAGTTTATATTCTTGTGCTATTTTTCCAGCCAAAGTGCCTTTTCCTGCGGATGCAGGTCCGTCTATTGTTATTATCACGTCGTTTGTCCTTAAATTTGTTACAAATCTTTAACTTTTATTTTCAGTGTTTGTATGCTATCATGAATTTAATAAATAAGAAAGCTCATTGCTGAATTTATACCAAAGTATAATGAAGGCGAAAGGAGGTTATTATGAGGTCTTTAGTTTTATTCTCGGCAATTTTATCTTTTGCCTTAATGACTTCTGTTAACGCTCGTGCCGGTATTGTCGTTGAATCCGCAGATTCTGCCATGCAAAGAAACATGTTTGTTACTCAAGACTTTGAGCCTTCTCCTCATATGACTTCAAAAAAACAAAATAAATCTACCAAAAATTTTAGAAAAGCTGTAGCCAGCAAGTATTTCAAAACTCAACAGAATGCAATTGTTCTTGTTGACTTGGATCATGCAAAAACGTCTACTCTCCTTTATAAGGGACAATATCTTGCCGTTCGGGTTTCGGAGCATGATGATACTTTGTGGAATTTTGAAAATATTTCTTCAAATTTGAAATTTGTAAAAAAAGAAAAAAGAAACGGCGTGCTGATTTTGCTTTATCATACAATCGGCACCGGTGTTGCTAATCTTAATTTTGATTTGATGAGCGGGCAAAGTGCTTTATTTTCAAGAATTCTTAACGTAAGGGTTATATAATATCTTTCGAAAAATATTTTTGTCATATTTTGTAACAAAAATTTTACTTTATTTTCTTTAATTTTGTGGTATTATATTTTTCACAAAACATAAAATAGACAAAATATGCCAGAGGTTTTCATGAAATTATTTGTTACTTTTTTGACTTTTTCCTTGTTATTTGTTATTAGTCCTTTTTCGGCTAATGCAAAATTTATTATCGAAGAAAGAGATGAAGCTCTTAATCGAACTATCTTTGCTCCTAATAACAATCAAATCCCTGACGAAGAAGAAAAAGAAGACCTCTCCGTTAATAATAAAGCATCTTCTTCAGAAATGCTTCTTGTGGATGTGGAAGAAGCAGGAACATCCGTTAGCCTGCTAGCTGGGCAGTTTATAGCCGTGCGCCTTGTTGAACCTAGCGATACTTTTTGGACCTTTGAAAAAAATTTTGATAACCTTGTTTTTATAAAAAAAGAAAAAAGAAACGATATTGTGATTTTGCTCTATCAGACTATAAAAGCCGGCGATGTAAAGCTTATTTTTGATCTGATGAAAGAAAACAGAGCTTTATTGTCTCGGATTTTGAACGTGAAAGTTATTTAATATGGCCCTTAAATCTAATATTCGATTGTTTTTACAAAACCGTCTTGCTATGCAGGCGGTTTTTCCGCTTGATGAAGCGCAGAGCCATTATCTGTTCCATGTTATGAAGTTAAAAAACGGAGATGAGTTTTTGGTTTTTAATGCCGAAGACGGAGAGTTCTTGGCTAAAATTATTGACGTGAACAAAAAAAGCTTAACCGTCTGTTTGGGAAAACAAACCAGAAGCCCGATGGCTTCTCCGGATATTTGGTTGCTCTTTGCTCCTCTAAAAAAAGACCAAACCGACTTTGTTATTCAAAAGGCAACCGAACTCGGCTGTGCTAAAATTATTCCTGTCATTACAAAATTTACCATTACCGATAAGACAAGAATCGAGCGCTTTAAGGCGCAGGCTATTGAGGCTGCAGAGCAATCTCGCCGGCTTGATGTGCCTCTTATCGAAGAGGCCGTTCCTCTTGCAAAAATTATTGCAAACTGGGATAAACAACGTCCGCTTTATTTTATGGATGAAACCGGAGGAACAAGCTCTGTCTTTGAGGCTTTTTTATCTGCAAAGCAAAAAAATATTTCCAATGCTGCGATTTTAGTGGGGCCTGAAGGCGGCTTTTCTGCTGAAGAAATCGCCCTTCTTAGAGGGCTTGAGTTTGCGCATTCCGTTTCTCTCGGAAAGCGAATCCTGCGTGCGGAAACTGCCGTTGCGGCGGCGCTTTCTTGTTGGCAGGCAATTGCCGGTGACTGGAATACATCCGATGACTGAGGTCTTTAACCAATCTTCCCTGATGAACTATGAAAAATTGCTCGGAAAAGAAGAGCTTTATAAGCTATGGCTTGTGTTTGCCGATGAGGTTGAAAGTTTTTTTGTTCGTTCTCAATCTGCTTTGAAAAGTCGCGATTATATTTCTTTGCGAGTGGTTTATCACCAGATTAGACCTGCGGCTGAGGTCTTTGGACTTGACAGTTTTGCCCTTTTATGTGCAAAAATAGAACATAATATTGTTAACCGTGATTTGGCTGAGATTGACAAAGAGGTGTGTGAAAGTATATCTTTGTGCAAAGAAGGCCTTTCATCGCTTGTTCTTTATATGGATTCTGCATATGCCGCAAAACAACAACACCAAAGTTAATAATTCTCAATCGATTACGCCAAAGCTGCCTTTGGATATTCGACTTCCGCAGGAAAGGCTTTATAATTCCGAAAAATTATCAGCTTTGTTTGATAACACGGTCTTTCTTTCTGTTTTTACTTTGGGGGCTTGTTTTAGGCTTGCGGATGCACTTAATGATGATATTCCGATGACAGCAAACGTACTGCAATTTGGGGCAACCTTCGGACCGCAAATTGAAAAAACAGCTTATAAAATTTCTACCTTCGGAAAATATGTTATTGTTGATAATAACCCAAAACAGATTAAACGCTGTGATCAAAAATATCAGTATCTGTTTCCTCAGCTTTCATTTATAAAAGCAGACGCAACGCGTTTTAAATCCGAGGAAAAATTTGACCGTGTTATTTGTTATAACCTTTTGCACGAGCTGCCGCCTTTATCAAAAATCAGAGTTGTTGACAATGCTTTGAGTCTTATTAAAACCGGCGGAAAGGTTATTTTTATCGATTATCATAATCCTTCTAAATGGAATCCCTTCCGCTATTTTATCAGGATGTTTAACCGTCTGTATCAGCCTTTTGCTGAAAAGCTTTGGGAGCGTTCTATTGATATGTATGCAACAAAAAAAGCCGGATATAGCTGGCGCAAAACCACTTATTACGGTGGAATGTATCAAAAGGTGGTTGTTACAAAAATCGGATTACCTAAATAGGTTTGCGCTTTTTATATTCTTCAACAAAGTTTTTGCAGGCGGTTTCAATCATTTCAAAAACCCTGTCAAAGCCATTATGGTAATATGGGTCAGGGACCTCGGTGCCGTATTCAGGCGCGTAGGTTAATATCAGCTCAACTTTGGCTTTGTTATAACGCTTGTCTCCTTGTGGGCGGCGATATTCCAAATCGGCAATATTGCGCTTATCCATCGCCAAAATTAAGTCAAAGTCTGCAAAGTCATCTCCACGAATCGACCGAGAACGAAGATTGGCAATATTTATGCCATGAGCCAATGCACAGGCCTGAGAGCGCGAATCCGGCGCATCACCGTCGTGATAAGGCGTTGTTGCGGCAGATTCGACATATAACTCTTGCTCCAGCCCTGACTTTTTGATTAGGTCAAGCATAATGCCTTCCGCTGTGGGAGAACGGCATATGTTTCCCGTGCATACAAATAATATTTTTAGCATAGAACTCTCTATCCTGCCATACAACCATGCGTTTCTTTAGCAAACTTAACGTAACGCTCATAATATTCGTCAAGGCTCTTTTGAACCATATAGTTGACTGTTCCCTTAGGATAGTTGCCATCTTTGTCAGGCTTTCCGGCTGTTTTTCCGGTTAAAATTTCTATGCCGTCATCAACAGTGTCAATTGCATAGACATGGAATAATCCGTCATCAACCGCTTTTCTGATGTCTTCTCTTAACATCAGATTGCTGATGTTAGTGCGTGGAATGATAACGCCATGATTTCCGGTTAATCCGGCTCGTTTGCAGACATCAAAGAATCCTTCAATCTTTTCATTAACGCCACCGATTGGCTGAATCTCACCAAACTGATTGATTGAACCGGTTACGGCTATGCATTGCTTTATCGGTAGTCCCGTTATGGCTGAAAGCATGCAATAATATTCGGTAGAAGATGCACTATCGCCGTCAACACCGCCATAAGACTGTTCAAACACAATCGACGCGCTTAAGGACAGTGGTCTGTACTTGGCAAAGCGATTTGACAGCAAAGCTTGTAAAATCAGCATGCCCTTTGAATGAATCGGGCCAGACATTTCAACTTCGCGTTCAATGTTCAAAAACTCGCCGCGGCCAAGTCTTACCTGTGCCGTTATTCTGGCCGGTTTTCCAAAGGAAAAGCGAGAGAAATTGTAAACAACCAAGCCATTTATTTGACCTACTCTTTCGCCCTCGACATCCATAAGAATCGTGCCTTTGTCAATCTGTTCGAGCATGGCCTGTTTTATGCGGTCGCTGCGATAGATTTGCGCTTCGATGGCTTGTTCAATATGGTTTTTACCGATTTGATTGGCCTTTGACTTGCGAGCCCAATAATCTGCTTCACGCAATAAGTCTCCGATTGAGGCAATATGCGCGGTTAATTTTTCGGTATCATCAGCCAAGCGAGATGAATATTCAATTACTCTGGCTACGGCCTGCTTATTTAATGAGCGCAAGTGTTTTTTCTTTGACAGAGAGCCGATTAATTTGGCGTATTCAATCTCATTTTCATAGGTTCTGTCCATCAAGATACCAAAGTCAGCTTCTACTTTGAAATAGTCACAAAAATCAGGATCTCTTTCGCTCAAAAGCTCATATAACTCAGCGTCACCGGTTAAAATAACTTTTACATCCAAAGGAATCGGTTCCGGATCAAGAGATATGGTTGTAAATGAGGTTTCATCGCTCGGGGCTTCAATTTTTATTACTTTAGAAGCCATGGCTCGTTTTAGAGAATCCCATGAGAATGGTTGCAACAGAAGTTTTCTTGCATCCATCAACAAGAATCCGCCATTGGCTCGATGCAAAGCGCCTGCTTTTATCAAAGTGAAGTCGGTCAGCAATGCGCCGTATTGCTGAATTCTTTCAACTTTGCCGACCAAATTGCCTTGGGTCGGGTGATCAAGCAAGACTATCGGGGCGCCGCTGTCGGGTTCGTTTTTAACCACAACATTTACCTTAAACTTGGAGAACTTATCCTCCTCGTTTTTGTTCATTTTTGAGAGCAAGGCGGCTAATCCGTCAGCACCGTCTTCTGTCTTTTCGGGCTCCGGCATAAAGTCATCAATATTGCTAACAATATGGTTTTGCATACTGCGCAAAAAGTCTATTGCCGCTTTTTGGGTTTTATATTTTTTGCGCAGGTCATCTATCGGCTGTTTAACCGCGAGCTTCAAAAATTTTTCTTTTAAGTTGCTGATTTCCTGACGCTGTTTTTCCTCCCAATTAGGCAAGTCTTGGGCAACGCTTTCTATCTCGGCCTGCATGGCGTTTAAGTCATCCATCAGCGCCTTTTTTTCTTCTTCCGGAAGTTGGTCAAAGGTGTCGGGACTGACAACCTCGCCATTGCGTGTCGGAGCAACAACCAAACCGGCCTGCATGTGCAGAAGCGATACGCTCTTGCCTTTTGCCTTTTTTTGCAAAATACGAATATAGTCTTCTTTCTTTTCGCTATATTTTTCTTTGATGATATTTAATCCGGCTTTGTATTCCTCGCTTTCTAGTATTGCAGGAATGCTGGCAGAGAAATTTTCGATTAACTCATCAATGTCTTTGGCAAAATCTGCCGCCGTGCCGGCCGGAAAATTAATGGCTTTCGGCTTATAGGGTTCATCAAAATTGTAAACATAGGCCCAATCATCCGGTGTGGGGCGTGTTTTTGATTCTTTTTCTAATATTCTTTTAACCAGACTGGTCTTTCCGGTGCCTTCAGGCCCTAAGCAAAAAAGGTTATAGCCCTTTGACTTGATGTTAACACCAAGTTCAACCGCACTTATTGCTCTGTCTTGTCCCAAAGCGGAAAGGCGTTCTTCCAGTTCTGCCGTGGTTGAGAATTTGAACTTGCGCGAATCACATTTTTTGTAAAGTTGTCCGGATTTTAATTTTGTAATAGCCATTTTGATTTTTCCCATATATTATAGCTTATGCTTATATGATATGATTCAAAACTAAATTTAGTGTAAATTTTATGTTCTATATCGGAATTTTTTTATTTGTATTGTCTTTTGCGGTGTTTGTTCTGTTTTGGAGAAAAATCGCCCTAGATCATTATTTTAAAATATCTTCCAAACAGTTGATTTTGCAGCAACAAAAAGTTTCTTCGGCCCCTTATTTTTCATCTTATGCTTTGCAAAAGATTCTTAAAACGCTTCTGAGATTTCCATTCAAAAAAAACAAAAAGCTTTTGCTGAATTTGGCCTGCGGCAAAATCAGCGGTGTTCTTAAATTTCTTCGGCAAAAAAAACTTTTTTTTGAAGAAGCCTCGTTGAAGGCTTTCTATCAGCCCGAAGAGGCTGTTGCTCTTTTCAAAAAAATAAAGTCAGAATCGGCGAGAATCGAGCTTGTTTCTTTACTCTTTGAGCTCGGAAAAAAAGATGAAGCCTCGGCTTTGCTCGACACTGTTCAGGTAAAAACTTGCTCCCCATATTTTAAGGCCAAAGCGGCTTATTATCAGGCGCAGTTTGCCCTTATTTGCGGGGATATGGAAAATGCCTCTCAACAAGCGACGGTGGCGGCTTCTTTGTTTAAGAAATCCGGTGCCTATATTGAAGAAGCTTATGCTTATTTGTTATCTGCGACTATTTTTAGAGTTTCGGCTGTTGAAGATGTTTCTCATTTTATGTTTCGGCAGGCAGCACAGCTGTTTCATGCCTTTGGGCATCCGGCAGGAGAAGCAGATGCTTTTGGCGGGCTTGGAATGCTGTGGACCATGCGTGAAAATTTTGACGATGCACTCGCTTATTTTCAAAAAAGTTTGGACATTAATCTTAACTCTAATCGCCTCAGAGCTGCCGCTTATATCCTTACGCAAAAAGCTTTGACCCTTCTTTTGCAAAAGAAATATGATGACGCTCTTTGCTCGGTTCATGCTGCCGTTGAGGCTCATGAAGAATTGCATGATAAAAATGGATTGGCCTTTGCCCATCAGGTTCGGGCTTTTATTTTTTGTGAACAAAATTTGTGGTCACAAGCTTTGGTCGAAGCTGTTTCTTCTGCCAGAATCTATCAAAAAGGAATCGACGCAGCTGCAGCCTTAGACAGTCTTTATCTGATTGCTAGAATCGACTTTGAACTTGAAAGATTTGCAGCAGCGGAAGCTGTTTTGCGTCTGATTATCAAAAAGGGAGAAAAAGATTCCGGCTGTTTTCATATTGCAAATGCATATTCTTTGTTAGGCCTTATTTTTTTGCAGAAAAACGAACTCGCTCGGGCGAAATCTTTGTTTTTGAAATCGGCTTCAATCGAGCAAAAAGATGAACGTTTTTCCGGTGCAGCAACTGACTATGCCAACATAGCCCTTATTGAGACAAAGCTCGGAAACAGTCTTCAAGCCATAAAGACTTATGAAACTGCCCTAACTTATGCAACGGCATTTGAAGAAACAGAGCTTGCTGACATTATTCGAAAAAAAATAAAATCTTTAGAGGCTGAGGCTAAATAAAAACGGGTAGCTTCCCGACGGGCTCTGATCAAGGCGTTCGAAATGTTTGAGTCCAAGGGCTTTGTAGCCTAATACATTTATGCTTGGTATCGTGAACGGATTAAACCACTGACGGCCATCGCTTAAGATTACTCTGTTTTTGACCTCAAGACCGGTGTTTATCATAAAGTTTTTGACAGCGGGCATCCATGTCGGCATTCCAAAATCTCCGACAATTACCAAAGGAAGATTTTGAGCAAGGACAAATTCTTCAAGATTTTTATAAACGGTTTGGACTTCTTCTTTTTTCAGGTTAGAGAAATCTATATTCAAAACCATCATTTTTTGGTTGTTTTTGGTGATGGCGATATATGACGCTTGGCGATTTGGAGCAAAGCTGACTTTGCCGGCTTGCTCAGGAGGAATATCACTCAAGATAAGGCTGGGGCCCATGCCGGCGTTTTCGTGATATAAGCGGTAGTTGTCGTCATATGTCGGAGCCAGCTCTTTATCCGTGTTTAATGCTAAAATCTCACCATTATTGGCATAGGCTTGCTTTATGATGGAATTTGCTTCTTCGCTATGATTTTGATAGATGATATTTAGCTCTGAATTGCTATCTGAGGAGATATTGGTAAACAAGTTGCTGGTTGATGATAATGAAACGAAATTTATTAAAATCAGAAGCGCAAATAATCCGCTGCGCCCCCAGCGCTTTTGGTACAAGGCATATAAGAACAAAGCTTGCATTAAAAGATAATACTGAAAATGCCAACGGCACAAGTGCTCCCAAACAGCACAGCCTGCTTCAAACAAGGTAAAAAAGCTGTATAATGTTGTGGCAATTAGCGCAACATTTAGAAATACATCTATTCTTTCTTCCTTTTTTTTATGACTCAGGTATCCCATTCTTTGCCGATTTTTTTTATTTTTGTCCTTCTTTTTATTTATATACGCGTTTTAGTATTGTTTTGCAATATTTTTATCGTAAATTCAGAGGATATTTTTTGCATTTACATTTCATCTGTTTTCTTGATGCAGATGTCCGGTGCTCTCAAATATAAGGGCTTCGGAAAATCAAGCTTTTTATCTAAAAACTTTTTGAGTCCGCTCCAGGCCAAGTGCTCTATAGACAAGTGACGTTCCATTCTTATGGCATGAAGGCTTAATCCTGTCGGCTGATTCAAAAAGCGCTCAACACCGTCGCCTATCAAGCTGATCTTTTTTTGACGCAGTTGGCTTATGATGTTTTCTCTGCTGTCGGCGCCTGCTTCGGTTACTTTATGCAAGGAGGAATCAAAAATTTGGTAATAAAAATCGTCTCTTTTGGTTTCAATAATAACGGCGTTTAACTCGGCAATCTCTTCCGGCTCAAGGCTGCGTATATAGGCCTCAAATGCAGAAACACCGGTAACAGCCAATTTTTCATCAGCGATTGAAAATGTTCGGGCGGCCGAAACTGATGAGCGAACCCCCGTAAATGATCCAGGGCCGGTGCAGACAACGACTAAGTTTATATCCTTAAAATCTATCCGTTCTTTATTTAATATATTTGCTATCTCCGGCATTAAGACTTCTGCTTGTCCATAATCCATGTCTTGTTCAAAAGTGCGCGATATTTTATCATCCTTTAATAAGGCTATGTAGCAGCCGCCTGCCGTTGTATCAAATGCTAATGTGTACATCTTTTTTATTCACTACCTGTTTTTTTGAGTTTTACTATTTGCGTTTATATTATAAAATCTATAAATAAACAACCCTTTATTAGTTTCGGAACATTAATATCATGTCTTACAATCTTTTAACCAATATGTTTTATGCCGCTCCGGAATTATGGTATCTGATTGCTGCCGTTTTTATCCTGCTGTTATTGTTGTTGTTTTATTCTTCTATCCTTATTCTTAAGCTTCGGCAGAAGAATTATTTTGCAAACCGCGAATCCAATCGTTTGACCGAGGTGCTTTATGCCTCAAAAGATGGCTATTTTTCCTTTATCTATCCGGATGATAATATTGATGACCCAAGAAAAAAGATTGTCTTTAAGTGCTCCAGAAGGTTGGCTGTTTTACTCGGGCTTGAAAATGGGGTGAAATCTTCTTTTGAAGATGTTTTGAAGGCTTTTTATAAAGATGATGCCAGAAAAATTCAGAAATATGCTGATATTCTTCTTGAAGAAGGGTGCTCGTTTGAAGATATTTTTACAACGAAAAACAATGGGCGAATCCTAAAACTTTCCGGTGCACGAATCTGTGATGCCGGCGGACATATATTTTGTGATGTTATTTGGTTTAGAGATATCAGTGATGAAACAACCAAAATTGATGAGCTTCAGGCTGAATGCAAAAAAGCTGCAGACAAGACCTTG
This sequence comes from uncultured Alphaproteobacteria bacterium, assembly GCA_944391315.1. Classification (GTDB taxonomy): domain Bacteria; phylum Pseudomonadota; class Alphaproteobacteria; order RF32; family CAG-239; genus HGM16780. The sequence continues at coordinate 42,091 of CALXTD010000009.1, read as the reverse complement.
CGCCTGAGCGACCTTATTGATCATTTGGCTTATCCGGCTTGGCTGAGAGATGATCAGCAACATCTTAAGTTTGTTAACAAGCCTTATTTAGACTTTGTGGCTGAGAAAAATCGTGACGCCGTTATTTCTCAGGGAATCGAAATTATCGGCACAAATAATGAAAGTATTTCTTTGGATTTGGCAACAGCCGCTCATGCAACAAATAAAACACGCAAGCAAAAAATCAGCTTGGTTAAAAACGGGGCGCATCATTCTTTTGAAGTGGTTGAAATTCCGTTTCATGCGGAACAGAGTCTTGATAAAATTTATAGTGTTGGCTCTATGGCTGAAATTACCGAGCTTGATGATTTAAAGCGCAATTTGAAGCTTCATCAAAATGCTCATCTTGAAATCTTGGGCGCACTCGGCACGGCTTTTGCAGTGTTTGACGCAAAAAAACGCTTGGCTTTTTATAATAAGTCTTTTGCTCAAATGTGGAAGCTGGATAATTCTTGGCTTGATGCTCAGCCGCCTTATTCTGCTTTTCTTGATGAAATCAGAGAAAAAAGGCTTTTGCCGGAAGTGCCTGATTTTATTCAGTATAAACAAGGCGAACAAGATGCTTTCTCTTCTATTCTTGAAGCAAAAGAAGACCTTCTCCATCTGCCTGACGGGCGCACACTTCGTCGCGTGAGAGCTCAGCATCCAATGGGCGGGCTTTTCTTTGCATTTGAAGACGTGACCGATCGTCTGGCAACGCGCCGTGCTTATAATGACTTGATATCCGTACAAAAAGAGATTCTTGATAATCTCTCCGAAGCGGTTATGATTTTTACACCAAACGGAAGATTAAGCCTTTATAATCGCGCTTATATGGAGCTTTGGGACTATAAGGAAATCTTTTTGCAAAATGATCCTTCTTTGCAGGAACTTATTGAAGCTGCGAAAGATAAATTTCCGCTGGTTGACAACTGGAATAATTTGAAGAATGATATTGTTAGTCATATTACAAATGCTACGACAAAAACTTTTATGCTTACGCGTGTTGACGGAATTGAGATTGAAGTGACCTCCGTGCTGTTGGCTGACGGCTCTTTTATGATTATTAACAGAAAGGTGAACTGATTTTCCATGCAAGATGATTCTTCTGACGATACAAACAACAGCAATAATCCAAACATTGAATGGAATAAAAATATGCCCTTGCCAAAGCAACGGCCTTCCAGAAGAATCGATGCTCAACTTTCTGATGAAAAGCAGCCATTCGCTGTGGAGGGAGCGTTTCGTCCCGCAGAAAACAAAACGAATCCAAACCTTGTGCGAAAAAAAATTAAAGATGTTTATGACGACGATGATGATGAAGACGAAAATGCTTATTTTCAAGTTATTCCAACAATAAATTTTGAAGAAGAGCTTGTCATAAATCCTAAAGAAGAAGAAAAAACAGAGCAAAGTAAAGCCAAAAGAGAAGCATTTATTCAAAAAGGAATTTCTTTGGAAAAAAGCGCAGGAAAGCTTAATGCCGTTAATACCGCAAATCTGCTAGCAAAAGAAACCGGCCTAAAAAAAGTTAATGCCAGAACCGAGGCGGACACAATGAACAGCGTTTCTGACAATCCTCAGGAGTTGGTGCAAAAAGCGGTTAACAAAGATCTTGTGACTCAGACAAAGCTGAAACCAAGGTCTAATCACAAACTCCAGCCCAATCAGCTCAAAGACTTTTTTGCCGGTGTTAAGCGAATCGAAATTGTCGGCGGAAGCAAGGCTGCCGTTAAGGGATTGAAGCTCGAGGAAGTGGTTGAAGCAGGCAAGAAACAAACCGAAGACAAGCATATTGCCAAAGTTATTTTGCAAAAAACCGGTCGCAAAGTTGATAAAAAGAAATTACCTAAAGTTAAAAGCACCCAATCTGCGCAAAAAGAATTTAATAAGCTCGCCACAAAAGCAAGTAACCTTAAAGATATTAGTCGCTAGTTTGTTATTTAATATCACCGTAAAGTCGATTTAGTTTATCTAACAGATGTTGGTAAGCATTGCTCAGCTGTTTGAACTTTTCTTCAGCAGCGGCTTTGTTATCTTGGTGCAAGTCGGGGTGATATTTTTTTACCAGTTGTTTATATTGTTTTTTGAGTGTTTCGATATTCAGTCCGCGGCCTTCAAGTTCCATGATTTCAAGGTAACGGCGTTCTTCATAAGTATAGTAGACTTCATCCATCGGTGCATAATCAGAATGGCTGTGATAACTGCTCTCAAAAAACTCATAGTCATCAAAAAAGTCGTAACCGCGACTGTATCTGACTTTGGAGCGAAAGCCCTTGAAATGCATTTTTGGTTGATTGTCTTCTTCCGGTTCGTCCGTGGATATGCCTTCATAATAATTCCACTTGGCATTATATTGTTGAACATGCTCTAAACAAAACCAGTAATATTCTTTCAACTTACGATTTTTTGGGGCTCGATATTCGCCGCGTTTTTCACAACCGGGAAAATCACATTTGTGAAAAACGTGTTCCTCATTTTGCGGGGCATAATATTTTTTTTGACGCGGCTTTCTCATAACTCTTCTTTCGTTTTATTCAAAGAGTTATTTTAACCTAACTTTATTTTGCAAACAACCCTAAAAATATTTTAATAGCGCATATATCATAGCGGCCAACAGTAAAAACAGTAGCGGAGAGCTGTTGCGAAACTCTTTTTCTTTGCTGAAGATTTTGGGACTTTGAAGTCTTTTTATTCGCGATGGCGGCGTTAGTTCTATCTTATTTTTGGTGTTTATTGCGAATCCAAGATTAGACATGTTTGCCAACAGGTCTTCTTTTTCTTCGGCTTTGATGTTTTTTTCATAGCGCTTGCGGCAATAAGGGGCGAGTTCTTTAGCGACATCAATTTGCGGGCATAATCTTTTAAGGCGGTTGTAAGCCACGGCAAACTTATGTTCCAGATATTGTTGCGGGTTCTGCGCTTTTTGTATATGTTTCAATGCAAAATTTTGGACAGCGCTGTCTATGGTTATCAAACAATCCGGCGATAAAAAGCCTGCCTCGTTTTTTTCATTGCTAATGACTTCACCCCAGTTCCATAGCAAAACGTCTTCTTCAAAAAATAAATCTGCCCAGATATTTATCAGCGCTTTTTGACTTTCGGCTGACAGCTCGTCTCCGATTTTTGTTTGGGGCGGAAGCTCTAGTTTCAGATTAAATTTATCAGTTTTTATCCAGTCTACTTCGTAGGCCAGCGCTTTTTCATTTTTGCTGCTTAGGCGTATGTATTCTTCTGTTTCCGAGGCTTGAAGTCTTTTGTCTCTCGCGATATCTATTCTGCTGATAAATATTTGCAAGGCCGTTTTTAAACGAGGATAAAAATAGGCCAAGCGACGAAAGAGAATCGTATAAGCCTCAGCTTCTTCCATGGATATTTCTTTTTCGGTTTTTAATTGTTCCAAGGGAAGAAAATCCACGTATTCGTAGCTACTTTCACTCACAAAAATCTTTTGCAACTCATCTGTTTCTTTTTCCAGAAATCCATTTATTCGTGATTTTAGCGTGTCGTTAGATTTTTTTTGCCAAAGTTTGCCCCACAAAACATATATTCCGGTGGTCGGAGAATCTATTAACTCAAGCAAATCCCATCTGGCTAAAGCGGTTGCTAACCGAAATATTTTTAGTGATTGTAAAATTTGCTTTGTCATTTATACTCTCTTCTTATTGGAGGTTCTAAACTTATGCCAGAGTTACCTGAAGTCGAAACCATTAAAAACGCTTTATCCAAAGCTATCGGTCATTCTACTATACTTGACGTGATTATCAATCAAAATCGTTTGCGGCAAGTAATTCCTTTTGACTTTGGAAAAAATATTATCGGCGCAAAAATCGTTTCTTATAACAGGCTTGCTAAATATATTGTCATTAATCTTTCAAATAACAATAGCATCATCTGGCATTTAGGTATGAGCGGGCGCATAAAAATTTGCGAATCCATTCCTGAGGCTTTGGAAAAGCATGATCATGTTTTAATCATTACAGATAACGGCGTTCTTATTTATAACGACCCGCGGCGCTTTGGCATGATTACCTATTGCAAAACACAAGATATTGCACAGCTAGATTTTGTAAAGAGAATCGGTCTAGATGCTTTTAGCTCAGACTTGACACCGGCCTATTTGAAAGAAAAGTTTAAAAACAAAACTATTCCTATCAAAGAAGCCTTGCTGGACCAAAGTATTATTGCCGGAATCGGAAATATTTATGCTTCGGAGGCGCTGTATCATGCCAGAATTTCGCCATTGAGAAAAGCCAATCAGCTTTCCGCTGCCGAGTATCCAAAGCTTATTGCTGCCGTTCGCCTTACGCTCGAAAAGGCGATAGAGGCCGGTGGCTCTACCTTAAAAGATTATCATAAACCCGATGGAAGCGAAGGTTATTTCCAATTTCAGCACTGTGTTTACAATAAAACAGGGCAACCATGCCCAGACTGTAAATGTTCTCTTGCAAAAACCGGAGGAATTCGTAAAATAGTAATTGCCGGACGTTCCAGCTTTTATTGTTCGACTTTACAAAAGTGAGTTTGCCATGAAAAAAATTTTATCTCTTTTTGTTGTTTGCCTTATTGCCGTTCAGTCTGCTTTAGCAGCACCTTTTATTGAAGGATTTGAAGATTTGCCCTTTCCGGATACGCTTCATCAAATTCCGGCAGATAATCTATCTTTCGGTAATGAAGAAACAAGTCTTGTTGAGGCTTATTTGAGCGGAAATACTTCTTTTGACAAGGTTGAAAAATTTTATCTTGAGACTCTGCCTCAGCTGGGCTGGACCTTTGCCGGCAAAAAGAATCGAATATTATCTTTTGTGAGAGAGAATCAGCAGCTGGAGATTGCTCAAGAAGGAGAGCAGCCGCTTGTTGTTCGTATAACCGTTAAGAGTCAAAACTGATATGTCAAACATTTCCGTTATTACAGAATCTAAAAATCAGGTTGGATTTATCCGCCTTAATCGCCCAGAACAGAGTAATGCGCTTTCAACAAGTATGCTTGAAGATATTGCCTCTGCTGTTGATGCTTTTGATAATGATGAAAGCATTCGTGCCATTGTTATTACCAGTTCCGGCGACTATTTTATCTCTGGTGTTGACCTAAAAGAATTTTCTGAAAATACAAATGACGTGGCCTCTTTGCTTGATCGGCAAAAAGCGGCCATGATTGCGCTTTCTCAAGCGAGAAAGCCCTTGATTGCTGCGGCTTCGGGCTTTGCCTTCGGACAAGGAATCGAGCTTTTGCTTAACTGTGACATTGTGCTTGCCGCGGATAATCTTTGTTTGGCCGTGCCTGATGCCAGCCTTGGAATCGTACCGGGAATCGGATTATTAAAAAAACTATTGTCAGCAATCGGTCGGGCAAAAACCATGGAGATGCTTCTTTGCGGACGGGCGATGCTTGCCGAAGAAGCAAACGCCTGTGGTCTGGTTAGTCGAATCGTGCCTTTGCAAGAACTTGAAAATGAAGCTCTTAAAACTGCTCTTAAAATTTCTCAGACTCCTGAATTTACCGCAATTGCTCTCAAAGAGACTCTGAAAGCTTTTGAAAACCCTGTTTACGAATCTGCGATTGATGAGGCGATGATGCGCGCTAAAATTATTGTCAGCAGCGATGATTTTCGTAATTATTTGAAAAAATTCACTCAAAATAATGCTTAATTCATGAATTTTCGTCGTTTTGGTGAAAAATGTTGTTGACTTTAAGTGATTGAAGAGTTTATAAACTGAATCAGAATTTTTTATCGTTTTAACTTTCAGTTATAGGATTAGTATTATGGCCAATCATAAATCGGCAAAAACAAGAATTAAAAGAAATAATAAAAGAAACATCATCAATAGTGCTCGTCGCAGCCGCGTTCGCACTTTTGTAAAAAAAGCTCTTGAAGCTATTTTGACAGCTAATGTTGAAGCTGCTACTGCTGCTTTCAAAGTTGCAGAATCTGAACTTGCCAGAGCTTCTCAAAAAGGTGCTCTCGAAAGACACAAAGCTTCTCGTATCGTTTCTCGTCTTGCTCAGAAGCTTAAGGCTCTTTCTAAGTAAGATTTTCTTTATTTTTGCTATTCAAACCGGAATCCCTTTAGCTACTTTTAGGGACTCCGGTTTTTGCGTATTTAGGCCTTAAAAATCAACGAATCTGGGCGACTCTGTTAAAAACCTATGTCAAGAAAATTAATTGTAATGTTCTTTAAATGTTCTGTTGTAATTATTTTTTTATCTGTTTACTATCCTATCCAGATTTTGAATTTGATTTTGATTTTGATTTTGATTTTGACTTCATCTTCAATTTCTGAAATTTAAGTTTTTAAGTTTATTATTATATTTTGTTTTAAAGGATAAAGTATTTATCTAATGATTTCATGTTAGGGGAATTGAAATCACAGAGCAGGAGCTTTTGATAAGAAAATTTTGGTCAGCGAATCAAGGCTAAATTTCACGTGAATTTTATCACGTAAGAAAAAAGTATTTGGTTTTAGATTTATACCGGTAAAAGTGCTCTTTTATGTTTTTTTAGAAAACATTATTTGTTCTTAGAAAAATATTTTTATTAAGCGGCATTTTTCTGTGCATAAGGGCGTTGATTTATATTTCTTATCTTTTATCCTAAAAACCGTATTTTTGTATTTTTTATGGGGAGTAAAAATGGCTGAAGAAGCATATTTAGAGAGTTCAGTTCAAGACCAATGGGGTCAAATCTGCGATCAACTCAAGGTCGAGTTTGGTGATGTGGCGTTTGACAGTTGGCTTAAGCCATTGACTTTGGGCTCGGTTAGTGACGGTGTGGTCAATATCTGTGTCCCGACGCGTTTTATGAGAAACTGGGTTATCACCCACTATTCTGACCAAATCCACAGAATTTGGGAAAGAAAAAACCCTCAGATAAAACAAGTTAACTTTGTTGTTCAAGCTCTGCAAGATGAGCGCGCTTCTTCTGGTTTGCATAATGCTTCCTGTCGTTCTCTTCTTAAGAAAATTTCTTCAAGTCCGGTACCGCAAAATATTTATCAGTCCGGCGCAGCTAGTTTTTCTGCCAGTGAATGTGTAAACGGCGATACATCTTTGTCTGTTCCGCTTAATCCGCAATATACTTTTGAAAATTTTGTTGTCGGAAAAACAAATGAGTTTGCTTATGCCGCTGCTCGTAAGGTTGCAGAATCTCGCAATATTTCATTCAACCCGTTATTCCTTTATTCCGGTGTTGGACTTGGTAAAACACACTTGATGCACGCTATTGCTTGGCACATCAAAAAGCAAGATCCTTCTCGCAATATCGTTTATCTTTCAGCTGAAAAGTTTATGTATAAATTTGTTCGTGCTTTGCGCTACAAAGATACGGCAGCTTTCAAAGAACAATTCCGCTCAGTTGATGTTTTGATGGTTGATGACGTTCAGTTTATGGGTGGCAAGGACACTACTCAAGAAGAGTTCTTCTACACATTTAACTCTCTGATTGAAGAAGGTCGTCAGATTATTATTTCAGCCGACAAGTCTCCTTCTGATTTGGAAGGAATCGAAGCTCGCTTGAAATCTCGTTTGGGCTGCGGCTTGGTTGCTGACATTCACCCGACTGATTTTGACCTGCGCGTTGGCATTCTTAACAAAAAAGCTCAGCAGCTTGGTGTTGAACTGCCGATGCCGGTGGTTGAGTTCTTGGCTCAAAAAATTACATCAAACATCCGCGAATTAGAAGGTGCTTTGCGTCGTGTTATTGCTCACTCTCAGTTGCTTTCTAATCACGAAATTACGCTGGATATGACGCAAGATGTTCTTAAAGATATGCTTCGTTCTTATGACAAGCGTACAACGATTGATGAAATTCAGAAAAAAGTTGCTGAATACTTCAATATCTCGGTTAAAGAAATGCAATCTTCTCGTCGTGCACGTACTGTTGCCAGACCGCGTCAGGTTGCTATGTATTTGGCCAAACAACTTACTTCTCGTTCTTTGCCTGAAATCGGACGCAAGTTTGACCGCGATCACACAACGGTTATGCACGCTGTTCGCAAGGTTGAAGAACTGATTATGGAAGATTCTTCTCTGGCTGAAAATGTTGATGCTTTGAGAAAAATTTTAGAAGCTTAATTCTCTCTCATTTACGGTTTGTATCAAAGGCGCTGTTTTCTTACGAAAATGGCGCTTTTTTTGTAAAAAAGCTGTTGAATACTCGTTGTTTGTTCTTCTGATTTTTGCTAATTGTGTTATTATGTTTGTAACTGAATTTATGATATATTTTAAAGGCAAAAAAAATGAAATTTACTATTGAACGTTCTGTATTGTTAAAGACTCTGAGCCATGTTCAGAGCATTGTTGAAAAAAGAAACACAATCCCTGTTCTCTCAAATGTTAAGATTGAGGCAATGGAAGACGGCATCAGCTTTAAGGCTACCGATATGGATACCGAAATTACCGAAGTTGTTGACGCTAAAACAACTGAGACAGGTGCTACAACTGCTCCGGCTCATATGCTTTATGACATTGTTCGCAAATTGTCTGACGGTTCTGATGTTGAAGTTGTTTTTCCTGATGAAAAAGGCCAACTGACAATTGCTTCCGGCAAATCAAAATTTGCTCTTTCTACTATCGGGGTTGAAGACTTTCCGGTTATTTCCGGTGACAGCTTGCCGATTAATTTTTCTATGAGCAAAGAAGAGCTTAAAGATGTTATTGACCGAACAAAATTTGCTGTTTCTACCGAAGAAACCCGCTATTATTTGAATGGTATTTATGTTCACGCCAAGAATGAAGGTGAAGCAAAAGTTTTGCGTGTCGTTGCGACTGACGGACACCGTCTGGCTTGCGTTGAATCTCCTCTGCCGCAAGGTGCAGAATCGATGAACGGCGTTATTATTCCGCGCAAAACCGTTGGTGAAGTTCGCAAGTTGCTTGATGATACGAAAGCTGAGAATATTGCCGTTTCTCTTTCGGAAAATAAAATCCGTTTCACAATGGAAGACGTTACTTTGACATCTAAGCTGATTGATGGAACTTATCCGGACTATGAACGTGTTATTCCGACCGACAATGACAAGGTTCTTGAACTTGGTGTTAAGCCTTTGGCAGAAGCTGTTGACCGTGTTTCCGTTGTTGCCGAAAGAACACGTGCTATTAAGATGATTACTGCTCCGAATCATATCACCATCACAACTTCAAGCCCTGACCTCGGCAGTGCGCAAGAAGAAGTTGAGGCAAAATATGATAGCGAGAGCCTTGAAATCGGTTATAACTTCCGTTATTTGCTCGATATCTTGGCTGAGGTTAAAGGTGAAACCGTTCGTATCAGCTTTGCTGACGGTTCTTCTCCTTCGGTTATTCATGATACTTCTGACGCCAGTGCAATTTATGTCTTAATGCCGATGAGAGTATAGTCGTGGATTGCTCAGCGCTCAGTCTTTATGAGTTAAACAGTCAAAAGTCAGGCGTTTTGCGTCTGACTTTAACTGATTTTAGAAACTATCCGCATTTGCGGATTAATGCTCATTTGGGTCCGATTATCATTACCGGAGAAAATGGCACAGGAAAGACAAATATTCTCGAAGCGATTTCTTTTCTTACTCCCGGCAGAGGATTGCGCGCGGCAAAGCTTAGTGATATTCGGCGTATTACACCGGCACTTGTTCCGGACGAGTATATGCCGACCGAGCTTGGAATGGTTAATTGGGCGGTTTCAGCCACCGTGCAAAAAGGTGATGACACTGTCGAAATCGGAACTGCGGTTGAAAAATCTTTAAGAGAATCGGAAGACGACACGCGTTCTTTTGATAAGAGAATCGTTAAAATTAACGGACAAAAATCATCTTCTCAAGCCGAACTTGGGCGTCATATCTCAGCGATTTGGATTACGCCGCAGATGGACAGGTTATTTCGCGGAGGCTCACAACCGCGGCGGAGTTTTTTAGACCGGTTGGTTTATGCCTTTGACCTTGAACACGCCAAACGCACGGCTAATTTTGAACATCTTTATCGTCAATGGTATCAGTTGCTTAAAGCTGGACGTAGCAACGAAGACTGGCTTTTGTCGCTGGAGGAAAATATGGCGGCACTTGGCGTGGCGATTGCGGCGGCACGGCGTGAGCAAATTGCTAAGCTCAATACATTTATTGAACATGAGCCTGATGATGTGTTTCCGAATGTTATTCTTGAACTGGAAGGAATCATCGAGAAAAAGCTTGATAAGTTGCCGGCGATTGATGTTGAAGATTTTTACCGCGATTTGCTCAAAAAGCAAAGGCGCAACATTCTTTATAATGACTCAATCGATGGAGTTAATCGCACTGATTTTAAGGTTTTTTATCGCAAAAAAAGAATGCCGGCTGAGCTTTGTTCTACCGGAGAGCAAAAATCGCTACTCATCAGCATTATTTTAGCGCAGACAAAGTGCCAAACGCTTGATAAGGGATTTGCCCCCATCTTATTGCTTGATGAAGTGGTCGCTCATCTTGATGAAATTAAACGTGAAGCCTTGCTTGAAAAAATAAGTCAGCTCGGCTTGCAAGCTTGGATAACCTCTACCGATCCGTATTTATTTTCTTCTCTTAAAGATACGGCCCAGTTTTTTGAAGTAAAAAATAATCAGCTTAAAGAAAAATCTATTTAACATTACAAAAAAGCTCTGAACAAAAGTTCAGAGCTTTTTGTGCGTCGAAAACTTTTACTTATTTTCTATTGCCAGAGTTTGAACGGCCGGTTTGACGTGGGTCAAGATACTGATGACGCGAACCAACGTGTCTTTCATCTCAGCGCGGGTGACAACAATGTCAACCATGCCGTGTTCTTGCAGATATTCAGCACGTTGGAAACCATCAGGCAATTTTTCGCGAATCGTTTGTTCAATAACACGCGGGCCGGCAAAGCCGATTAAGCAGCCCTTCTCCGCAATATTAACATCACCCAACATTGCAAAAGAGGCCGAAACGCCGCCGGTGGTCGGATCTGTCAGAATCGAAACAAACGGAATGCCTTTTTCTTTTAACTGATTAATCGCCGCGGTTGTGCGTGCCATTTGCATCAAAGATAAAATTCCTTCCTGCATACGTGCGCCGCCGGAAGCCGAAACGGTAATCAGCGGATAATTATTTTTCAGGCAAATCTCTGCCGCACGGACAATTCCTTCACCAACAGCCATACCCATTGAGCCGCCCATAAAAGCAAAATCAATTGCGGCAACAACACAGGTTATGCCGCCAATCTCACCTTTAGCAACGCGGATTGCGTCATCACTTCCGGTTGTTTTGCGGTAGTTGCGCAGTCTGTCGGTATACTTTTTAGAATCCTTGAATTTAAGTGGGTCTTCTTTCAACGGCGGAATAGCTATCGGGCTGTATTCCCCGTTATCAAACAGTAATCTTAATCTTTTGTGAACATACAAACGTAGGTGATGGCCGCAGCGGGTGCAGACATACATGCTTTTTTTAAGTTCTTTTGAAAACAGCATTTGACCGCATTCGGGACATTTTTCCCACAGATTATCGGCGATTTCAATCGGTGCGGTTTTCTTTATTTTAGGTCTTACAAAATCTGTTAACCAGTTCATCTTATTCTTCTCTTAAATATTAGTCTTATTTTCTTTTAAATAAATTTTTCAGTCTTTCACCAAGTGGACGACGCTCTGCTTTGGCTTTGGCTTTTTCAGCCTCTTTAGCGGCTGCTTCTGCATCTTTGGCAGCAGCCTTGGCGTCTTTGGCTTCTTCTTTAAGGCTGGTAATGCTTCCCTCAAGGTCTGATACTTTTTCTGAGAGTTTTAACTGTTCTTTATTTAGTTTTTTATTGGTTTTCTTTTGCTGTCTCAGCGCTCTTCTGACTGGAGAATAAGACAACCACGAATCGAACTTGCCCCAGATAAAACCAAAGAACAATAAAAAGACTATCGCTACACTTTGCGATACGGTTATTTCAATATAAAACGGCCACAAATTAAAGCTGACCAGATCATTGTTCACAAATGCGAAAATTAATACAACAATGATTAAGGGCAGTCCGATTAACATTTTTATAAAACTCATGGCCGTCGCCTTTCTTCAAATAAATTATTTCTTGTTCAACAAATCGTGTAATTGCTTACCGGTTTTGAAGTGAGGAATGCATCTTTCTTCAACCTTTACTGCTTCGCCGGTGCGTGGGTTTTTGGCCATTCTTGCTGAACGCTTTCTAACAGAAAAAGAACCGAATCCTCTGAACTCAACTCTTTCACCTTTGGCTAAAGTGCTGATGATTTTGTTGAAGATAACATCAACAATTTTATCAATGTCTTTAGCGTTCAGATGCGGGTTCTTTCCGGCTATCTTTTCAATTAATTCAGATCTAGTCACTGCTTTATTCCTTCTTAATTTATTTACTACTGGGTTTAAGTTATACGTTTTTGTTTTATAAATCAATATATCAATTCCATATTTTGTGAATTTTTATCAGCTTTTTATCCCCAAAATCAGGCGGATTTTTCTTCTGCGCCGCGGTGGCCGGTTAAATCTTCGACCGCAAGGTGTTTTTCGGAATTTTCACCCAGTTCGATGTCTTCGATTTTATCAATGCGGCGCGCGATTTTTCCCGAAGAAATTTTTATTTCGCCAATGTCTTTTGAAGCCATATCAAAATGTTTGCCTAAATTTTCAATTCGGTCATCCAAACGGCTGATATCTTCCACCAACAGACCGACCTCTTTTTGAATAACGCCGGCTTGCTCACGCATGCGTGCGTCTTTCAAAACGGCACGAACCGTGTTTAATGTGGCCATCAAAGTGGTCGGGGACACAATCCAGACTTTTGCTCGGTATGAGGCCTCTACAACATCTCTGAAATTAGCATGAAGCTCAGCATAAACTGATTCCGAGGGCAAAAACATTAAAGCTGATTCTGCCGTTTCTCCGGCGATGATGTATTTTTCAGAAATATCTTTAATATGCTTTAAGACAGATGCACGGAAAAATCTTTCAGCCTCGACTTTTTCTCTATCGGTTTGAGCATTACGCAAAGACTGGTAACTCTCCAGAGGAAACTTCGAATCGATGACAATTGTTCCGGGAGGATTAGGCAATTTTAACACACAATCCGCACGTTTTTGGTTACTTAACACCATCTGAAATTCATAAGCCGAAGGTGGTAGAATCGATGTTACTAAATCATTTAACTGGATTTCGCCAAAAGCGCCGCGGGCTTGTTTGTTGCTCAAAACCTCTTGCAAAGAAACAACCTGTTCCGATAAGGAAGAAATTTTTTGCTGGGCGACATCTATCTTGGCTAATCTCTCGCGCAAGTCGTGCAAGGTTTGGTTGGTCTTTTCAGTTGATTGCTGCAGACCTTCGCCAACGTTTTTGGTGACTTCAAGCAATTTTTCATCAACAATCTTAAGCATTGCTACTTTTTGCTCATTTATCGATTGGGCTAATTGTGCTTGCTGGCGTGAATTTATCTCACTGAACTGTGACAAACGCCCTGAAAGTTCGGCCTGTGCACGGCTGAAATTTTCGAAGACGGATTTCATATCATCATCGCCGCGTCTTCTTAAGGCAAAATATATTGCCGCCGCAGCAAAGACAACTAGCAAAACAAGCAAAAGATTGTGACTAATCATGGCTTAATCCGGCAAATGTCTTCCCATTTCCAAAAACTTTTCGGTTCTTTGACGACGCAAATCTTCGCCATTAATCGGCAAAAGTTCTTTCAGATGTTTTAAAATCGAATCGCCGACAGCTTCTATTGTTGCTTTGCGGTCGCGGTGCGCACCACCCAGAGGCTCTTTAATGACTTCATCAATGACGCCAAAATGCTTCAAATCTTGAGCAGTAAATCTCAGAGCTTCAGCTGCCTCTTTTACTTTATCGGTTGAACGCCAGAGAATCGAGCTGCAGGCTTCCGGCGAAATAATAGAGTAAATAGAGTTTTCAAGCATTAATATTCTATCTGCTGCAGCAATCGCAATTGCGCCGCCGGAACCGCCCATACCGATAACGGTTGAAACAATCGGGGTCTTAATCTGCAGACATCTTTCTATTGACGAAGCAATTGCTTCTGCCTGACCTCTGGCTTCGGCCTCTACTCCGGGGTAGGCCCCGTCGGTATCAACAAAGCTGATAACCGGAAGATTGAACTTGTCGGCCATGCTCATTAAGCGCTGAGCTTTGCGGTAGCCTTCCGGCTTGGCCATACCGAAATTGTATTTGATGCGGCTCTCCAAATCATGGCCTTTTTCTTGTCCGATAACAACAACGGAAATCCCCTTAAAACGGCCGATACCGCCAATCATGGTCGGGTCATCAGCAAAATTTCTATCACCGGCAAGCGGCACAAAGTCTTCTATTAAACTACCGACATAATCCAAGCAATGTGGTCTGTCCGGATGGCGTGCAACTTGCGCCTTTTGCCAAGGGGTTAAGTTTGCATATGAAATTTTTAACTGGCGTTCCAGCTTTTCTTGAAGACGGCTGATCTCTTTGCTTATATCAACACCTTCGTCTTTGGCGGCCATTTTAAGACCTTCTATTTTGGCCTCAACTTCTACAATTGTTTTTTCAAAATCTAAAACCATGCTGTTTGTGTTACTCATGCTTTCACTCTTCTTTATTATTTAAAATCTTTCTTCTCTTTATCACGTTTTATCTTAAATTTCGACTCTTATTTTAAAATATTGTTAATTTTCGTTATTTTGATTGAATTATACGCCGAATATACTACTATATTTTCAGTTATGATATTTTTATTTTTGGAGAATTTCTTTGTTGGCTTTGGCTTTTTTCCTTTCCGTCTTTTCAAGCCTGTTTTGGTTGATTTATGCCGGTTTGTTTGTTGCCGATAAGCTCGGTGGAATCCCGCTTACCGGATTGAGCTTATTTGACGCCGCTTTATATACCTCATTTTTATTATTGCCGGTATTTTTTATCTGGGCGGTATTTGGCTATGTGAACCAATATATTAATAATCGTGCATTCGGCCGCAACATTGTTTCGTTGCTTTCACATATGAAAAAAAACCTTGATTATACGGATTTGTTAGCACGCGTTATGCTGGAAGCCGAACAGGAAATAAAGGACGGCTTTATCCTGAATAAATTTGATATTTTTGTGGCTGATATGAATGAAATCTTGGCCGAGATTATTAAACGTGCGGGAATCGCCTCCAGTGAACAAATTGAAAATCTGTGGGCTAAAGTTCAAAACGGTGGAAAATGGTCTTTCGGTAAGGTTTTAATCGAAGTTTCGCAGACACAGGGGGAATTTCAACTCAGAATGTTTAATCGCGCACAGGGTGATACCATTCTTTCCGGTTCTATTCTTGAATTTGTGGCTCGCTATCAGGCTCTTATTGCTCTTTTGGAAAAGCATGACAAAGAGCATGTGTTCTTAAATTTGATCGAAACCGGTGTCTTTGGAAAAGTATATTCTATTTTTGCACCTGTTTCTGAAGAAATTAAACGCTCAAAAGAGATTTCTGCCCTTAGGGCAAAACCATCATTTATAGATAATGCGTCCTTGGAAAAATCTTTACCCAAAGAACCTGACAGTTTTAAGGGACTTGACCGCAAGCCGAGCGAATCGAGAGAAGAAATTTCGGTAGAATCGGCTTCTGAAAAGACGATATCTTCTTCAACAAATAGTTTTGGCTTTATCTCTTCCATCTTTCGTAAAAAGAAAACCAACGTGGCTGATGATGCGGAGGCAAAAGAGGAAGATAACAAACAAGACCCATTTACCCTTGCCTTGGAGAGAAGCTTTGGAACCGAAGATACATTGACTTTTGATAAAGAACCAAAGTTTGATTCTTCTCCGGTGAGCTCTGCGCCAAAGGCTTTGAAGGATAATATCAATGAGCCTTGGCATGATGACGAGCAACTGGATATTGAAGACTTTACAGGTCATCCAAATGAGCCAAAAATTTCATTACCTGAGCCGGCAAAAACCATTGACTTTGAAGAAACAAAAAAGACCCTAAAGTCTTTGCGTCGCGAGTGGGAAAAAATGAAAAAAGATGACACTTCAACCGTTTCTCAATCGTCTAAATCTGCTGTTGAAGAATCGCTTTCTTATCCTTTTGGAAACTGGGTGAATGACGTCGCTAAGAAAAATTAATTTTCTTATTCTTTTGTTGCTGACAGCCGCTGTTTGGGGCGGCTGTTTCCGTTTAGCCTTTGCGGCTACAAAATTTTCGCATATTGCCCTTTATGATGAAGCAAAATATCCGACCGATTTTTCTCATTTTGATTATGTTAACCCTGACGCGCCCAAAGGAGGGACGGTCGTTTTGCCCTCTTATGGTGGGTTTGACAGTTTTAACCCTTTTATTTTTAAAGGCAATGCTGCCAGTGAAGTTGCAGCACTTACGCTTGACACACTCGGCATTGTTCCGGCAGATGACGTGAGTGTGGTTTATCCGCTGTTGGCTAAGGAATTTGAGTTGCCGAAAGATAAGTCTTATGTTGGGTTTATTCTTGATGAACGAGCAAAATTCAGCGACGGGTCTCCGGTTTTGGCTGACGATGTGATTTTCAGTTTTAATTCCTTAATCGAAAAAGGCGCCCCTATTTATAAAGTTTATTATCAAGACGTGGAAAGGGTCGAAAAAATTAATGACCGTCATGTGCGCTTTTATTTCAAAAAGGGGACTGAAAACAAAGAGCTGCCTCTGATTTTGGCGCAGCTTTCAATCTTTTCAAAAAAAGACTGGGAAGGAAAGGATTTCAGTGCGCCAACCTTAAAGCCTTTTTTGGGGAGCGGTCCTTATATCGTGCAAAAATTTAAGGCCGGAAAATCCATTATTCTGAAGAGGAACCCTAATTATTGGGCCAAAGATATTCCTTCAAGAAAAGGCTTTTTTAATTTTGATACGGTTGATTATGAGTTTTATCAAGACACAACCGTTACTCTGCAGGCTTTGTTTTCCGGCAATATTGATATTCGTGTAGAATATATCGCAAAAAACTGGGTAACCGGTTATGATAATAATGTGGTTAAAAGCGGAAAAGTCATTAAAGAAGATATTCCTCATGGGCGTGCGGCAAACTTACAGATGTTTGCTTTTAATATTCGTAAAGATATCTTCAAAGACAAGCGTGTGCGCCAAGCCATTGCTCTCGCCTTTGACTTTGACTGGGCTAATGAGATGTTGTTTTATAATCAATATCAACGCTTAAACAGCTATTTTACCAATACGGGAATGGAGGCAACCGGCTTGCCCACAGGAAAAGAGCTGGCTATCTTGCGCCGCTTTAAGTCTCAACTTGCGCCAGAAGTTTTTGCACAAGAGCCACGCGTTATTCATCATCAAAACTATATGCAGACACGTGAGAATCTGAAAAAGGCTGTTGCCCTTCTGAATGATGCCGGATATGGTTTTCGGGACGGAAAAATGGTTAATCTCGCTACCGGTGAGCCCCTCGCTTTTGAGATTTTTGATAACTCGTCTAACGGAAGTTCTTTCACTCGCGTGATGCTGCCGTTTATCAAAAATCTGCGTAAAATCGGAATCGATGCTTCTTTCCGTACCGTCGAAGTTAATGTCTATAAAAACCGTTTGGATAATTTTGACTTTGACATTGCTATCATTGCGCTTGGTGTATCGCAAATGCCGGGGAATGAACAAAAAGAACTTTGGGGAAGTCAGTCAGCTATGGTCAACGGGTCTTATAATATTATCGGAATCCAAAATCCTGTGGTTGATGCCCTGATTGAGGGTTTGGTTAAAGCTCAAAAGAAAGAGGATTACAAAGCTTATGTTTCGGCGCTTGACCGTGTTTTGCTCAGCGAATCTTATATGATTCCGCAATGGTATGCTCCGGCTGACCGTGTGGCTTATCAAAACAAGTTTGAACATCCGAAAACGAATCTGAAAGTTGGTTATCAGCCCTTTACCTGGTGGATGAAGGAGGATTTTCGTTCATGAGAAATTATATTATTAAGCGTTTGTTGCTTATCCCTCTGACATTGCTCGGAATCCTCACGATTAATTTTTTGATTATCCAAATGGCGCCGGGGGGACCGGTTGAGCATATGCTGGCAAAATATCGCGGAATGAATGTTGATTCTTCAGGGAGTTTGTCTTCTTCAGCCCAAATGAACACAGCAACTTCGGCCTCAAAATATCAAGGTGCGCGCGGTGTTCCCGATTATCTGATTAAAGAGTTGGAAAAACAATTTGGGTTTGATAAGCCGGTTCATGTTCGCTTTTTTAATATGATTAAAGATTATACAACTTTTGACTTTGGCAAAAGCTATTATAAAGACAAGACTGTCGGGCAATTGATTTTGGAGAGAATGCCGGTATCTATCTCTCTCGGACTATGGTCAACGCTGATTATTTATCTTGTTGCCATTCCGCTCGGGATAAAAAAGGCAGTTCGTGACGGTACAAAATTTGATGTTTGGACCTCTTTTGCCGTGGTGCTCGGCTCTGCCGTGCCGATCTTTTTGTTTGCGGTCTTGCTGATTGTCTTTTTTGCCGGCGGAACATATTTCCAGTGGTTTCCGCTGCGCGGTCTGACCTCGTCTAACTGGGATGAACTCTCGCTTGGTGGAAAAATAATCGATTATTTTTGGCATATCACTCTGCCGGTTTTGACAATGGTTATCGGCGGTTTTGCCTCTCTTACCATGCTGACTAAGAACTCATTTATTGATGAGCTTGGAAAGCCTTATGTGCTGACAGCAAAGGCCAAAGGCCTGACCGAAAATCAGGTTTTATACGGTCATGTGTTCAGAAACGCAATGTTAATCGTTATTGCCGGTTTTCCTTCCATGCTGATTAAAATGCTGTTTACCGGCTCTTTGCTGATTGAGGTTATTTTTTCGCTCAACGGCTTAGGCCTTCTTGGCTATGAGGCGATTATGACGCGCGATTATCCGGTGATTTTCGGAACACTCTATATCTTTGCCTTGCTCGGCCTCGTACTCAAGCTTATCAGCGATTTGACCTATTCTTGGGTTGATCCGAGAATTACTTTTGAGGCGGTTTAGGCTCTTTCGCGCTCGTTTAATTTGCTGGTGATTTGCAGCATGACATTATTGTCAATTTGTGGCGCATTATTCTTTACCACCTGTTGCAAAAGTTCCGGATGCTGATTCAGCATAGCTAATTTTTGTTGTTCCAGACTTTGCTGTATTAACTGATTTTGGATTTTTAGCAATTCTAATACCTGAGCATTAAGTAATTCCGGCGTGTTCCCCATAAAACCAAGTTGCATCAAATCTTTGGTGAAAAGCTCGCGTTGTTGGGTTTGAGCCTCTTGTTCGGCGTGTTTTTTCTTAACATCGCGGAAAATGGCAAAGGTATCCATCCCTTCAAGCTTGTAGCCCCTTTGATTGTATATCCGCTCTGGTGAAAAAGCGTAGAGCATATTTTCAGGATCAATAGCAGGCTGATTAAAGTGAATGTGATTGCCGTCATAAAGTGCAATGTTATCACGAAAATATTCGTAGCTGTGTTTTTTCTGGCGGTGTTTATTTATACCGGCATAGCTATAGGCAATTGCAACTAAATCTTTAGTGAAGTCTTCTCTAGCTAAAATCGGCAGATTTACCTCGGTTGCCTGTGGCTGATAGGCGCTTTGCAAAATTGATAGCTGGCGCAATTTTACCAGCTCAGAAAATTGTTCTTCCTTAAACGGAACGTTAGAGCTCAGCCCCTTACGGCCGGCTTTGTCAACCATTTCCATCATCTTGTTATGGAGTTTATCGTTCATCTTTTTTTTACTCCGAAAATCTTAATTATGTCCGGAGTATAGCACATTTTTTCGTCTATTTAAAGATTAAATTTATTCAAATTTTTCAATTATCGGAGCAAACTCTTTTATCACGCGGCGATAGATTTCTTGTTTGAAAGTAATTACATGTTTGTCGGCTTGCGTAATGTCATCCCAGCGCCAGTTTTTGAACTCCGGTTCTTCTGTCTTTAAGTTTATTTCGCTTTCATTACCTTCAAACAAAAAAAGTGACCAAAATTGTTCTTGTCCGTCCGTGTCAATGCCGCGATGAGAAAAGCGCTCTTTTATCTCCGGCGGAAAGTCATATTTTAATCCTTCTTTTATTTGGGCAATCAAGCGAACAGAGGTGACAGATGTTTCTTCTTTTAGCTCACGGCGGGCGGCGGCTTCCGGCGTTTCTCCTTGTTCCATGCCGCCTTGAGGAAATTGCCAGCTCTTGCCGCTTTCTCCTTCAATCCTTTCGCACATCAAGACTTTTTTGTCTCGATTAAAAACAACAATTCCGGCGTTTTTGCGATATTTTTTCATCCTTTTACTCGGTAACGGTTGAAGATATCGGAACCAGAGCAAACGGGCGTTCTATTTCCTCTACGCCTTGTTCTTTCATCTGCTGGTAGCTTAATTGCGGTGAGAATGTATTTATCCATTCACTGAGTTCTCTGATTGCTGAGGCTTTCATTCCGCTAACAATCAAGACGCTGCCTTTTTCTTGGGCAATAAACTCTGCTTCTTTTAACTGTTGTTTGATTGTTTCAGGGCGGAAATCATCTTTTATAACAATGTCGGCTTTGCGACGAGGAATGCCGGAAAGTTCTATCTTGCTGACATCATCTTCTCCAGTTGCGTCTATCATTAACAATCCGAGCTTACCAACTTCTTCTAAAAGCTCTTTAATTCTCGGACGGCTATCTTCTCCGGCCATACCATCATTAATGACTATTCCTCCGGTTGGCATTGCACCTGATAAAGTTTTATATACGCGCAATTTGTTTTCATCTAAACTGGCAGTGATGCTTAAGGACAACGGACCGCTATCTGATTTTAAGAAATCTTTTGATGCCAACAGTAAGTCAGCATAAGTTTCGTGTCCTTGTTGGCGCGCTTGTTGTATGATTTTTTTGTTATCACGTCCATAAGGAGAAAATGCGAATCCAACTTCTGATGGAAATTTTCCTATCAATTCTTCACTCATACGATAGTTAAGGCCCATCCCGTTTATTAAGATAGCAACTTTGAAAAAGTTTGGCTGTATCTCTTTGGGAGGCATGGCATATTCTATCCATGGCTTTTTGCCATCAGGTGATGTGGCAGGAACTGTTATTTCATTTATGCTACTTTCAAGGTCTTTGCTGCTTTCAACCAATGGAAGAGGTTTCTTTTCTTCAATATTTTTCAGCTTGCCGATGTGTGGCGTCCCCTTCATCAGGCGTTGTAACTTTTGCTCATAGCTTTCGTCTTTTTCTACTTCAGTTTTTTTATCCTTAGCGTTCATAAACTCTTCTTTTCTGGAATAAAAAAACTTATCAGGCAGCGTGATGATGTATTTAGGCGATTTGTTTTTACGCTCAAACATTATGCGGGCAATTTTGCTGTCAAACTCCGGCTCGCTCTTTTGCTTGGCAAAATAATAGCCTATTCCGGTAACAAACAAGATTATTCCGATTATTATACCTAAGATTAAGAGCTTTTGTTTGAGCGTTTTTGCCACGGTGTATCCTTACTTATTTTTATCCAAGCCTTGTTTATACAAGCCCAAAGCACGGACCAGATTGAGTCCTTGAGACAGCTGGTAATCTTTGGCTAATTCTTCTTTTTCGGCCTTGGCTGCTTCTAGTTTCTTGGCGGCGTTTTTGTCTTCGCTGTCATTCTTTAATGCATTTTTATATTCGCCTTCACTCAACTCGAAATTATTTTCAATCTCTTCGACCTTTGAAGGCTTAACAATGATATCCGGCACAATGCCGTTTACCTGAATGGAACGGCCGGACGGTGTATAATAGCGGGCTGTGGTTAGGCGCATTGCTCCGTGATTGTCTAAAGGAATAACGGTTTGAACAGAGCCTTTACCAAAAGTTTTTTCACCCAAAATAACGGCGCGCTTATGATCCTGCAAAGCTCCTGCCACGATTTCTGAAGCCGAAGCCGAGCCATCATTTACCAAAACAACAATCGGCAAGCCTTTAGCAATATCTCCCGGTTTAGCGGTATATTTTACTGTATCTTCTTCGTTTCTTGAGCGGGTAGAAACAATCTCGCCTTTATCAAGGAACAAGTCAGAAACATTAACAGCTTGGTCCAACAAGCCTCCAGGGTTGTTGCGGACATCAATTATAATGCCTTTTAATTTGTCTTTATATTTCTTTTCCGCGTCTTTAACGGCTTTGCTGATGGCGGTATCAACATCTTCGCTAAAAGAGGTTATGCGGATATACAAAACGTCCTCACCTTTTATGCTGGTTTTGACAGACTGGATTTTAATTTCTTCACGTTTAATCGTAACGTCAAAAGGTTTTTCATTAAAACGGCGAATCGTTAACTTTACTTTTGTACCAATTTTGCCTCTCATACGGTCAACGGCATCATTTAAGCTCATGCCAACAACCGATTCATCATCAATATTGGTAATATAGTCCCCAGGCTTTAAGCCTGCCTTGTAAGCAGGGGTGTCATCCATCGGAGAAATGACTTTGACCACACCGCTTTCCATCGTGACTTCAATTCCGAGGCCGCCAAATTTGCCTTTGGTCTGCTCACTCATATATTTGAAGTCTTTGCCGTCCATATAGCTCGAATGAGGGTCAAGTGACGTGAGCATTCCGTTAATGGCGGCTTCAATCAACTGTTCATCGCTGACTTCTTCAACATAGGAATTTTTGGCGCGCTCCATAACATCGCCAAACAAATTTAACATCTCATAAGTGTTAGCATTTTCGGTACTGGCTTTTTTATCAACTTTTGGGGCTGCAAAAACCGTGTTGCTGCTCATGATGATTAAGCTTAATGCTGTTGCCGTGATTAATGAAAGTTTTTTTATCATTTGTGTTCCTATCTTATTAACTCTTTATCCATGTCAGCGGATTTATCGGATGATTATCTTTCCTTATCTCCACATATAGTTTCGAATCGTCTTCCGGCATAAGGCCTATCGGTTCTCCGGCGAGGAGCATTTGCCCTAATTCGCAATCAACCGTGTCCAGCCCAGCCATGAGGCTTAAATAACCTTTGCCGTGTTCTATAATAATCACATTACCATAGCCGCGGAATGGTCCTGCAAAAATGACATTTCCATCGAAAGGTGCAACGACCTGAGCCTGAGGTCTGGTCTTGACGATTATGCCTTTGGAGGTGACTCCTTTGGCGGTTTCTTCGCCATAACGCGTGACAATTTGGCCTCTGGCAGGAAGCGGCAATTTGCCCTTGGCTTTGATAAAGTTTTCGCCTATTTCTTTTATAGACTGTGGTTTGAATTTAATCAAGTCAGCTCTTTGTTTTTCCTCTTCTTTCTTTTTGCGTTTTTCTTCAGCGAGGCGTTTGCGTTCGGCTTCTTGTTCTTTGCGCAATTTTTCTTGCCGTTCTTTTTCGAGCTTGTCTAGTAAATCTCTTAAATCTTGTGCTTGCGCCGCCAGCTTGGTGACCTTCTTTTTAGCTTCTTCTGACTTGTTTTCTATGGAATTTCGCAAGGCTGATTTTCGCTTCATCATAGACTTTAATTCAGCGTGCTCTTGTTCCATTTGCTCTTTTTGATTGATTATTTTTTTGACCTGAGCTTCGACTTGTTGTTTTTGTTTTTCTATCTTGTCAAGCTGGGCCTTTATACGATTGGCATTTTCTTCAAGCTGAGGAACAGTTTCTCGCAGCAACATCGCACTGCGGATAATTTCAACCGGTGTTAAGGGCTGAACGAACAATGATTCCGTTGGTTTTAAGGCTAAATTCTGCAATGCAGATAAGGTTTTGATTAAATGTTCGTCCTCCAGTGTAAAGCTTGCTTCGGCCGCTTTAAGGTCTTGTTGTAATTGTTCAAGCTCTTTTTCCATGGAGGAAATTTTGTCTTCGTTGTTTTGAATGACCTTGGCGTATTTTACAATATTAGCACTTAGGGTTTTGACTTCTTCCGTAATCTCGGCAGCTTGTTTGGCCAGACGCTTGCTTTCGGCATCTTGCTCGGCCATTTGCTTTTCCATCCGCGCCAAATCTGACTTTGAGACATCTGCCGCCATAAGGGCTTGTGCCGAGAATAAATTTATTCCCAGCGCAAGTCCCATGATTTTGGCGGCAAGTGTTTTCATCTTCGTCGTTCTTTACTCTTTTATCAGTAAAGACTGTCCTGTCATTTCTTTTGGCTGCTCGATACCAAGCAAGTCCAAAAGGGTTGGCGACACATCAGCCAAGCGACCATCTTTCAAACCTTTTATCGGTTTGTTGCAGTTATACAAAACGGCTCTGACTTTACCGACGGTATGTGCCGTATAAGGAGCACCGGTTTGTTCATCAACCATTTTTTCAACATTACCATGGTCAGCCGTAATGAACAGGGTTCCGTCAACCTTTTTAATGGCGGCGGCAACCTTGCCAACACAGTCATCAACAGCGGCAACGGCCTTCAATGCGGCTTCCATAATGCCGGTGTGGCCTACCATGTCACCATTAGCAAAGTTGCAGATAATGACATCAAATTTTTGATTTTCGATTGCGTCAACCAGTTTTTCGGTTACTTCATAAACCGACATTTCCGGTTTGAGGTCATAAGTCGCAACTTTCGGGCTGGGGATGAGAATCCGCTCTTCACCTTTAAACTCGCGCTCTTCTCCACCATTGAAGAAGAATGTGACGTGGGCGTATTTTTCGGTTTCGGCAATGCGAAGCTGGGTCAAGCCATGTTTTGAAATTACCTCACCAAAAATATTGGTTAAAACCTCCGGCCCGAACAAAGTTTTCATAAAGCGACGGTGGTCAACCGAATATTCGGTCATACCGACGCACTCTGCGAAATTAACGATTTTCTTACGAGAGAATCCGTCAAAGTCTTTATCGCCTAAGGCATATAAAATTTCTCTGGCGCGGTCGGCACGGAAATTACACATCAAAACAACATCGCCGTCCTCTGCCCCTTTGTAGCCATCAATCACGCAAGGAACGACAAACTCATCATTAACCCCGCGCTCATAAGAAGTGGCAATTGCTTCATTAGCAGTCGGCGCATAATTTCCTTCAGCCAAAACAATGGCGTTATAGGCGGCTTCTATTCTATCCCAGCGTTTATCTCTGTCCATGGCATAAAAACGGCCGGCAATCGTGGCAATTTTTACTGTTGGCAAGGCACTGATTTCTTTTTCAAAATTGTTAACATATTCTTGAGCAGAAGTCGGTGGCGTATCGCGACCATCTAAGAAAGCATGGACGGCAACATTAATTTTACTATCTGCCAAAATTTTGCATAAAGCAACGATATGATCCTGAGAAGAGTGAACACCACCCGGTGACATCAAGCCCATGACATGACAGGTTTTGCCGCTCTTTTTCAAAGTTTCAATCATATCTTTGAGAATCGGATTATCTCTTATTGAACCATCTTCAATAGCGGTATCTATTCTCGGCAAGTCTTGCATGACGACACGTCCGGCACCTAGGTTCATGTGACCAACTTCAGAGTTGCCCATTTGTCCGGTCGGCAAACCGACGTCTAAGCCAGAAGTTTCAACAAAACAAGTCGGACATTCACTGACAAGTTTGTGCCAATTTGGGGTGTTTCCCATTTCAATAGCGTTATCTTGTGTTGTTTTTTCACGATAGCCCCAGCCATCTAAAATAAGGAGCATTACTGGTTTTTGTCTCATCTGTATTTTCCTCTTCAATAATTATCATTTGCTTCGGTTCGTATTATATATATTTCTTTCAAACATAAAAGCACTATTTTTTTATTAATCATATTTTTGAATGTTAATTTTCGGCCGCGAGCATGACCTCTTTCCAGATTTGGACAGGAAGCGTGCCGCCGGTAACGCCTTTCATCGGTGAATTATCATCATTTCCGACCCAAACCGCTGCAATATAGTTATCAGTAAATCCAACAAACCATGCATCGCGATAATCCTGTGTTGTTCCGGTTTTTCCAGCGGCAAAAAACGGAAGTTTTGCCCTTTTTCCGGTTCCCGAATCCAAAACCTCTTCCAGCATTTGGGTTAATTCTTCTACTGCGTCCTCATCTAAAATTTGGTTAGGATCGTCTTGTTCTCTCATATAAAGCTGATAGCCGTCCCGTGTGTAAATTTCTTGAATAGCATACGGCCAAACCTCATAGCCACCATTAGCGATTGAAGCATAAGCCACTGCCATGTCCAAAACTTTTACCTCGAACGCTCCTAAAGCCATGGAAGGTGTGTTTTCTATCGGCGTGCTTATTCCCATTCTTCTGGCGGTTTTGATAATTTTATCTCGGCCAACAGCATTAGCCAAATTGATGGTGGCCAAATTGAGCGAATCCTTTAATGCCTCAGTTAATGTTACCTCTCCATGATATTGTTTATCATAATTCTCCGGCTTCCAGCCACGGATATTTATCGGAGAATCGTTAACCACATCATCAGGATAAAAACCATTCTCCAGCGCGGTTAAATAAACAAACGGCTTGAAAGACGATCCGGGTTGACGCAACGCTTGTATGGCTCGGTTAAACTGGCTTTTTTCATAATTTACACCACCAACCATCGCCTTTACCGCGCCCTGTTTATCCAGTACCACAATTGCGCCTTGTGTAACATCTCTTGCAGCCCAAGCTTTTAGCGAATCGTGAAGAATTTTTTCAGCCTTTTGCTGAATGTCTTGATCTAAGGTGGTGGCAACATAAATATCATTGTCACGTTCTCCAATATAATCATTTACATCCTGATATACCCAATCAGCAAAATGGCGCGCACCTTTTACTTTATAAGATTTTTCCGGCCCGAGTTTCATCTTCAAAGCATTTTGACGCTGTTCTTCGGTTATGACCTCTGCTTTTACCATATTATCCAGCACCACAGCCGCACGCTCTCTGGCTCTCTCTTCACTGGCTATCAGATTATAACGTGACGGCGCCTTTAACATGCCGGCGATAATGGCTGCTTCAAGCAAGTTCATATCGCGGGAGGATTTTTGAAAATATTTTTGCGATGCCGCCTCTATTCCATAAGTTCCCGCGCCAAGATACACACGATTTAAATACAGTGTTAAAATCTGGTCTTTGGTAAACTTGCTTTCCAACCAAAAGGCAAGCAGTAGTTCTTGGACTTTTCTTTTTATCGTCTTGTTTGCGGTTAAAAATAAGTTTTTGGCAACTTGTTGACTTATGGTTGAACCACCCTGAACATAGCTCCGATGCCACAAATTTACCAGCATAGCTCGGGTAAAGCTGATAATATCAAAGCCAAAATGCTCGTAAAAGCGTCTGTCTTCAGTTGAAATGACTGCATCGGCCACATAAGGTGGGAGCTCGTCCAAATAAACAACTTCAGAATATACATTGCCGAAGCTATGTATCTCATTTCCATTCTCGGCGATAATCATGGTGGAGGGTTGGCGCGTGCGTTCAACCGCTTTTTCAATATCGGGCATGGTATAAATGCACCACAGAATCCATAAGGCAAAAGTTATCACCAGCGCCAGAACAACTTTTATTGCCAAACGCATTAATATAGATCTTTGTTTTGACTCTCTTTTTTTGTTTTTCTTGGGTGATTTTTTCTTTGTGTTCTTTTTTACCATGGAATTTGCCCTTGTCAGGATTCATCAATTGTTGTATGTATTTTATATCAAATAAGTTAAGGAAAATTTTATGACTATCGTATCTGCGCAAATTGATGATGCTACTTTTAACGAGCTCAAAACCATCGCTCTGAAAAACGGATTATCCGTTGAAGATTGTATTGTTCGTGCCGTTAAAGCTTATACCGCTGAATACGAAGACGATTTCCGCGCCGATTTTTGTGCCGTTAACAGCAGTGAACGCGCCTTCTTTTTATCTGCCGGCGAATAAAAAGCATTTTCATTCATCGGCTTTGTTGAAGTTTTTGAATTATGCCTAAAAAAGTTTGTTTGATTGACGGCTCGGGCTATATTTTCCGCGCCTTTTATGGACTGCCGATGATGACTTCTCCTGACAACACGCCGGTGAATGCCGTCTATGGTTTCAGCAATATGTTTCTTAAACTGACAACAAGGATTAAGTGCGATTATTGTTTGGTGTTATTTGACGCAAAACGGCAGAACTTTCGTAATCAAATTTTTTCGGATTATAAAGGGACGCGTCCCGAAGTTCCCGAAGAGCTGGTTCCGCAATTTCCAATTATTCGTGAGGCGGTTGATGTGCTTAATCTCCATCATTTGGAGATGGAAGGTTATGAGGCCGATGACTTGATTGCAACTTATGCCAAGCAAGCTACCGACAAAGGCTATGAGGCGGTTGTGGTATCTGCTGATAAAGACCTTATGCAGCTTATTCGTGACAGGGTTTCTTATTATGACCCGATGAAAGACAAGTTTTTCACCCCCGAAGATGTTAAAGAAAAATTCGGCGTTTATCCCGACCGAGTGGTTGATGTTCAGGCCTTGGCCGGTGATACGATTGATAATGTGCCTGGGGTTCCGGGAATCGGAATTAAAACCGCGGCCGAGCTGGTTAATCAATTTGGTTCGCTACAAGAGGTTTTGGACCGTGCCGGAGAAATCAAACAAAATAAACGCCGCGAAAATCTTATCGCCCACCGTCATGACGCCGAAATTTCTTTGCAACTGGTAACCCTTAAAAACGATGTTCCGGTTGAGCTTCCGATTGAAGATTATGCTTGCCAAAAGCCCGAGCTCGACAAGCTTATGGCCTTTGCCGATAAATATGCTTTTCGAACGCTCAAACCACGTTTTGAACAATGGGCAAATGAGCGGTGTGACGCCCTTGACGAGGCACAAGAAAGCGGCAAAGAATCGGCTTTTGCCATACCTAAAGAGCTTTTAGCGCCCAAACAAGACTACGAGTTGATAACAGACGAGATTGTCCTAAAAAAATGGACTGACAAGATTAAAGAAAAACGCGCCTTTGCTTTTGATACCGAAACAACCGGCCTTAACCCTTATTTTGATAAAATCGTAGGGATTTCCATCGCGACGGATATCGGCGAAGCTGCTTATTTGCCATTGGTTTATAATGACGGCGCAGCAAACGGCGATTTGTTTGGTTCGGCTCCTGCGCAAAATCAGGTTCCTTTGCTGAATTTTACTATCGTCAAAAAATATTTGCGTCCGCTCATGGAAAGCAAGTCCATTCTCAAAATCGGGCATAATATTAAATTTGACCTGCATTTTATTGCTCAGGTTTTGGGTGAAGACTGCGACGTTTTTCCGATTGAAGATACCGCAGTTATGTCTTATGTATTGGATTCATCGCAGCATGGGCATGGGCTTGATGAACTGGCCATGCTGTTTCTTAACCACAAGATGATTGCTTATGAAGAAGTTTGCGGCAGCGGCAAAAACAAGATTACCTTTGACCTTGTTCCGCTGGAAAAAGCAGTTGATTATGCCGCCGAAGATGCTGATTTTACGCTGCGTCTTTATAAAATATTCAAAAACCGTTTGGTTAAAGAACATAAGGCCTTTATTTATGAGCATTTTGACCGCGGCTTGATTCAAACGCTTAAAATCATGGAAGATAACGGCGTATTGGTTGATGCTGCTGCACTAAAAGCTCTCAGTCATGAATTTGAACAAAACCTCAAGCAATTAGAACAAGAAATTTATCAACTGGCCGGTGAAGAATTTAACCTCGGCTCACCTAAGCAAATCGGCGTCATCTTGTTTGAAAAAAATGCGATTAAGGGCAAAAAAACTGCCGGAGGTTCGTGGCAGACCGGTGCCGATGTGTTGGAAAAACTAGCCGATGAAGGAATCGAGCTGGCGCAAAAAATTTTGGACTGGCGCGGGTTTTCAAAACTCAAAAGCACTTATACCGACTCTTTGCTCGAACTCTTGGATAAAAATAGCCGTGTTCACACGACCTTTTCACAAACCGTGGTTAATACCGGACGTTTGGCCTCGTCTAATCCGAATCTGCAAAATATTCCTATCCGCAGTGACGAAGGCAAAAAAATTCGTTCCTGTTTTATAGCCCCCAAAGGCTATAAAATTATTTCTTCCGACTATTCTCAAGTGGAGTTGCGGCTTATGGCGTCGGTTGCCGATGTTAAAGCCCTGAAAGAGGCTTTTGCCCATGGCGCAGACATTCATGCCGCAACGGCTTCTAAAGTCTTTAAATTGCCATTAGAAGAGATTACACCGGATTTGCGTCGTCATGCCAAGGCTATTAACTTCGGAATTATTTACGGAATTTCGCAATATGGTTTGGCAAAACAAATTGGCGTATCTAATGACGAAGCTAAAGCTTATATCGACGCATATTTTCGCGAAATGCCCGAGATAAAAACTTATATGAGCGAAACAATCGCTTTTGCCCATGAGCATGGTTATGTAGAAACGCCGTTTGGGCGCAAGTGCTTTATCCCCGGAATTAATGACACCAACAAAAGAATCGTTGCTAATGCCGAGCGTGCGGCGATTAACGCTCCAATTCAAGGCGGCGCTGCTGATATTATCAAGCTCGCGATGATAAAAGTGCAAAAAGCCCTAGAAGAATCGGGTTTAAAAACAAAAATGCTGTTGCAAGTTCACGACGAATTGGTGTTTGAAGCCCCCGAAGAAGAAGTCGAACAAGCCGCGGCTCTTATCAAACAGATTATGGAAAGTGCGGCCGAAACTACCGTGCCGTTGATTGCCGAAGTCGGCGTCGGCAATAACTGGACAGAAGCGCATTAAAAAAAATCCGCAGGTCTTACGGAATTGCCTGCGGATTTTAACGGGCGGCGTTGATAACTTTATTATGAGAGAGGGAGGTTATTTGGCGCCGCTCCGTTCTGCTAAAAGATTTTTATTTTTGTTGTGAAGAAAAGCCCTTGTTTAACCCTTGCCTCCTTTTAGCATTATCTTATTCTAGCATAGTTTTTAATTTTTTTGTGTTAAACTTCTGTTACAATTTTTTTGAGCTAAAAAAATGCAAAAATTATCCCCGTTTTGGGGTATTTTTTTGATTTTGTGCTTGGTTTGAAACAGAATTTGTTGTATCTTTCTTGTAGATATTTTTTACTTAAAAAAGGATTTGTTTGTATTATGACTCACGAAATGACTCAGGAAGAAATAAACAAGGAAGAAAAAGAATATAGCGCTGATTCGATTAAGGTTTTGAAGGGCTTGGACGCTGTACGCAAACGCCCAGGAATGTATATCGGTGATACTGATGACGGTTCAGGTCTGCACCATATGATTTATGAGGTGTTGGACAACGCCATTGATGAAGCTTTGGCCGGATATTGCGATAAAACCGAGATTATTCTTAATCCTGACGGGTCTGCCACTATTCGTGATAACGGACGTGGTATTCCGGTTGATATTCATAAAGAAGAAGGTATTTCTGCCGCCGAAGTTATTATGACCGAGCTTCACTCCGGTGGTAAGTTTGATAACAATTCCTATAAAGTTTCCGGTGGTTTGCACGGCGTGGGCGTGTCGGTGGTTAATGCCTTGTCAACATGGCTTAAGCTCCGTATTTGGCGTAATGGAAAAGAGCATGTTGCAATGTTTGCCAATGGTAATGTTACCGAACACCTCAAGGTTGTGGCTGATGCGCCGGGAATGCATGGTACAGAAGTTACCTTCCTGCCTTCTCCTGAGACATTTACACAAACAGAATTTAGTTTTGAAACATTAGAGCGCGCCATTCGTGAGAAAGCCTTTTTGAACTCCGGCGTTTATCTTAAACTGATTGATAAACGCGGACCAGAACCTCGTGAAGTTGATTTTCATTATGAAGGTGGGTTGAAGGCTTTTGTTGCTCATATAAACAAATCTAAAGCTCCTCTGCATGAAGAAATCATCTTCTTCTCCGGCGAAGCTAATGACATTCAAGTTGAGGCCGGCATTCAATGGACTAACGCTTATAACGAAAGTATGCTCTGCTATACTAACAATATTCCGCAAAAAGACGGTGGTACGCATTTGGCAGGATTCCGTGGCGCACTTACCCGCACTATCAATAACTACATCATGGAAAACGGCTTGCTGAAAAAAGAAAAAGTTTCATTAACCGGTGATGATATGCGCGAAGGTTTGACCTGCGTTTTATCTGTTAAAGTTCCGGATCCGAAATTTTCTTCACAAACAAAAGACAAGCTCGTATCTTCTGAGGTTCGTCCGGTGGTTGAAAGTGTTGTCGGTGACAAGCTCAAAGAATGGCTTGATGAACACCCCAATGAAGCTAAAATTATTGTCGGAAAAATTGTTGAAGCTGCAACTGCGCGTGAAGCTGCTCGTAAAGCACGCGAGTTGACTCGCAGAAAAGGCGTGTTTGACGTTGCTTCTCTGCCGGGTAAGTTAGCCGACTGCTCAGAAAAAGATCCCGCTCTTTCTGAAATATTTATCGTAGAGGGAGATTCCGCTGGCGGCTCTGCAAAACAAGGACGTGACCGCAAAACGCAAGCAATTATGCCGTTGAAAGGTAAAATTCTTAACGTTGAGCGTGCGCGTTTTGATAAAATGCTTAATTCGGCTGAAATCGGAACGATTATTACCGCTTTGGGTACGGGAATCGGACGTGATGACTTTAATCCCGATAAATGTCGTTATCATAAAATCATTATCATGGCCGATGCCGATGTCGATGGCAGCCATATTCGTACTCTACTTCTTACATTCTTCTATCGTCAGATGCCGGAACTTATTGAACGTGGCTATGTTTATATCGCTCAGCCACCTTTGTATAAGGTAAAAAAAGGAAACTCCATTATTTATATCAAAAACGAGAGAGAAATGGATAACTACCTTAACCGTGGCGGATGCGACGATGCTACTCTTATTCGTGCCGACGGCGAACAGATTATGGGTGAGGATTTAATCTCGGTGGTTGAACAAAACCGCAAAGCTCACAGTCTGATTGTTAACTTGAGCAAGTCTGTTCCGGAAAGAATCGTTGAGCAAGCGGCTATTATGGGTATTTTCAGTCCGGCTTTGCGCGCTGATAAGGCTGCTATGGTCAATACATTAAATGAACTTGCCGTTCGTATGGATTCTTTAGAGGCAGAATATGATAAAGGCTGGAAAGCTGAATTGCTTGATAATAATGACATCAAATTCAGCCGCACACTTCGCGGTGTGACCGAAGAACATGTTCTTGAGCTGAAAGTTCAGGAAAGCCAAGAAGCACAAATGATTAACGAGATGAGCGCATTCTTGAAAGAAAGCTTTGGTCAGCCCAGCACTTTGGTTTCAAAGCAAGGACTGGAAAAGAAAATCAGCGGTCCGGTTGCGCTTATTGATGCCATTATTGCCGCAGCAAAACGTGGTATTACCATTAACCGCTATAAAGGATTGGGCGAAATGAACCCTGAGCAACTTTGGGAAACAACTCTTGATCCGGAAGCTCGCTCTTTGTTGCAGGTTAAAATCAACCAAATTGAAGAAGCAAATGAAACCTTTGCGACCCTTATGGGTGATGTGGTTGAACCGCGTAAAGAATTTATTCAAGATAATGCATTAAACGTTGTTAACTTGGATATTTAATTTTTATATTTAAAAAGAAAATCCTGCCTTTTGATAAGAGAGCAGGATTTTTTATTTTATGCATAAAGCAAAACCGCTTCCTTGCGGAAAGCGGCTTGCTTGTTATACCTCTGAGAAAGAGGAACTTGATTAGTGAGCCAACTGAGCAGCAACTTCGGCAGCAAAGTCTTCTTCTTTTTTCTGAAGACCATCACCGAGTTTGAAGCAAACATAGCCAGTCATCTTAATCGGAGCGCCGAGTTCTTTTTCAGCGTCAGCGATAACTTGTTTAACTTTCTTATCCGGATCCATGATATAAGCTTGTTCTTCAAGAACAACTTCTTCATAGTATTTGCGGATACGACCTTCAACCATTTTCTCAACAATATTTGCCGGTTTGCCTGAAGCCAAAGCCTGTTCAGAGAAAATAGCTTTTTCTCTTTCCAAAGCTTCAGGAGCAACATCAGCAATAGTGTGGAACAACGGATTTGAAGCAGCAATGTGCATAGCAATATGTTTGCCGAGTTCACGAAGTTTTTCTTTATCTGCCGGAGATTCTAAAGCAACCAAAACGCCGATTTTGCCAAGTCCCGGACGAGTTGCACTGTGAACGTAAGAAGCAACAACACCGTCTTTAACTTCCAAAGTTTTAGCACGGCGGAGGTTCATATTTTCACCAATCTTGGCAATCATATCGGTCAAGCGCTCGCAGAAAGGTTTGTGAACCTTCGGGCAAGCAAATTTTTTCATTTCTTCAATATCACCATTGTCTATCAAAGCAACTTTGGCAGCATCTTCAACAAATTCTTGGAAGATATCATTTTTGGCGACAAAGTCTGTTTCGGAGTTTACTTCAACAACAGCGCCTTTGTTTCCTTCAACAGCAACAGCAACCAAGCCCTCAGCTGCAATGCGGCTTGCTTTTTTGGCAGCAGAAGCCAAGCCTTTTTTGCGCAACCAGTCAATTGCTTTTTCCATATCACCTGCGGTTTCGGTCAAAGCCTTTTTGCAATCAAGCATTCCGGCGCCGGTTGTTTCTCTTAATTCTTTTACCTTTGCGGCTGTAATCTCTGTCATTTTATTTTTCCCTATTTTCGTGAAATTTTGTAATGGGGGCGGCGATATGAATTCATACCGCCGCAATTTTGTTTTCTGCCTAAAGATTATTCGGCAGAAGCTTCTTCCTTGGTTTCAGCTTTTGCTTTGCGCGGAGCTCTTTTTTTGGTTGCTTTGGCTTCGGCTTCAACGCCTTCAACCATTTCTTCAACCTTCAAGCCCTGAGAAGCGATTTCAGCCTGCATACCATCAATGATGGCAGAAGACATCAATTCGCAATAAAGCTGGATGGCGCGGATAGCATCATCATTACCCGGAACCGGCAAATCAACATCATTCGGATTTGCATTGGTATCGGTAATACCGATAACAGGAATACCAAGCTTTTTAGCTTCTTTAACAGCCAAAGCTTCTTTCGGAGTATCAATAACGAACAACAAGTCCGGCTGACCACCCATATTCATGATACCACTCAATTCCTGAGACAGTTTAGCCTGTTCTTTTTTGAGGTTGAGCATTTCTTTTTTGGTGTAGCCTTCGTAAGCGTTCTTTTCTTCCATCTCGTTTAATTTAACCAAACGAGCGATTGATTTGTGAACGGTTTTCCAGTTTGTCAGCATACCGCCGAGCCAACGGTAGTTTACATAAAACTGACCGCATCTTTCAGCGTTTTCTTTAACAATGTCTTGAGCCTGACGTTTTGTTCCGACGAACAGAACGCGGCCGCCGTTAGCAGCAACATCACGAGCAGTTGCCAAAGCTGTATAAAGCATTGGAAAAGTTTTGCGCAAGTCAATGATGTGAACATTGTCTTTTTTGCCATAGATATACGGAGCCATCTGCGGGTTCCAACGACGCGCATGGTGACCAAAGTGTACGCCAGCTTCAATCATCTGACGCATTGTAAATGTAGGAAGTGCCATATTTTTTATCCTTTTCCGGTTATTCCTCCGCAGATGTTTGGCTTTATTGCTAAAGCACCGGAGCGAAATGATTTTCATTAACCTTCCGCCTTATCTGCGTGTGTATTTTGTTAACAATCATCAGAGCACCATTGCTCTGACAGGGCTGTTTTTACTCTTTAATCTTGAAAAATGCAAGTGTTTTTTTATTTAAAAACAAAAAAAACCCCGCTTAGGCGGGGAAAAATTCAATAAACTGGAACAAAAACACAAAAAGAGAGGCTATAATCAAGAAAGCCAAAGCGACTTTAAAGATTTCAAACCATTCCTGCCGCGTCGGAAATTTCTTGTCATCGGAAAGACCGCCAATGATAATGATTGTTCCTATCGCCACATACCAGTAACCCAAATCCACATAAACAGAAAGGCATATGCCCAAACCATAAAAGATAAGGCTCGCAATCCACTTCTTTTGCTTCGGAACAGGGCTTTCGCTCCATGGGTCCTGTGCTAAACTACGTTCAAAAACATAGCCGCATAACCAAAGTACAATCGCCAGCATGGCAACAAGAATCATTTGCTTAAAATCTACATCAGGATGAGCTGCAACAATAATTGTCGACACGGCAGAAGCACCAATCCAAAAGGTAATTTCTTTTTTCATACAATATAATATTTTAATAATTAAACGTTGCTTACTTTTTAATACATATCGAAAATTTTGTCAATAAAATTCTATTTCAAAAAATTTTGTTCCCAATCTGCTTTTATCGCTTGAAAAATAAGGGCTTTTGAAGTATATTGCCCTCAAGTTTTTAGAAAGTTGTAAGGTTAGATATGTCTGATTTATTTGAAGCAACCACGGCTGTTGCCCCGTCTTATTCGGCTCAAGATATTGAAGTTTTGGAAGGATTAGAGCCGGTTCGTCATCGCCCCGGAATGTATATCGGCGGTACGGACGAAACCGCTTTGCACCATTTGGTCGCAGAAATTTTGGATAACTCTATGGACGAGGCTGTTGCCGGTTATGCC
This sequence comes from uncultured Alphaproteobacteria bacterium, assembly GCA_944391315.1. GTDB lineage: Bacteria > Pseudomonadota > Alphaproteobacteria > RF32 > CAG-239 > HGM16780. The sequence continues at coordinate 5,796 of CALXTD010000009.1, read as the reverse complement.
AATCATATTGAGGTGAGCGTTAACGCTGATTTATCGGTTACGATTGCCGATAACGGCCGCGGTATTCCGGTTGATCCGCACCCCAAATATCCAAACAAATCAGCGCTAGAAGTCATTATGACGGTTTTGCACTCGGGCGGAAAGTTCGGCGGTGGCGCTTATAAAGTTTCGGGTGGTTTGCATGGTGTCGGTTTATCGGTAGTGAACGCTTTATCAGACAAGCTGGTGGTTGAAATTGCTCGTGATAAAAAGCTTTATCGCCAAGAATATTCTAAAGGAAAGCCGTTGACCCCGCTTACTTTGATCGGAAATGCTCCGAACCGCCGCGGAACGTCTATCACCTTTCATGCTGATGCCGAGATTTTTGGTTCTCGTTCCTTTATGCCAAACCGCATCTATCGTATGGCCCGCTCAAAAGCTTTTTTGTTTAAGGGGATAAAGATTTTATGGAAATGTGCGCCAGAGCTTTTGGCTGAAGATGACCCGACACCAAGAGAGGCTGAGCTTCATTTTCCAAATGGTTTGCGTGACTTTTTGAACTATCAAATCGGCAGTCGTGCCACCATCAGCCGCACCATGTTTTCCGGTGAAGCCGACTTATCCAATGACGAAGGTAAAGTCGAATGGGCGATTACCTGGCCGGAAGATGAAAACGGTTTCTGCCATTCTTACTGCAACACGGTTATTACGCCGCAAGGCGGAACGCATGAGCTCGGCTTCAAAACCGCTTTGGTTCGCGGCCTTAAAGAATATGGCGAAATGGCAAATGTTAAAAAAGCCGCTTCAATTACGGCTGAAGACTTTTTGAGCAACGCCTGCATTATGTTATCAGTCTTTATTCGTGACCCGCAATTCCAAGGGCAAACTAAAGACAAACTCACCTCATCCAAAGCCATTCGCTTGGTTGAACAGGCGGTTAAAGATTCATTTGACCACTGGTTAACCTCCGATGTTGAAAACGCTTCGGCTTTGCTTGAATATGTGATTGAACGTGCAGAAGCTCGCAAAAAGAAAAAAGAAGAAAAGGTTCAAAACCGCAAAGCCCCGACCAAAAAGCTTCGTCTTCCGGGGAAACTTGCAGATTGTTCGCAAGCAGCTGCCGAAAATACCGAAATTTTTATTGTTGAGGGAGATTCCGCCGGTGGCTCGGCCAAAATGGGGCGTGATCGCGTAACCCAAGCGATTTTGCCTTTGCGCGGAAAGATTTTGAATGTGGCCAGTGCCTCGCTTGATAAAATCACCCAAAACCAAGAAATTAAGGATATGATTGAGGCTTTGGGTTGCGGCATTAAAGAAAACTATGTGGAAGATAATCTCCGCTATGAAAAAATCATCATCATGACCGATGCCGATGTCGACGGTGCGCATATTGCCTCGTTGTTAATGACATTTTTCTATCAGCAAATGCCGAAGCTGATTGAAAACGGACATCTTTATATCGCAACGCCGCCATTGTACAAAATCGTGGCCGGAGGCAAAAATTACTACGCGCTTGATGATATTGAAAAAGACAAGATTTTAGCAAAAATTGTTAAAGGCAATATAAAGCCCGATATCAGTCGCTTTAAAGGTTTGGGCGAAATGAGCCCGCAACAGCTTAAAGAAACAACCATGGATAAGAAAAACCGTATGTTGTTGCGGGTGATGTTGCCTGATACCGCTACCGAAGAAGGCAAGGAAGAAGCCTTTGAGACACGGCGCCAGGTTGAGCGTCTTATGGGTAAAAATCCGGAAACGCGCTTTAAGTTTATTATCGAACGCGCAAAATTTGTTGACGATTTGGATATTTAAAAAGCAAAAGGCAGGAAATCTCCTGCCTTTATTATTAATAATCTTTCTTAAAATATTTAGGCTTCTTTAACCATAATCATTTATCTTCTTTTCATCACAGAAGTTGAGGTATTTTATGATTAGAAAAGCCCATCCGTCGGATTATGAAGAGATTTGCCGTCTTTGCGAGAGCAATGGTATTTCTGCGGCAAATATTGCCTTGAGCCAAATTTTTGTTTTTGTTGACCGGCGAAAAATAAAGGGGTTGATTTATCTCAGCACGTTAAACGAAATTTTGCATTTATGCGTACAATCCGAGTATCAGCGCAAGAAAATTGCAACCAAGCTATTGCGTTATGTCAGGCGGAATCGTCCTAACTTGATGGGGCATATTAAGGTTTCAAATATTGCGGGACTACGTCTATTACAAAGCCAAGGATTTAAGGCCATTGCTGAAACAAAATCTGCTGATACAGAAGAAAATTATCTCTTCATGGCTTGGGCACAAGGCTGTTTCTCTGGCTTTCGAAAAGTTTTTGCCGGTGATTCATAATCTTTTTGTGATTTTTTATTCTTTTTTTATTTGACAAGTGGATTTTGATTCTTTATAGTCGCTTTATCGCTGGGGGTATAGCTCAGTTGGGAGAGCGTTTGAATGGCATTCAAAAGGTCAGCGGTTCGATCCCGCTTACCTCCACCAGTTTTCAACACCGTCCTTTGGGGCGGTTTTTAATTAGGCAAAATCTGGGGGTATAGCTCAGTTGGGAGAGCGAATGGTTCGCAATCATTAGGTCAGCGGTTCGATCCCGCTTACCTCCACCAATCACAAAAAAAAGCGGCAGGATAAAACCTACCGCTTTTGTTCATCTTTATAGCATGATAAATAATTATCAAATTTTTTTACCAATTTAGTTATGCTATTTTTTATTCTTTTCTTAAATTCTTTTATATCGCTTCTATTATTCCAATACTCTTCTTTACTTAATATACATTCAGAATAAATATGAGCCCATTTTTTTTCTTGATAATTTTTAATGTCATTATCCGAATACCCCAATTTATTGCATAAATATCTTATTAGGTTGTTTCTTTTGTTTTCATTTTTTTTACCAGTATGTCCAACAACAACATCTAAAAGTAATTCGTCTTTTTTATTTTGAAATTCAAATAATATAATATTTTTTTCTTCGACCCAATTTTCACTGTAGCAAAGCTCTTTTTTATTCATTTCTGATGAGCAAAAACGAACAAATGCATTTGTGCTATCTAAAGGATGTATCCCCAAATTTTTTGTTTCAGCTATGATTATATCTTCTAATATTTGTTTTAATGATTTTTGCTCGTTTTCTTTATATTCAAAAACTTTATCAAAAAGGCTTTTGTAACGGAGATATAACTGAAGGTATAATTCTTTAGCCTCATCGTTTTCTGTAAACATTGCTATTGTCTCCAAATATTGTGTCAGAAAAAATTTAACCTTCTCTGATAGTTTCTCTTTCTGTAAAACATCTTTTATCGTGCGGTAAATTATATCATAACTTATATACTTCCAAGAAGATGGTAACAGTTCGTTTAATCTCGGTTTTAAGTAAATAAAATAAAATTTTTTTATATCTGAAAATTCTTTTTGTATTGTTTCTTCATAACGCTTTAGCTGATTGCTGTGTTGCATGGAATATATTTTGTTTTCAATGACAATGCACCAGTTTGTTCCCTCTAGCAAAATATCTGTGTTTTCATGTTCTCGGCGTACTCTCTTTATGTCTTGAGCATCAATGTCTTCAAGATGACAGTTTTTTAAAAAATATTGAAAGAACTTATTTTTTAGCCCATGTGTTTGGTATGGATTAAACAACCATGCAATCATGTTAGAGTGATATATTTCCGTATTTTCTATTTTCAGTGCAGAAAATATATTAACATCATTACATTTGAGACAGAACTCTTTTATATCTTTATCTTCATTAAACTTACAGATTTGTTTAGTTATATTTATCATGATGTAACTGTTTTATTGGATATAAAAAACCTGAGTAAACAATACCCAGGTTTTTAATTTTTATTGTTATTATCTTACAAAAATTTGGACTTCGGCCGAAGAGGCTTCTGCGCTACTGCGTGATGAGATTGAAATCTTTTCAGCGCTGACGCCCATGTTTATCATATCTTGGAAGATTGCCGTGGCTTTTTTCTGGGCCATATTTTTGCTGGCGGTGCTGCCATTCATCGGGCTGATGGCAACAATATCAAAAAAGACATTTGGTTTTCTATCCATTGCGCTGCTGACAACTTGCTCCAACCCATCTTCATAATTGACATTATCGCGGTTGAATTTGACCGTAAACAACGGCTTGCCACTGGCTACGGGAATCGGCTTTCCAACAAGCAAAGCACTTCCGGTCGGACGGACAATGCTGCTGGTTAACGGCGCATTGGCAACACCATAGCTACCAACCTTAATCGCCTCATTCAAGTCAATGATATAGTTGCGCGCGGTTTCAACATATTGCTGTTGGCGTGAAACATCGGCATTAACCTCTGACAGCAAGCTATTCATCAAGATTGAGGTTTGATTGGTTTCGTTTTCAAGAATCCGCAACTGGCGGTGATCTTCATCAACAGCACCGGAAACACTATAGGCCGCACGTATCGAATCCAACAAATATTCGGTCATGGCTGCGTCAGAGGCGACTCTTGCTGAAAGCTGATTCAAAGCATCGGTATTAACATTCATGGTCTGAATATTCGTTTGAGCGCTTTGCAAAACCTGATACATATTCGGGTTTCCAGGGGTTGTGCCTACCTGTAATTTTGCCTCAATCGCACCGATGTTTTTATGATACTGCAAGGCATTGCTGATTACAGAGGCTCTGATAGACTGCAATTCTTGATTGTTGGTACGAATCGAATCCTGAAGTTGAGTCAATTCCTTGCGGAAAGATATAACTTTTTGCCCAACAAAAGTTCCGGTTTCGCTGCCGTCTGAAACTTCTATCGGTTCAAAATTCGTTGTTCCTAATATCGGCATGTCGTTGCGGGCGTAGTCTTCCTCAGACCCGACAATCGACGGAAACAAAGCTTCTGAGCTGGATTTGCAGCCGCTTATCAGCATAACAGAAAGCGCTGCGAGTGATAAATTTAATACTGTCTTTTTCATAAAACGAACCTTTTATTAAACCGATTTATTTCAGATTTATGTTTTACTCTTTTCTATTTATTTGTAAAGGTTATTTTGCATAAAAACAAGTCTTAATCCCTATTTTTTGCAAAAAAATTTATCAACCTTAGGCATTATCTTAGTTTTAACAAATTAAAATTCTTTTAAATTTATAAAAATTTTGCTTGCATTATTTTTTATTTCGTTATATTAAACTTATCGAACTTAGTTGAATGCACTCGTAGCTCAATTGGATAGAGCATCTGACTACGGATCAGAAGGTTGTGAGTTCGAACCCCGCCGAGTGCGCCATTTTTAAGCCCTCTCTTTTGAAGAGGGTTTTATTTTATCCCACTATTGTCCCACTTTTTTAGGTTATTAACAAACATTTTATATGTTAATTTATGACTTGTTCTTGTCCGAACCGCATAAAAATATCTTTTTAAGACTCGCAAAAGTATCTTATAAAATCCTCGGCAGATTTTGTCGGTCATGTATTATACCGTCAAAAAATGATGGGGGATAAATGTATTTCAAAGGTAAAAAAAGAGAAAAATTTCAGCTGCTCATTTTCTAACAAGAAAGGAGAAATAGAATGTGGAAAGTTTTAAGTCGTATACTTCGGAAAATAGGCAAGAAAAAAGTTAATCGTAAGGTTATTCCTACCTCCAAAGCCCTAAGATTACTGAAAAAATCCATGAAAGAATATGGCAAGGTTTACGAGAAGCTCTCCAAGTGATTATTATGGGTGCGGACTAAATAGCTTAAATACTATATTTTCTATAAAAATCCCCTTTTATGATTTTTAAAAGTATCTTATAAAATCCCCGTCAGATTTTGTCGTTAATGCATTATATCGTCAAAAACAA